>JAJDNS010000009.1 GCA_022340585.1 Acidobacteriota bacterium
TCGCCCGGGAGAACGATCTCTGGTTCCACGTCGACGGCGCCTACGGGGCGCTGGCCGTCCTGAGCGAAGAGGCCCCCGGCGACCTCGCCGGGCTGGCCGAGGCCGACTCCGTGGCCATGGACCCCCACAAGTGGCTCTACACCGCCCTGGAAGCGGGATGCGCCCTCGTGCGGCACCCGGGGGGGCTGCGGGACACCTTCAGCTACGCGCCGCCTTATTACCGCTTCGACGGCGAGGAAGAGGATCCCCGCGTCAACTACTTCGAGCTCGGTCTCCAGAACTCTCGTGGCTTCCGGGCCCTCAAGGTCTGGCTCGGTCTGCGTCAGGCCGGGCGGGCGGGCTACCGGAGGATGATCGGCGACGACATCCGCCTCGCCCGCGAGCTGCACCGACGGGTGCAGGCCGAGCCCCGCCTCCAGGCGCTCACCCAGCAGCTGAGCATCTCGACCTTCCGCTACGTGCCCGAGGACCTCCGGCCGGGGAGCGAGGCCGTCGACACCTACCTGAACGACCTCAACGAGGAGCTCCTGCACCGCCTCAAGGGGGGAGGGGAGGTCTACCTCTCCAACGCGGTCGTCGACGGGACCTTCGCCCTGCGCGCCTGCATCGTGAACTTTCGCACCAACCTCGCGGATCTCGAGGGGGTCCCCGGGATCGTCGTCCGCGCCGGCGCCGAGGTGGACCGGGCCCTGCGTCCGTCCGGGCTCGCGTCGGGCTGATCTCGGCGTCCCTCCAGAAAACTGCCGTCTCGAGCTTGACAGGAGCCTCGGCTGGCTTATAGTTCAGCTAGAATGAAGTTTATATGTACTGAGAATTGGATTCCGAGGGCCAGGCCTCGACCACGGGGCTCCGACGGGAGGTGCCGCATGTACTTCATGAGCAAGCTGAAGACCGATCGGTCAGTGGCGTTCATCGTCCCCGCCCTCACGACGTTGGCCCTGTTTCTCGTCGCGCTGGCGATGGGGGGGATCCGCCTGGGGCTGCTGGTCCTCGGGCTGGCGTTCCTCCTCTTTGCCATCCTGGCGCTGCGCAGCTACTGGCGGACGCGCAACCCCTTCATCATCGTGCAGACCGTGTACCTGGCCTCCGTCGGCCTGTACGCGCTCACGGTCCCGCGGGTCTGGGGGCACGGGAACACCGAGATGGCGCGGCTGCTGGCGCTCGTCGCCGGGGCGTCGGCGGCGTGGCTCACCTGGATCTTCTTCACAAAGAAGCTCAAGTTCCGGGGACGCGAGATCCTGGAGCTGGCGGCCCTGCCCGTGAAGCCGGACCCCGACGGGTTCACCGAGCGACCCCGTCCCTCGGGCCGGGCCGACTGCACGCGAGAGGAGCTCCTGGCCTTTGCCGCGTTCCTCCACCGGACCCACATCGCCTGGGCCTACCTCGATGCCACCCGGGTCGTCTTCGTCCCCGTGCGGCGCCTGGGGTACCGATACCTCTACGGCTGGGACGTGCCCGACTACGAGGACCAGACCTGGGTGGCCTTCGACTTCGACGGCAACGTGTCGGCCCAGATCTCGCGAGAGGACTACCTCGACTACCGCGAGGAGCTGAGCCTGGACGAGCTCAGCGGTTCGATGGGACGTCTCTTCATCGACATGCTCGAGCAGTTCAAGCGGGGCGAGGGTGGCCAGATCCTCGACCGCCTGAACGCGCTCGGCATGAGCCCGGTGTCCTGAGGCGCAGAATGGATTTCCAGCACGCCGCGCGGCTCGGCGCCTGTCTCTCCAAGGACTACGCGCCCGAGATGTTCCGCCTCCTGGTCAACTACCGGAGCCTCTCGGCCTCGGAGGCGGCCTCCCGGTTGAACCTTCACGTCCAGACCGCCCAGACCTTCCTCGAGACGCTGGAGTCCCTGGGCATCCTCGAGAAGGAGGAGAGCCGAGAGAAGAGCCGGCCCTACTACCGCTTCTCGCTCAAGACCGATCGCATCACCTTCGAGCTCGATCTCGGTGACCTGGGGCAGAAGGACGACTCGGCGCCCGACCTTCGCCAGAGGGTTCGCGAGAGGAAGGGCGCCGGGGCCCGCTTCGTGACGGCTCGCGGCGGAAACGCCATCAGCAGCGTCACCGTCTGGACGGGCAAGGGGCGATCCCGGGAGGAGCGCAAGCTCAACCTGACCGAGGCGCAGGGGGTGTTCCTGTTCCACCTGCCCTTCCCCGGCGCCGAGCCCCTTTCCGTGGCCGAGGTCATGCGGAAGGCCGGGCTCGACGGATCGGGAGCTCCCGAGATACTGGACATCGTCGAACGCCTCGAGGCGCTCGGGGTGATCGAGATGCACGAATGAGCGGAACGAGAGCCCGGGTGCCCAGCGAAAGGAGCGGCGCCAAACGAAACCTCCTTCCGCGGCGTCACAAGGAGAGAGTGAGATGCAGCGAGGTCATGACGTCAGGACTCACTTCGATGGAACCGGAATCATCTGCCCAACGTTGTTGCAGATGATGACGACAGAGGCAGCGGGCGAGCGCTGATCCCCCTCGCGCTCGCTCAGGGCGCGACTCGGAGGTGGATGATGCTCGCAGTGTTGCTGACTCTTGCGGTGGCCGCTCCCGCGGCCGGTGCCGCCCACGACGGAGCGCGCTCGGTCACCGTCGCCGTCTACACCAAGAAGGCCGTGCCCGTGGAGAACCTGCAGCCGGACGAGCTGTCCGTCAAGGAAAACGGCCAGGAGCAGGCCGTTCTCGCCGTCGAGCGTGACCATCGGCCGCTGGACGTTGCCCTGATCATCGACTCCAGCGCGGCCCTGGGTCCCCTCTACCGGCGGGACCTGGTCGACGCGGCCATGGGATTCTGGAGGGCTTTGCCCGAGGAGGCGCGCCTGGCCATCTGGACCAGCGGTGGGGCGCCCTCCAAGATCGTCGACTTCGGAACGGACGAAGAGACCGGAGAGGAGGCACTCAAGATGGTGGCGGCGGGAGGGAAGAACTACACCCTCGACACCATCATCGAAGCCTCCCGCGACCTCCGCGGCGAGCGGGCGGCCCGGCGGGTCCTGGCCATCGTCACCAACACCGACGTCGAGGCCAGCAAGACTCTCATCGAGCGGACGTTCAGGATCGTGGGCCGTACCCACGTGACCCCCATGTGCATCCTCATCAAGGCGGGGGGCAAGCCCGCCCAGACCTGGGACAGCGAGACCCTCTTCGAGAAGCTGGGCGAGGGGTACGGGGGCATCTACGAGGAGATCCTCACCCCGATGGCGGCCGCCAAGCGGCTCGATGGGGTGGCGGCCGATCTCGGCTCCCAGTACCAGGTTCGCTACACGAGCGGCGCCAACGAGCCCACCTTCCCCGAGGTCAAGGTCGAACGGAAGGGCGTCGAGGTCCGGGTGGGCGCCTCGCAGGAGGTCCGCACCGTCCAATCGTCCTCTCGTCGCACCGCGAAGCTCGAAATCCGTTGACTTCGTCTTCATCATCGACACACGATCATTTGCGTACCGCCGCCCGGGCCTGGTGCTCGGGCGGTCACTCTTGGAGCGTCCGCCCGGGAGGCACACGATGTCCAGTCTTCTCCTCACCCTCGCCCTGTCCGCGGTCCCTGCCTCTGCCGCCGAGGTCGGCACCCGTGAGGTTCCCGTCGCGGTCTACACGAATGAGGAGGTCCCGGTCGACGACCTGAAGGTCGACGAGATCGAGATCAAGGAAGACAAGAAGAAGCGGACGGTGCTGGGGGTGGAGAGCGACCCGCGCCCCGTCGCCGTGGCCCTCATCCTCGACTCCAGTGAGTGGATGGAAGACGAGTACCGCGCCACCCTGATCCCCGCGGCCATGGAGTTCTGGAAGCGACTCCCCCCCGTGGCCAGGCTCACGATCTGGACCTGCGGGGGCAAGGTCTCCCAGGTCGTGGACTTCGGCGTCGAGCCGGAGGTGGCCGAGCCCGTCCTCCAGAAGGTGGCGGTCGGCGGCCCGATCTTCGCCCTGGACACCATGATCGACGCCTCCCGCGATCTTCGGAGGGAGCGTGGAGTCCGCCGAGTCGTCGTCATCGTCACCGACAAGCGGATCCAGGCCAACAAGAGCCTGATCCAGCGCACGTACCAGGTCATTGCCCGAGCCCGGGTCACTCCCATGGTGGTCCTGGTCAGCAACTCCAGCACCCGAGGCGGGGGCCTGCGCATCGGCGGCGAAGGCGAGGCGTGGGATGTCGAGACGATCTTCGAGCAGATGGCCAACGGATACGGCGGCTCCTACGAGCTCGTCCTCACCCCCCTCGCCGCCCGCAAGATGCTGAGCCGGGTTGCCGCCGACATCGCCAGCCAGTACCTCGTGCGCTACGAGAGCGACGCCGAGAAGCCGAGTGTGCCCGAGGTGAAGGTCAAGCGGAAGGACGTCCAGGTCCGGGCGGGGTTGTCCCAGCTGGCCAACTAGCAGTCCCGAGCCATGGACCCGGCCCGCTCGACAGCAAGGCCGGGGGAGGTGTCGCTGGCCGGTTCGGTCCTGCTCAGGACACGATCGCCACGGCGGAATCGTGTCTTTGGACAGGAAACACGGCCGCAGGCCGGAACGGTCCTGGGAACGTCTAGATCATCAGGTTCATTGATCCAGAGCCGCTCCTGAGACAACGTCTCATCTTGTACAGCGGCATTCCCCCAAGGACGTGCTCGGGACCCTCCATGAACCGCCAGACGAAGCAGGCCCGCATCGACGAGTACCGGCGCCTTTGCCGGGAGCAGGGCCTGCCCCTCACCGAGCAGCGCATGGTCGTGCTGGATGTGGTGCTCGACCTCGACGACCATCCCACCGCCGACCAGGTCCTCGAGGCCGTGGCGCGCCGGGACCCCGGGGTCTCCCGGGCGACCGTCTACCGCGCCCTCGAGAGCCTCGCCCGGGTCGGTGTCATCACGAAGGCCTGCCACCCCGGCAAGGCCGTCCGCTACGACAGCCGCACCGAGACCCACCACCACCTGGTGTGTCTGCGCTGCGACGAGGTCATCGACATCACCGACGAACGCCTGGACGCTCTCCCGGTGCCCGACACCTCGGCGCTCGGCTTCGAGGTGTCGGATTTCCGGGTCCAGCTGCGGGGGACCTGCCGCCGTTGTCGCGAACTGGAGGAAACGCCATGAATGGATTTCGGATTGCACTGCTCCTGACGGCCGGGCTGACGCTGGCCGCCGGAGCCATGGCGGGGGACGCCGATGCCCCGCCTCTCGGCCTGCCGCCGGTCCCGATCCCCGAGGCCAACCCGCAGACCCCCGAGAAGATCGCCCTCGGCGACAAGCTCTTCGACGACAAGCGGTTCAGCAGCACCGGTGAGGTCGCCTGTGCGACCTGCCACGACCCGAAGAAGGCCTTCACCGACAGCCCTCTCCAGGTGTCGGAGGGCATCGAGAAGGACGGGAAGAAGCTCACCGGGACCCGCAACGCCCCCACGGTGGTCAACGCCGCCTACATGACGACCCAGTTCTGGGACGGCCGGTCCCCCAGCCTCGAGGACCAGGCGCTGCACCCCCCCGTGAACCCCGTCGAGATGGGGCTCCCCAGCCACGAGCCGATCCTCGAGATCGTCCGGACCGACCCCGAGTACGTGGAGGCGTTCAAGGCAGTGTTCGGCAAGACCGGCGACCAGATCACCATGGACGAGGTCACGAAGGCCATTGGCGCCTTCGAGCGCACCAAGGTCTCCGGAGACTCGCCCTTCGATCGCTACTTCTACGGCGGGGAGAAGGACGCCCTGACCGACGCCCAACGACGCGGCTTCGACCTCTACGTCAACAAGGGCCGCTGCGTCTCCTGCCACGTCATCGAGCAGACCCAGGCCATCTTCACCGACGGCCGCTTCCACAACGTCGGGGTGGGCATCAACGACATCCAGGACGAGATCCCCACCCTCGCCGGCGAGTACATCGACGCCGGGATCACCGGCGAAGACGTGGACATCGAGGTTCTGGGCGACAAGCGCAGCTCGGAGCTGGGACGCTTCGCCGTGACGACCAGCTTCGACGGCCTGGGCGCCTTCAAGACGCCGACGCTCCGGAACGTGGCTGTCACCGCCCCCTACATGCACGACGGCAGCAAGAAGACGCTGCGCGACGTGGTCGTGCACTACAACAACGGGGGGGTGACCAACGAGGGCGACCCCGTCAACGACTTCCTGAGCGGAGGTATCCGTCCCCTCGACCTCACCGAGGACGAGATCGACGACCTCGTGGCCTTCATGGATGCGCTGACCAGCCCCGAGTTCGCCGGTCTCCCGAAGTCCCTGGGACTGGAGGAGAAGTGATGACCGATTCGGCAAGCCGTCGCGACTTCCTCAAGGGTGCGGGAGCGGCCGCCGCCGCGAGCACCCTTCCCCTGAGCATGGTGAAGCTGGCCTTCGCCGACCCCGCCCAGGACTTCACCTTCGCCTACATCTCCGACTCCCACATCCAGCACATCAAGGGCAACGAGTTCGTCCGCAACTGGGACCGCGGCCTGATCCGGGCGGTGGCCGAGACCAACCTGCTGCGGCCGAAGCCCGACTTCGTGATGTTCGGGGGCGACCTCGCCCAGCTCGGCACGAAAGCGGAGCTCGACCACGGGGCGGAGATGCTCTCCAAGCTCAACTACGAGACCCACATGGTCATGGGCGAGCACGACTACTACCTCGACCTCGGGGAGTACTGGTCGAGGCTCTTCGGGGACCAGCACTACAGCTTCGACCACAAGGGCGTCCACTTCGTGGTCCTCAACTCGATCCTCACCTTCGACGAGTGGACCCACGAGCGCTGGCCCACCCCTGAGCAGCGCATGCTGGAGATGGCCGCCCTCGACAACCCCAACGGCTCCCCCTTCATGGTGGGGGAGAAGCAGCGCGAGTGGCTTCGCCAGGACCTGGAGAAGGTCGACAAGAAGACCCCCCTCGTCGTCTTCTCCCATTCGCCGATCCAGAAGATCTACAAGGGATGGAACTTCTGGACGGACGACGCGGAGGAGGTGCAGGCCCTGCTCAAGCCCTTCGACAAGGCCACCGTGATCTACGGCCACGTGCACCAGATCCAGTACAACCAGATCGGCAACATCGCGTTCCACGCCGTGATGGCCACGGCCTGGCCCTGGCCCTACCCTGAGAGCTACGCGCAGGCCGAGCAGCACATGCCGGTGCTCACCGTGCCCATGAATCGCGCCGACCCGTTCTTCGAGCGGGACGCCACCGGATGGCAGTTCATCGACGTGGCCACCGGTCGCGTCGCCATGGACTACAACCTGTACAACAACACCAACCGGCGGGTGGCCTTCGATGCCACGAAGGGCCACCCGGTGGACACTGCCTACCAGGCCGAGGCGGACCGAATCCCGCCCCAGGACCATTACTAGGAGGAGGCCGCGATGTCGAAGAAGCTGTTGGTCGTAGCGTGCGGCATCATTGCCGCCGTGGTCATGGTGAGCGGCCTGGGACTCCGCGCCGACGAGTTCACGAAGGACGACGTCGACCGCTACCAGGACGAGTTCATGAGCGTGGTGGAGAAGGGCCGGAAGCTCTGGGGGAGCGGCGACCTCGGCACCAACGGGGTGGCCTGCGGCCAGTGTCACCCCAACGCCGCCAACACCCACCCGGAGACCTACCCGAAGTTCCAGAAGCAGCTCGGGCGCGTCATCGTCTTCGGCGAGATGATGAACTGGTGTCTCCAGCAGCCGCTGGAGGGGCAGCCCCTGGCCCTCGACGATCCCGACCTGATCGCCATGGAGGCCTATGCCCGCTGGGAGCGACGCGGCGTGGCGCTGGCGCCCGGCAAGCACTGATTCTCCGTCGTGCCCGCTTCCCCTTTCGGCCTGGACGGGGGAAGCGGGCACCCTCAATGAAGCCTGTTTCCTCATCCCCCCATAGGGAGCACCTCACATCCCACCCCAGAACCCCAACCCCCCCAACCCCAACGGAGCCTCCATGCACGACAAGAGCATCGAGTTGCTGAACAAGGCCATCGGCGACGAGTTGGCCGCCATCCACCAGTACATGTACTTCCACTTCCGGCTCGACGACCTCGGGTACACGCCGCTGTCGAACCTGCTCAAGCAGACCGCCATCCAGGAGATGGGCCACGCGGAGACGATCGCCGAGCGGATCCTCTTCCTGGGCGGGGAGGTGGAGATGGCGGCGAGCACGCCGGTCGAGAAGATCCACGAGGCCGAGGCCATGCTGGAGAAGGCCAAGGCGATGGAGCAGGAGTCGATCGGCGACTACAACCGCTTCGCCATCGAGTGCGCCCAGAACGCGGACTCTGCGTCCAAGAAGCTGTTCGAGGACCTGGTCGCCGCCGAGGAAGCGCACTTCGACCAGTTCGACCGCCAGGCCCAGTTCGTGGAGCGCTTCGGTGAGCGGTACCTGGCCCTCCAGTCCTTCCAGGGCAGGGGAGGGGAGGAGCCGCCGGCGTAGCCCAGAAGAAGCTCCCGGGCCCGCGAACACGGGAGCGGAGGCGGGAGGCTACGTCCCGGGTCGACTTCGCAGCTGCGCCAGCACCCGCTGCGCCTGCTCCCGGATGGGCCGGTCCACCGCGAGGAGGGCCCCTCCGTACAGGGCCACCCCGGCCGCAACCCTCGCCACCAGGGTGACCAGGCGTCCCCCGGCGTCGATCTGCACCACGACGACGTACATGCCCAGGGCGAGGACCCCGGCCTTCACCAGCGCACCCCAGGGGAGGGTCACCGCCAGCTCTCGCTGGGCGAACGCGGTGGTGGCCACGAGCAGGCCTGCGTAGCTCAGCAGCGTGGCGAGGGCGGCCCCGAGGATCCCGATCCGTGGGATCAGGGCGAGATTCAGGCCGACGTTGAGGGCGGCCGCTGCCACCACGAGGGTCATGATGGTGACCGTCTTCCGGTGGAGGAACAGCCCCGCGCCGGTGAAGGCGGTGGCGCCGGAGAACACCATGCCCGCGATGACGCTCGGGAGGACGACAGCCCCGCTCGCGTACTTTTCCGAGGCGAGGAAGGGGAGCAGGTCCGAGCCGACCGCGGCGACACCGGCCATCACCGGCGCGGCCAGCAGGGCGTACTGTCGCAGGGACTGCTCGAGGAACGAGCCGGTGGCCTCGGGTCCTTCCTCCGCCCACATGCGCATGTAGATCGGCACCACGGCCTGGGCGATGGACAGGATGAAGATGCTGCGCACGTAGTCGCACATGTTGTAGGCCGCCGAGTAGAGCCCCAGGGGGCCGGTACCCAGCAGGGCCTCGATGACGTAGCGGTCGCCGACGTTCAGGATCACCCCGGCGAGCTCGTAGCCGATCATCATCGGGACGCCGTAGGCCACCATCTGGCGCAGGAGCGCCGGTGAGAAGTGCCGTGGAGACGGGGTGGGCCTCCGGAGAACGACGAAGACGTAGACGGCCAGAACCCCGAGGAGAAGAAGCTCGCCCACGATCAAGGCCAGGTAGAAGCCGAACACGCTGCGGGCCACGAACAGGAGCGCCACGACGATGAAGCCCAGGGTCACGTACCGGCTCATCACCCGGTAGACCATGAGGGCCTTCGTGCGCTGCTCCGCGCGCAGCAGGTTGGACAGCGCGCTCCCGGTGACCCGCACCGCGATGAGGATCGCGGTCAGGAGGAAGAGCCCCGGGATCCGGCTGTCCCGGAACCAGGCCGCGGACAGATGGGGGCTGACCACCGCCCACAGCGCCGTCCCCGCGAGCCCGGTGGCGGCCATGGTCAGGATCGCGGTGGAGTAGAAGCCCTTGAGGTCCGCGGGGCCCTTGCCGGCATCGGCTTCCCCGTGGAAGCGCACGATGGAGTGCTGCGTCCCCATCTTGCCGACGCCGACCAGAAGCTCCAGGGTGGTCGAGACCAGGCTCAGCAGGCCGTACTCCCCGACGGTGAGCATGCGGGTGAGGAACGGGAACGAGATGGTCCCGGAGAGGGCAGACAACGCGCTGGAGAGCGTGTAGTGGGAGGTCTGGACGTAGAGCTTCTTGAGCATGGCCGGGGCCGAGAAGGCAAGCCTAACCCGAAGTGGGGCTCCGAGGAGGATATCCTTGGACTTCCAGTCCGGAGAGGGGCCGCCGACGTCGTCTCCTCTCGCGACCGGGAGGGCAGGGATCGTGGACCCAGGTATCTGTCGTTGGGGCATTCTCGGAACCGCGGGCATCGCCCGGAAGAACTGGCAGGCCATCGCCCGGGCCGGCAACGCGGCGCTCACCGCCGTGGCGAGCCGCAGCCTCGATCGTGGCCAGGCCTTCGTCGCCGAGTGTCAGAGGTGCTGTCCGGTGCCGAGCGCGCCCGCTGCGGTGGGGAGCTACGACGAGCTCCTCGCCCGGGGCGACGTCGACGCGGTCTACATCCCGCTCCCCACCGGGGTGCGGAAGGAGTGGGTGATCCGGGCCGCCGAGGCCGGCAAGCACGTCCTCGTCGAGAAGCCGGTGGGAGTGACCGCCGCCGACGTGCGCGACATGCTCGCCGCGTGCGACCGTCACCGCGTCCAGCTCATGGACGGCGTGATGTTCATGCACAGCCGGCGCCTCGACGCGCTGCGGCGAACCCTCGACGACGGGGAGAGCGTCGGCCGGCTCCGCCGCATCGTCGCGCAGTTCAGCTTCAACGCCCCCGAGGGGTTCGAGGAGGAGAACATCCGCGGCGACAGCCGGCTCGAGCCCCACGGCTGCCTGGGGGACCTCGGCTGGTACACCATCCGCTTCGCGCTGTGGGTCATGAGGTTCGAGATGCCCACGCAGGTCACCGCCCGGCTCCTCGCCGAGGCCGGTCGGCCCGGCGGCCCGGGCAAGGTCCCGTTCGAGGTGTCCGGGGAGCTTCTCTTTCCCGGCGACGTGTCGGCCAGCTTCTACTGCTCGTTCCGGGCCGAGAACCAGCAATGGGCGAACGTGAGCGGCACCCGGGGCCTCGTCCACATCCCCGACTTCGTGCTCCCGTTCTTCGGCGACGAGGTGCGGTTCGAGGTCACCAACTCCGCCTTCGACGTCCAGGGCTGCGAGTTTCACATGCAGCGCCGCACCCGGTCGGTCGTCGTTCCCGAGTACAGCAACAGCCACCCGACCGCCCAGGAGGCCAACCTCTTCCGGACGTTCTCCAGCCTCGTCACCAGCGGTCGCCTCGACCCCCACTGGGGCGAGATCGCCCTTGCCACCCAGCGGGTGATGGACGCGTGCGTGGAGTCGGCGAAGGAGGGCCGCCCCGTGGGGCTCGGGGCGTGACGAAGTCCGCCCATGACCCCGAGGCAATGGAGAAACATGAAACCCGGTTTCACATCACTCGGTCCGGACCGAGTGATGTGGGTTTGGACGTCAGTGCCAGGAAGGTCCGGGGCTCGTGCAGGGTTCCGACGGCGGACGGTGCCCTGCGAATCCAACCGGGACGTCGCGCCTAGCCCTGGAGCGCCTCCAGGGCTCCGGCGAGCGAAGCGCGCACGGCGTCGGGAGCGGTGCCCCCGGGGAGCGACTTCGCCCGCACGGCCTCGTCGGGGTCGAACAGCTGGTCGAGACGCGCGGCCACGGCGGGCGAGGTCTCCTTCAACCCCTTGGCCGCGGTGTCTCGCAGGGACCGTCCCCCCTTCCGGGCCTCGGCCACCAGCGCCCCCACGACCCCGTGGGCCTTGCGGAAGGGCATCCCCTCACGCGCCAGGGCCACGGCCAGCCCGGCGGCCATCATCTCCTCGCCGGCGGCGGCCGCCCGCATCGCGTCTGGACGCTGTGAGAGCCCGGCGATCACCCCGGCCATGATCGCCACCGATCCCAGGGCGGCGTCGGCGGCGTCGAAGACCGCTTCCTTGTCCTCCTGCAGGTCCTTCTGGTAGCCGGCGGGGAGGCCCTTGAGGAGGGCCAGCAGGCGCACCAGGTCCCCGTCCACCCGGGCCGCCTTGCCCCGGACGAGCTCGAGGGAGTCCGGGTTCTTCTTCTGGGGCATGAGGCTGGAGCCGGTGGTGAACGCCTCGGGCAGCTCCACGAATCCGTGCTCGGGGCCGGCGAAGTGGATGAAGTCCTCGGCGAGGCGGGCCAGGTGTGTCTGGAGCATGGCGCAGGCGGAGACGAACTCCACCGCGAAGTCCCGGTCCATCACCGCGTCGAGGGCGTTGGGGGAAACGGCCTCGAACCCCAGCTCGTGGGCCATCGCCTTCCGGTCCAGGTCCAGCGCCGACCCCGCCAGAGCCCCCGAGCCCAGGGGGAGGACGTTCACCCGCCCCCGGGCGTCTCGTAGCCGCTGGTCGTCCCGCACCAGGGCCCAGGCGTGGGCCGCGGCGAAGTGACCGAAGGTGACCGGCTCGGCGGCTCGGGTGTGGGTGAAGCCGGGCATGACGGTGTCCGCCCCGGCCTGTCCCTGCTCGACGAGTGCGGCGACCACGGCCCGCAGTCCCCCGCGGAGCCGGTCGATCGTCCCCCGGACCCACAGGCGCAGCGCGGTCACCGTCTGCTCGTTGCGGCTCCGGCCGAGGTGAGCCTGTCCGGCCAGGTCGCCGACCACCTCGCCCAGGCGCTCCTCGACGAAGCTGTGCACGTCCTCGACGTCGAGGTCCCGGTAGTCCGGCTCTTTCAGCGAGCGCTCGAACACGGTGTCGAGTCCCCGGTCCAGCGTCTCGGCGTCGGCGACGGGAATCGCCCCGCAGCGCCCGAGGGCGCGGACGAACGCCTTCGACGCCGCGATCTCCTCGGCGAGGAGCCGTCGGTCGAAGGAGAAGGATCGATTGAACTCCCAGAACGCGGCGTCGGGTCCCGCGGAGTAGTTGCCGCCCCAGAGCTTCATGTCTGCCTCGTCGTGGTCTCTTCCACCATGAACGCGCGGGCGTCGCCCGCTTCCAGCCGAACCGTAAGTCGATCCCCTTCCTCGCCGCGGCGGGTCGGGCGCTCGGTGTCGGTCTCGATCTCCACCGCGCGGCCGAGCCGTCGGCCGGGGAGGGTGACCGTCACCTCGTTCGCCCGAGCCTCGGCGTTGAGCACGACGAGCAGGTGGCGGTCTCCGGCTCCCTCCAGGAGCCGCGCCTCGACCACGCGCCCCTCGCGCCTCTCCACGACCGCCGGACGCTCGGCGCCAGCGGCGAGGGCGAAGTCGGCGGCGAGGGTGGCCAGGGCCTCGTCCCCGAAGGGATCCCGGGGGATGGGGAACGAGCCGAAGTAGAGGGCCACCCCTTCGCCGAAGGGGTGGACCACGGCCACGGGCCGGCCCCGCTCGTCCTCGGCCAGGACCTGCGCCTCGCCGGCGGGGTGCAGCGAAACCGAGTAGCGGTAGCCCTCGAGCTTCGCCCCCGGCCGCAGCAGACCGCCCGGGCGCAGGGCGTCGAGGACCCGGTACCGCGGCCGGCCGGTGATGACGGTGTCCCAGGCCTCACCGAAGTTGCTCACCGGGCGGTCGTCGGGGGAGAAGACGGGCTCGACCACGTCTTCGATGACCCCGAAGACCTCGTCGAGGCCGTGGCCGGGCACCGGCACCTGCCCGAAGCCCTGCTCGTCCTTGGCCGCGCAGAAGAGCCCCGAGAGCGCGAAGCCGCCGCCCGCCACCCACTCCCGCACCGCGTCCGCGGTGCGCCGGGAGAGGGCGTAGGCGAAGGGCAGCACCAGGACCCGGTAGTCGGCGAGGCCGCCCAGGATCTCCTCCTCCGAGACGAAGTCGACGCCGAAGCCCTGGCTGCGGAAGAGGGCGTGGGCTCCCCGCTGGGCCTCGACCACCAGCGCATCGTTGCTCTCGCCGGTGGCCAGGATGCGCGAGACCGGGCTGTCGAGGATCGCCACCGTCGACGGTGGGGGCCGCAACGACAGCGCCCACTCGGCGTTGGCGTCGAGGGCCCGGGCGATGGCCCCGGCGCGCCGGGCCCGGTCGGACACCGCCCCGTCCCGGCTGGAGAAGCCGTGCCCCCCCACCTCGAGGCCCCCCTGGTGGGGCCGCCAGTTCCAGTACTGGAGACATTTCGCTCCCTGGGCCACCACCTGCCAGGTGAAGCGAGCGATGTCGGCGGCCGAGACCGTGGGGCCCCAGTTGGTCAGGCCCCAGGCGTTCTGTCCCGCGCGCATCTCCCAGATCCAGAACGGCTTCCCCTTGCCCGACGAGCGGTGGAAATCCTGAAGGTAGTTGCCGATGGCGTAGTCCCCGGGGGCGTTGCTCGTGAACATGCTGGTCCCCACCACGTCCATGGCCTCGTTGATGCGCCACGGGTCCTGGGCGTTCCAGGCCGGGTCGACCTCGTAGCTCTGATCGGAGACCACGGCCTCGGGAAGAACCTCCCGCACGCAGGCCGCCTTGAAGTGCAGGTAGTCGGTCATCACGTCCCGCACGTGCAGCCGCCAGTCGAGCCAGGGGACCTGGTTGACGAGCATGGGGTTCGCGCGGAAGAAACGCGCCCTCACCGGCCGGATCTCGTCGAAGCCGCGGTAGTGGTCGCGCCAGGCCCGGTTGAGGGCCGCGATGTCGCCGTAGCGCCGCTCCAGCCAGCGGGGGAACGCCGCCACCACCTCGGCGTTGTAGTCGAAGAGGCGATCGGCGGCGTCGTTGGTGTCGGGCTTGGCGATCCACTGGAAGCCCGACTCGATCCCCACGTTGAACCCGCGCACCTCCGCCCTCCGGCCGTACCGCTCCACCACCGCGCGGATGTAGGGCCGCATGGCCTCGCGGGCCCGGGTGCTGCCCACGCTGGCCGTCTGTCCGGTCCACCCGCTGGCCGCGACCGCCGCCGTCTCCGGGTGCCGCTCGGTGAGCCAGCGGGGGGTGAGCTCGGCGAAGAGCCAGACGAAGACCATCAGGTCGAGCTCTTCGCACAGCTCCTGCACGATGTCGGTGCGCGAGAAATCGTACGCGCCCGGGACCGCCTCGAGGTCGGCCCAGCCGCACTCGTTGACGAAGGAGTTGAAGCCGGCCGCCTTCATCGCGGTGAGCTCCTCCCGGAGGAAGTCGCGGTACTCGTCGCCGTCCGTGGGAGGGGACTGCTTGAGGTGGGTCGCGTGGTGGATGCAGCCGACCGGGAAGCGGGCCTCGCTCATCAGGCGACCTCAGGTCCGGTAGTGGGCGTTGATGTCCACGTAGCGGTGGGAGAGGTCGGAGGTCCACATCCAGCCCGCGGCCTCACCCTCCCCCAGGCGGATGCGGAGGCGAACGGGGTGCTCCTCCAGGGCCGCCGCCGCGTCCTTCTCCTCGTACTCTCGGGCGGCCCCGTTCTCCGCCACCCAGACGTCGCCGATCCAGATCGAGACCCGGTCGCCGTCGAGGGCCACCCCGGCGCGCCCGGTGGCGGCGAGGATGCGTCCCCAGTTGGGATCGCCGCCGTACAGAGCGGTCTTCACCAGGGGCGACTCGGCCACGACGCGGGCGATGCGGTCGGCCTCGTCCTCGGTGCGGGCCCCCTCCACCCGCACCTCGGCCACCCGGGTGGCGCCCTCTCCGTCGCGGACGAGCATCTCCGCCAGGCGCCGGGCCAGGGTGGTGAGGGCGGCGCCGAAGGCCTCGTAGTCCCGCCCCTCGCCCTCGATCGCCGGTGCGCCGGCGGCGCCGCTGGCCAGGACCACCGCACAGTCGTTGGTGGAGGTGTCTCCGTCCACCGTGATGCGGTTCAGGCTCTCGCCCACCGCCGCGACAAGAGCCCGGTGCAGCAGCGGGGGAGTCAGCGCGGCGTCGGTGGTGAAGAAGGCCAGCATCGTGGCCATGTTCGGGGCGATCATCCCGGCCCCCTTGGCCATGCCTCCCACCGTGCAGGGCCTGCCGCCCACGGTGAACGACACCGACGCCTCCTTCGGCCTGGTGTCGGTGGTCATGATGGCGCGGGCCGCTTCGCTCCCCTGGTCCGGCGCCAGGCGCCGGGCCGCCGCGGCGATGCCCGACCGCACCTTGTCCATGGGCAGACGCACGCCGATGACCCCGGTCGAGGCCACCACGACCTCGCCGGGAGGGCATCCCACCGCGCGGGCGGTGAGGTCGACCATCTCCCGGGCGTCGGCCCGCCCCGCCGGTCCCGTCGCCGCGTTGGCGCAACCGGAGTTCACCACCACGGCGCGGGCGCGGCCGGAGGCGAGGTGCTCGCGGGCCACCGCCACCGGCGGCGCCGACGTCCGGCTCGTGGTGAAGACCCCTGCGGCCGCGCACGTCTCGTCGGCCACCAGGAGCGCCAGGTCCAGGCCGGTGTCCTTGATCCCGGCCTCGACCCCCGCGGCCCGGAAGCCCCGGGGGGCGGTGACGCCGGTCGTCACTTCTCGTCGCCCTCGGGCTTGCCGACGGGACGGGTGATGTCCACCGCCTTCACGTCGACCGTCACCTTGTCCCGAGTCAGGGCGCGCACGCGCTCGGGCAGCCCGTAGAGGCGGATGAACCCCCCCGCGTCGGCGTGATCGTACGCCATCCCCTCGCCGAAGGTGGCGAGGTCCTCGCGGTAGAGGCTCGAGTCGGAGCGTCGCCCGTTGGCGTCGGCCACACCCTTGTAGAGACGGATGCGAACCTCGCCCGAGACCTCCTTCTCGGTCTCGTCCACGAAGGCGGCCAGCGCCTCGCGCAGGGTGGAGAACCACAGGCCGTCGTAGACGAGCTGGGCGTACCGCACCGAGATCGACTGCTTGAAGTGGAGGGTGTCGCGGTCCAGGACCAGCCGCTCGAGCTCGCGGTGGGCGAGGTGGAGCACCGTCCCCGCCGGCGTCTCGTAGACGCCTCGGGACTTGATGCCCACGAGACGGTTCTCCACCAGGTCGAGCCGACCCACGCCGTGGGCTCCCGCGACCCGGTTCAGGGTCTCGACCATCTCCACCGGACCGAGGCGGGTGCCGTTCAAGGCCACGGGCACACCCTGCTCGAAGGCGAGGACGATGGTCTCCGGCTCGTCCGGCGCGTCCATGGGATCCACGGTGAGCTTGAACATCTCCTTCTTCGGGGCGTTCCACACGTTCTCGAGGATGTCGCCCTCGTGGGAGAGGTGCCAGAGGTTGCCGTCCCGGCTGTAGAGGTCCTTCTTCGAGCTCTCCACCGGCACCGCGTGCTTGTCGGCGTAGTCGAGAGCGTCCTCGCGGGAGCGGATGTCCCACTCGCGCCAGGGCGCGATGACCGTGAGGTGGGGCGCGAAGGCCCCGTAGGTCACCTCGAAGCGGACCTGGTCGTTGCCCTTCCCGGTGGCCCCGTGGGACAGCGCGTCGGCGCCCTCCTCCAGCGCCACCTGGGTCTGGTGGTAGGCGAGGAGGGGCCGGGCCAGGGCCGTGCCGAGGAGGTAGCGGTCCTCGTAGATGGCCCCGGCGGCCAGCGCCTTGAAGCAGTAGTCACGGACGAACTCCTCGCGGAGGTCCTTCACGATGCACTTGCTGGCGCCGGTGTCGAGAGCCTTCTTCTTCACCGCGTCGTAGTCGTCGCCCTGTCCCACGTCGCCGCAGAAGGCGATCACCTCCGCGTCCCCGTAGTGCTCCTTGAGCCAGGGAATGATGATGGAGGTGTCGAGCCCCCCCGAGTAGGCCAGCACGACCTTCTTCACGCTGCTCATGTTCCGCTCTCCTTCTTGTCGTTCCGAGGACCGAACCGGCTTCCTGCTCCTCCGGCGAGCACCTCACCCAGGGCGTCGAGGAGCCTCTTCATCTCCGAGCGCTTGACCACCAGCGGCGGCAGCAGCCGGAGAACCTTCTCGCCGGACTTCACCGCCAGGATGCCTCGCTCGCGCAGCCCCTTCACCACCGGGGCCGCCGGGCCGCTCAGCTCCACCCCGATCATGAGGCCCATTCCCCTCACGTCGACCACCGCACCCTTGTGCTTCTTCGCGAGTCGGCGCAGGCCCCGCGTCAGGTACAACCCCTTCGCCCCCACGTCGTCGAGAAACCCGGGAGCGGTCAAGCGGTCGAGAACCGCCAGGGCCGCCGCCGCCGCCACCGGGTTGCCGCCGAAGGTGCTCCCGTGGTCGCCGACCTTGATCGCCGGGGCGAGATCCTCCCGCACGAGGACGGCCCCCATGGGCAGCCCGCCGGCCAGGGGCTTGGCCAGGGTCAGGATGTCCGGCGTCACCCCGGAGTGCTCGTACGCGAACATCCTCCCCGTGCGCCCGAGGCCGCACTGGATCTCGTCGAAGACGAGCAGCGCCCCGCGCTGGCGGCACAGGTCCTCCAGCCCTCGCAGGAACTCGGGCGCCGCCGGCCGGATCCCGCCCTCACCCTGCACGGGCTCGACCATTACCGCTGCCGTCCTCTCGTCCACTGCGTCCGCGGCCGCCGCGAGGTCGTTCAGCGGGCAGAACCGCACCCCGGGGACGAGCGGCTCGAAGGGCTCGCGGTACTTCGCGGTCCAGGTCGTGGACACCGAGCCCATGGTCCGGCCGTGGAAGGAGTGCTCGAAGCACACGTATCCCGTCCGCCCTGCCTCGTGGCCGATGCGGCGGGCGAACTTCATCGCCCCCTCCCACGCCTCGGTTCCGGAGTTGCAGAAGAAGACCTTCGACGGGAAGGCCAGCGAGACGAGGCGTCGGGCGAGCTCGCTGCCCGGCTCGGTGTGGTAGAGGTTGCTCGCGTGGATGAGCAGATCCGCCTGCTTCTTGATGGCGCTCACCACCTTGCGGTCTCCGTACCCCAGACCGTTCACCGCGATGCCGGCGGCGAAGTCCAGCCACTCGTGCCCCGCGCTGTCCCACAGGCGGGCCCCCTTGCCCTTCACCAGGACCAGGTCGCGGTCGTAGACGGGGAGGAGTGCGTCGCTCATGGTCTCACCTCGAGGGCCGCCGCCGAGACGAGGCGCGTGCCCGAAAACGTGCCGAGGAGGCGCGCCTTGCCGGCGATGACCACCTCGGGGATGCCGGCGGCCGAAGCCTCGAGGGCGACCCGCACCTTGAGGGCCATCCCGCCGGCGATGGTTCCGTCCTCGATCCGTTGCGCCGCCGCAGCGGGAGTCAGGGTCGTCGCCGTCGCCCCGTCCAGTCGCACCCCGTCGACGTCGGAGAGGTAGACCAGCGTACGCGCTCCCAGGGCCCGGGCCAGGCCGAGGGCCGCCTCGTCGGCGTTGACGTTCACCGGCCGGCCGTCGGCGTCCGAGGCCACGGGGGAGACCACCGGCAGGAGGGCCGCGTTCCAGAGGGCGCGGATGGGGGCGGGGTCCACGGCTTCCGGCGTCCCCACCCGCCCCAGTCCCTGCTCGATGCGGGCGCGCACCATCCCGCCGTCCCGCCCCGAGAGGCCCACTGCCGGAGTCCCGGCGGCGCTGAGGCCGGCAGCGAGGCCCTTGTTCACCACCCCCGAGAGCACCATTTCCACCGCCTCCATCGCCTCGTTCGAGGTGAAACGGCGGCCGTCCACGAAGCGCGACTCGAGGCCGAGGGCGTCCAGCATGCGCTGGATGTGCCGTCCCCCCCCGTGGACCAGGACCGCGTGGCCTTCGAGGCCGGCCACCTCCCGGGCCAGCGGAGCGATCAGCTCCGGGTCCTCGAGGGCGGGCCCGCCGACCTTGTAGACGTGGACCGCGTCCGCGTTGCTCATCCCGCGACTCCGTCCGGACCGAACCCGGAGGGCAGCCCGGCGTCCTCCTCCCAGCCCATGGCCAGGTTGAGGTTCTGGATCGCCTGCCCGGCGGCGCCCTTCACGAGGTTGTCGATGGCGGAGAAGACGACCGCACGGCCCGAGGCCGCCGGGTGCACCGAGATCCGGCAGTCGTTGGTGAAGACCACGTCCCCGAGGCGGGGCGGCGCTTCCACGACGTGGACGAAGGGCGCCCCCTCGTAGGCCGTGCGCAGCGCCGCGACCAGGGCGTCCGGGGGGTGGTCGGTGCGGACGTGGAGGGCGGTGAGGATGCCCCGCTTCACGGGCAGGAGGTGGGGGCAGAAGGTCAGCTCAAGGTCGTGCCCGGTGGTGTCCCTCAGAACCGCCTCGACCTCGCCCACGTGGCGGTGGCTGTGTCCCGGCGAGTAGGCCGAGAAGTCGTCGGTCACCTCGCAGAAGAGCAGGCTCTCCTTCGGGGACCGCCCGGCCCCCGATGCACCGCTCTTGGCGTCGGCCACGATGTCGTGGGGATCGACGAGACCCGCTCGCAGCAGGGGCACCAGGGGGAGGAGCACCGACGTGGCGTAGCATCCGGGGTTCGACACCAGGCGTGCCCCGCGCAACCGGTCCCGGTAGACCTCGGACAGCCCGAACACCGCCCGGCCCAGCAGCTCGGGGGCGGGGTGCTTCTGGCCGTACCAGCGCGTGTAGGCCGCCGTGTCGGGAAGGCGCAGGTCTCCGGACAGGTCCACGACCACGGCGTCGGGGTGTGCCTCTCGCAGCCGCGCCGCGTACCCGGCGGCAATCCCGTGAGGCAGAGCGAGGAGATAGGCGTCGGCCGCGACCCCGAGCCCCGCCTCGTGGTCGAGGTGCCCACCGCCGCTGCCAGTGGTGAATGCCACGCCGGCCTGGGGGTGCTGCCGCAGCAGGCGAACGATCTCCCGTCCCGAGTAGCCCGTCGCTCCGAATACCCCGACTCGTGCCCTCAACTCGTTCCTCGCCAAAAAAAAACCGCCGGAGTGGCGCTCCGGCGGATCCTCGAAGGTCCCGTGGACTGTCGGCTGGCGGCCTAGCCCAGGGGTCCCCCCCGCCGGACAGACGGGCGGCGCCTCACTCGGACCGCGATTCCGTGGGCGGGAGCATGCAGCATGACAGGCCCGAATGATACGCCGCGGTCGTCCGCTGTCAAGTGTGCGCCGCTCGCGTGTCGCCCGGCCCCTGGGCGTTCCCCGGGCCTCCGGAACGATCGGGTCCCGCCGGGGGCCGGCGTCTCTCCGGGTATAGGATGAGGCGGAGGTGACACCATGAACGAAGTGGGCCGCAGCCTGCCCTTGACCGATCTCTCCCAGGAGGAAAGCGGCTTCCGTCGCCTCGTTCGGGACTTCGCCGAGGAGAAGGTCCGGCCCCTCGTCCACGAGATGGACGAGAAGGAGGCGTTCCCCCGGGACCTCATCGACGCGTGCTTCGATCTGGGCCTGATGGGGGTGGAGATCCCCGAGGAGCACGGGGGCGCGGCGGCGACGTTCTTCATGTCCATCCTCGCCATCGAGCAGCTCGCCCGCGTGGACCCGTCGCTGGCGGTGCTGGTGGACGTCCAGAACACCCTGGTCAACAACGCGCTTCTGCGCTGGGGGACCGACGAACAGAAGGCCCGGTACTACCCGAAGCTGGCATCGGAGTGGGTCGGCGCCTACGCCCTGAGCGAAGCGGATTCGGGATCCGACGCCTTCGCCCTCACCTGCCGGGCGGAGGACGAGGGCGACCACTATGCCCTCACCGGGCAGAAGCTGTGGATCACCAACGCCGCCGAGGCTGAGCTGTTCATCGTCATGGCCACCATCGATCCCTCGAAGGGATACAAGGGGATCACCAGCTTTCTCGTCGAGCGCTCCTTCCCCGGGCTGACCGTGGGCAAGAAGGAGCTGAAGCTCGGTATCCGGGCCTCGTCGACCTGCGAGCTGATCCTCGAGGGCTGCCGGGTCCCGAAGGAGAACCTCCTCGGCGATCTCGGCCGGGGCTACAAGATCGCCATCGAGACGCTCAACGAGGGCCGCATCGGGATCGGCGCCCAGATGGTGGGGCTGGCCCAGGGGGCCTTCGACCTCGCGGTCTGCTACTCGCAGGAGCGGCAGCAGTTCGGTCGGCCGATCGCCGAGTTCCAGGCGGTGCAGTTCGAGCTCGCCGAGCTCGCGACCCAGATCGAGGCCGCGCGGCTTCTCACCTACAACGCGGCGCGCCTGCGCGACATCCGCCTGCCCTTCGTCAAGGAGGCGGCCATGGCGAAGCTGTTCGCCTCACGGGTCGCCGAGCGCGTGGCTTCGAGCGCCATCGAGGTTCACGGCGGGTACGGCTTCACGCGGGAGTACCCCATCGAGAAGTACTTCCGGGACCAGAAGGTGGGCCAGATCTACGAGGGCACCACCAACATGCAGCTCACCGTCATCGCCAAGCAGATTCTCGGGAAGATGACCTGATCGGCGCGACCGCGCCGATCAGGTCATCCTGAGGAGCCATCGTCGTTCGAGCGTGCGACGAAGGATCTCCACCCTCCCCCTCCTCCACCCCGCCCCAATGAACCCTGCGGGTGCGAGAGAAGAGGTGAAACGGGGCGAGCGGGGGCGACGCGCCAGGGAACGGAAGGAAGGTGCCGAGCCCCGAGAACGACGGACCGGGGACTCGGGGCCTGATGAGAGAGGGAGCTCGACGCCCTTGGGAACGGAAGATCCCGAGCGCGACGGGCAGACGACGCGCGCTCGGGATGAGTTCAGATCAGCGGCTGGTCGGCCTCGTAGTCGAACTTGAGGGTCCGCTTCCAGCCCGGCAGAATCTCCACCTCGCGCTCGTAGTTGAGGAAGATCTGACGGCTGTGGTCGGTGGTCGTGATCCGGAAGCTGTTGGGCTTGACCCACTGGGACAGGCGGCGCTCCGTGACTTCCTTCATGAGCAGGTCCTTGATCGCCTGCTCCTCCGGCACGCCCCGCCTCAGCTGGTACCGTGGCATACGGCAGATCTCCTCCACCTTGTCCGTGAAGTCGTAGTGGGCGTAGTAGACGGGGAAGAGGTTCCACGCGGCCAGCCCGGCCGCGATCAGCAGGGCAAAGAAGATGAAGGCGCTCATCCTTCCTTCGCCCTTCTCACTCGTCCGACGCATGTGCCTCCTCTCGGCCATGGACTGCGGCCGTCAGTGGATCACGTGGAAGAACCGACCCCAGCGCGTTCTGCCAAACGCGGAAAGGGTGTCCTTGAACCAGTCGATCCACCCGGTTCGATGGTACTCCTCCCGGGTGGCCTCGTAGGACCAGTACACGAGCAACGCTCGCCCCTTCACCTGGTCCTTGGGCAGAAAGCCCCAGAAACGGCTGTCCCGGCTGTTGTCCCGGTTGTCCCCGAGCACGAGCAGCTCGTCCTCCGGCACCACGTGTGGCCCGTAGTTGTCGCCCAGGCCTCCGGCGTGGAGCCCGAACTCCGGGTCGCCGGGCGGGCGCGGGGGGCGGAGGAAGAACACCTTGTACGGGCCCTGATCGGACGCGTCGGCGTCTTCGCACACCATCGCGTCACGCCCATCCTCGTGGCAGATCTGCTCGTCCTCGTCGAGGGCCTCCCCGTCGATGTAGACCTGCTTGTTGCGGATCTCGACCGTCTCGCCGGGGAGGCCGATGACCCGCTTGATGAAGTCCCGCTCGGGGGCTTCGGGGAACTTGAAGACCACCACGTCGCCCCGCTCGATGGGACGCTTGGCCAGCAGCGTGTCCTCGAACTGCCCCGCGGACGGCGAGTAGACGAGCTTGTTGACGAGGAGGTGGTCTCCGATGAGCAGGTTCTGCTCCATCGAGCCGGTGGGGATCTTGAAGGCCTGCACCGCGAACGTGCGGATGAACAGCGCCAGGATGACCGCGACCACGATGGACTCGAGGTACTCGCGGGCCACCGACTTCTTGAACGCGGGAACGACCTCGGCTTCGTCACTCATCGTCGTCATTCTAGCCCACCCCGCTCACTCATCCACCCGCAGGACCGCGAGGAAGGCTTCCTGGGGGATATCGACGGTCCCCACCCTCTTCATCCTCTTCTTCCCCTCCTTCTGCTTCTCGAGGAGCTTGCGCTTGCGGGTGATGTCTCCGCCGTAGCACTTGGCGGTCACGTTCTTGCGCAGCGCCTTCACCGACTCGCGGGCGATCACCCGGGAGCCGATGGCGGCCTGGATCGCCACGTCGAACATCTGCCGGGGGATGATCTTCCGCATCTTCTCGACCAGGACCTTGCCGCGCTGGTAGGCGGTCTCGCGGTGGACGATGAGCGAGAGGGCGTCCACCGGGTCGCCGTTGACGAGCACGTCCAGCTTGACCAGGGGCGACACCCAGTGCCCGCTGAACTCGTAGTCGAGGGAGGCATAGCCGCGCGAGGCTGACTTCAGGCGGTCGTAGAAGTCCAGGAGGATCTCGGCCAGGGGCAGGTCGTACTGGATCATCACCCGGGTGGTGGTGATGTACTGGATGGCCTTCTGCACCCCCCGCTTGTCCTGGCAGAGCCTGAGGATGGGGCCCACGAACTCGTTGCTGGTGAGGATGGTGGCGGTGATGATGGGCTCCTCGATGGCCTCGATGCTCCCCGGCTCGGGGAGGCGGGCCGGGGAGTCGATCTCGACGACCTCGCCGTTCGTCTGGAGGACCCGGTACCGGACCGAGGGGGCGGTGACCAGGAGGTCGAGATCGAACTCCCGTTCGAGCCTCTCCTCGACGATCTCCATGTGGAGAAGGCCGAGGAAGCCGCAGCGAAAGCCGAAGCCGAGGGCGGCCGAGGTCTCCGGCTCGTAGAAGAACGACGAGTCGTTCAGCCGCAGCTTCTCCAGGGCGTCGCGCAGCTCCCCGTACTGGTCGGAGTCCACCGGGTAGAGCCCGGCGAACACCATGGGCTTGATCTCCTGGAAGCCGGGCAGCGCCTCGGAGGCGGGTCGACGGTCGTCGGTGAGGGTGTCCCCGATGGCGACGTCGGACACGGTCTTGATCCCGGCGATCATGAAGCCGACCTCGCCGGCCTCGAGCGAGCTCACCGGCACCGGCTTCGGGGTGAAGACGCCCAGCTGCTCGACCTCGTAGCTGCCCCCGGTGGCCATGAGGCGCACCTTCATGCCCGGCTCGATCCGCCCGTCCACGACGTGCACGAGGACCACGACCCCGCGGTACTGGTCGAACCACGAGTCGAAGACGAGCCCCCGCAAGGGCCCGCCGGGCGCTCCGTCCGGCGGCGGGAGCCGTTCGACGATGGCCTCGAGGATCTCGTCGATCCCGACCCCCTTCTTGGCCGAGGCCTCGATCGCCCCGGAGGCGTCGATCCCGATGACGTGCTCGATCTGCTCCCGGGCCTTCTCGGGCTCGGCCCCGGGCAGGTCGATCTTGTTGAGCACGGGGATGATCTCGAGCCCGGCGTCGGAGGCCAGGTGCGCGTTGGCCAGGGTCTGGGCCTCGACCCCCTGGCTGGCGTCGACCACCAGGAGGGCCCCCTGGCAGGCGGCGAGAGACCGCGACACCTCGTAGGAGAAGTCCACGTGGCCCGGGGTGTCGATGAGGTTGAGAATGTAGTCCTGCCCGTCCTTCGCCCGGTACTCCAGGCGCACCGAGTGCTGCTTGATGGTGATGCCCCGCTCCCGCTCGAGGTCCATCGAGTCCAGGAACTGCTCGGTCATCTCCCGCTGGCTCAGGGCGCCCGTCCACTCCAGCAGCCGGTCGGAGAGGGTCGTCTTCCCGTGGTCGATGTGGGCGATGATCGAGAAGTTGCGGATGTTGCTCTGCATGAGGGCCTCTGGGCCGCCCCCCGGGGCCGGCCCAAGAGATCCATTCTACCGGAGTCTATGGAGCGCAGTGACTCCCTCCCAAGCGCTGCCTGGCGTCCAGCGCCGGGCGACGGGGGAGGGAGCAACGAACTGGGGTCAGGCCCCGTTTCATTGCATCGCGAGCTTCGAGACGCGGCGACGGCGCAAAACGGGTCCAGACCGCCTTTCTTTGGGGTTCCTCAGCCCTCTGGCTTCTCGACGACGACCGTGTCGAGCCGGGGCTTCGAGAAGAACAGCCCGCGCCCCTTCTCGTCCGCGCGCCACGCGGTGTTGTACCGGACCAGCCGGTCGACCAACACCTTGAGGACCCGCCCCGCGTGCTCCTGGAGGGCCTGCGGCTCCGGACAGGCCACGACCACCGCCACCCGGCCGTTCACGACGACGAGGAAGAAGCCGTCGTCTTCCCAGCTCCCGAAGACGTCCTCCTCCACCCCCGCCTCGGAGTGCAGGGCCCGGGGGAGGGCAAAGAGGCCCTCGGTGTGCTCCTCCAGGAAGCGGCGCAGTCCCCAGGGCGCCGCCTCCTCGGGGTCGGCGTCCTCGAACAGCACACCTTTCGGCTCCAGCAGGCACGCGTACCGGCCGTCTCCGAGCCCGCGCAGGGCCCCGAGCAGCTTCTGGATCTCCCTCCCGAGCTTCTCGTGCGACTCGAACATGTGGACGCGATCGGGCGCACTATACCGCGAGGGCGGGGGGCCGAGCCAGCCTCGTGAGACCCCTTCGCCAGAGCCACGGCCGCCCCTTACTGCTTGAAGGAAAGCACTTTCGGTGGTAGAACCCTTCTGACGTCCGTGCCGGTCGCCCGTCTGTCCGAGGTCCGGGCACGGGCGGAAAGGAGTCTTGACGCGGCCCCCGGGTCGCGGGAGAGAGCGGGATGCTGAGGAAGATCCTTGCCGTCGACGATTCGGCGCTGATTCATCAGATGTACAAGCTCTTTCTCTCCAGGTACAAGAACTGCAAGCTCGTGAGCGCCATGAACGGGCTGGAGGCTCTCGACAAGCTGGGTCAGGAAGAGGAGATCGACCTCATCCTGCTCGACATCAACATGCCCGTCATGAACGGCCTCGAGTTCCTCCAGCGCGTCCAGAAGGAATCGGCGTACAAGGACATCCCGGTCATCATCATCTCCACCGAAGGCAAGGAGGAGGACACGGTCCGGGGTCTGAAGATGGGGGCCAAGGGGTACGTGAAGAAGCCCTTCCAGGCCTCGGAGCTCCACAGCCTCATCGAGAAGATCACCGGATCGTGAGCCCCGGAGCCACGCGCCGGGATCGCTGATGGAGTTCGAGGTCTCCACGGAGCTCGTTGGCATCTACCTCGAGGATGCGCGCGAGCACCTCGCCGTCCTCGATGCCGTTTTGCTCCAGCTCGAGCGTGACGGCCCTTCCCCCGACGCTGTCGGCTCGCTGCTGGGTCCCCTCCACACCCTCAAGGGCAACAGCGGGATGATCGGGCTCATCGCGGTCAAGGACTATGTCCACCGCCTCGAAGACGCCTTCACTCGCATTCGCGACGGCTCGCTGGCTCTCACCGCCCCGGTCCTCCAGCTCCTCTTCGAGGGGGCGACCGCGCTCCGCGAGGCGGTCGAGTCCGTGGGGGCTTCGGACGGCCCGGAGCGCGACCTCGCCGAGGAGACGGTGGCGCTCGACTCGTTGCTGGCCGCCCCTGCGGCGGTGGGGCCTCCGGTCCCCGCCCGGGAGACCCCGGCCTCCTCGCCCGCGGCCACGGCGGCCGAGTCCGAGGCGCCGGAATCCGCGCCGGAGAAGGGACGCACGGGCCGTGCCGGTGACCCCGGCTTCGTCCCGGTGCGGTCCAGCCTCGTAAGAGTCGACTTCGCCAAGCTCGACCTCCTCCTGAACCTCGTGGGCGAGCTCATCGTGCACCGCACCAAGCTCACCGAGATGGGCCGGCAGGTGGCGGCGGTGGTGCCCGACGCCGGCCAGGAGCTGGCCGACTCCGTGCACCAGATCGCCAGCGTCTCCACGCAGCTCCAGGAGACGATCATGGACATCCGGATGCTTCCCATCCGGCACGTCTTCGAGCGGTTTCCCCGCCTCGTCCGCGATCTCGCCCACAGCTCGGGCAAGCAAATCGAGCTGGTCCTCCAGGGTGAGGACACGCGGGTGGACAAGGCGGTCATCGACGAGATCGGCGAGCCTCTCGTGCACCTGATCAGGAACGCCGTCGACCATGGCATCGAGGCGCCCGAGGCCCGGCGCGCCGCCGGAAAGCCGCCGACGGGAACGATCCTCCTCTCCGCCGCCCAGGAGTCGAGCCAGGTAGTGATCACCCTCGTCGACGACGGGGCGGGCATCGACGCCGCCGAGGTGCGCTCCCGCGCCGTTGAGCGGGGCCTCGTGGGCGCCGACGAGAAGCTCACCGACCGGGAGATCATCCAGTTCATCTTCGCGGAAGGCTTCTCCACTGCCCGCGCGGTCACCGACGTCTCCGGTCGGGGGGTCGGGCTCGACGTGGTCGTCCAGTGCATGGAGAGGCTCAACGGCCTCATCGAGGCGGAGACCATCCCCGGGGCCGGGACCAAGTTCACTCTCCAGCTGCCGCTGACCCTGGCCATCATCACCGTTCTCATGATCGAGGTGGGGGGCAACGTGTACGCCCTTCCCTCCGGGGCGGTGGTGGAGAGCCTGCGCTACCGCCGGAGCGACGTCGTGCAGATGCACGGCCGCGACACCCTGCGGATCCGGGACCGGATCATTCCCCTCGTGCACCTGGCCGACCACTTCGGCGTGGCCTCGAGCACCAAGGGGGAGGAGGCCTACGCGGTCATCATCGGCCGCGGGGAGAAGCGTCTGGGGCTGACCGTGGACCGCCTGCTCGGCCAGCAGGACGTGGTGATCAAGGCGCTCGATGCCGTGGTCTCGGGAGAGACGCTGGGGGTGGCCGGGGCGACCATCCTCGGCGACGGCCGGGTGGTGCTCGTGCTCGACGTGGCCGCGCTCTTCGAGGGCAGCCGGGCTCGGGGCGGCCGCGGAGCGGCCCGGCCGGAAGCAGGGGCTTGACCGATGTACGAGGGCTACTGGGAGCTGAGCGAGAAGCCGTTCCGCAAGACCCCGGACCCTCGCTACCTGTTCCTGAACGAGACCTACGAGGAGGCCCTCGAGCGTCTCCTCTTCGCCGTCGAGGAGATGGAGCTGGCCCTCCTCACCGGGGAGGTGGGCTCGGGCAAGACTCTCCTGACTCGTGCCCTCGTCGACCGGGTGGGGGAGCGCTACGAGGCGGGCATGATCCTCAACCCCCGCCTCCCCCCGCGTCAGTTCCTCCAGACCGTTGCCGTGGAGCTGGGGGTGGAGGAGCCCCGCTTCCACAGCAACGAGCTGCTCGACCAGATCCACGAGCGTCTCCTCGCGCTGCACGAGCAGGACCGGGCGGCGCTCCTGATCGTCGACGAGGCGCACCTGATCCCGGGCAAGGCGACCTTCGAGGAGATCCGGCTGCTCACCAACTTCCAGCTCGACGACGGCAACCTGATCGCGGTCCTGCTCGTGGGTCAGCCCGAGCTGCGCGGGCGGCTCCGGCACCGGACCTACCGGGCGCTGACCCAGCGCGTGGGCGTCTCCTTCGATCTGGTGCCCCTGAGCGTGGAGGACACCCGGGCCTACCTCGCCCACCGCCTGACGGTGGCGGGCGCGGAGCGGATGCTGTTCGACGACGAGGCGATCGGACGACTCCATGCCGCGGCCGCCGGGGTGCCGCGACTCCTCAACCACCTGGCGACCCAGGCCCTCATCGAGGGCATGGCGCGGGGGGCGGAGGCGGTCGACGGCGCCGCGGTGGCGGCGGTGCTGCAGGACGATTTTGCGACCGAGGGGACCACCTCTCGGAAGGAGGGCGCCCTCCTGGGGGCGCGGAAGAAGTAGATGGGTCGAATGGCTGACGCACGCAAACGGTCCCGTCGTCCGGGCAAGGCCGGGCGTCCCTCGCCGGAGCCCCCCGCGCCCCCCGGCGCTCCCTCCACCGCAGACCGGCCCCCCGCCGGGGACGCGGGTGCGGCGCGCACCGAGGGGTCGATCGTTCTCCCCTCGTCGGGGCTGGCCGCCGACGTGCTGGCGCAACCGGCGGCGGCGGCGATCGCTGCCGAGCCGGCCGCGACGGCCCCGGGGCCCGCCCCGGCGGGCGAGAGACCGGCCGCCGGGGCGCCTTCTCCCGCCCCGGGGGCGCAGAGCCTGTCCTTCTTCGCGGCGCCGGCCCAGGAGCAGAGGGTGGCGGCCGAAGACACCGAGCACCTCGCGACGTTCGTTCTCGACAAGGAGGAGTACGGGGTGGACGTGCGGCAGGTCCAGGAGATCCGGCGCGTGGGTGAGATCACCGCCGTGCCCCGGGCCCCCGAGTTCGTCCGGGGCGTGATCAACCTGCGCGGGCGAATCCTGCCGGTGCTGGACCTCAAGCGGAAGCTGAACCTCGGCGAGGTGGGGGTCGACCGCGCCGCCCGCATCGTGGTGGTCCGGACGCAGGGTCGGATGCTCGGTCTTCTCGTGGACGGGGCCTCGCAGGTCCTGAAGGTGCCGGTCTCGCGCGTGGAGCCCCCGCCGGAGGAAGTCGTGGAGCGCGGCGGAGACTACATTCGTGCGGTGGCCAAGCTCGACGACCGGCTGATCATCCTCATCGATCTGGAACGCATCCTCGCGCAGGAGCTACGTGAGGCGCCGGTCGCGACCGGGGCCTGAAGGGGGCGAAGGGCAATGCTGGGTTTCGTGAAGGAAAGTGCGAACATGGCCTTCATCACAAGGTCGATCCGGGCGAAGCTGCTGCTCCTCATCGTGGTCATCGCCGTGGTGGTGGGGCTGGCCGCGGTTGCCTACGACGTCGTGACCGGGGGCAGCGCCATCGACGACCAGCTCGTGAAGCGGGGGCGCTACATCGCCGGCAACCTCGCGTTCAACGCCAAGTACGGCGTTCTCACCGAGGACCGTCCCCTTCTCGTGAACCTCCTGACGGGGGCCACGGGGGCAGGGGCCCAGGGCGAGGTCTCCGACGTGGTCGGGGCCATGGTCCGCGACGCCCGCGGCGAGGTCCTCGCCCAGGTGGGCGAGGAGATCCGCGGGGTGCCCGCCGACCCGGCCGCCCGGCTCGGTGAGATCGAGACCGAGACCGCCACCGGCGAGGCGGTCTACCTGTTCCGCGCTCCGGTCACCACGGGCGGTGACGGCTCCGGGCTGTCCGAGGACCTCGGGGGAGAGGCTCCGGCGGAGGCGATCAAGGGCGGGGTCGAGGTGGCGATCAGCCGCGGCGCGATCGCCCAGATCAAGAACCGGCGCATGATCGAGGCGCTGTCCGTCGGGCTGCTCTTCGTGGCCCTGGGCGCCGCCGCCGCCCTGTTCCTCACCGGGCGGTGGCTGAGTCCCCTGCAGGAGATGGCCCAGGCCTCGGAGGCGGTGGCCAAGGGCGACCTGACGGTCAAGATCGAGTCCGACTCCCGCGACGAGGTCGGCATTCTCGGTCGCAGCCTCAACGAGATGGTGGGCAATCTGCGGGGGGTGGCCGACAACATCCAGGACGCGTCGGTCCAGGTGGCGTCCTCGGCCGGGCAGATCTCGGCCAACGCGCGCCTCATCAACGAGGGCGCCCAGGGACAGGCCCAGGCCGCGGAGGAGACCTCCACCTCGATGGAGGAGATGGCGGCCTCGATCCAGACGGTGGCCGGCAGCGCCCAGGGGCTCGCCGCCTACGTGGAGGAGACCTCCAGCTCGATCACGGAGATGGGCGCGTCGATCGAGGAGGTGGCGCGTTCCGGCGCCACCCTCGCCCAGACCGTCACCGAGGCCTCGGCCACCATCGAGCAGATGACGGTGTCCATCGACCAGATGGCCCGGGACCTCGAGAGCCTGTCGGGGACGGTCAACGACACCACCACCACCGTCGAAGAGGTGGCCTCCTTCATCGCCTCCGTGGCCGAGAACGCGGAGCAGCTCGGAGAGGCGGCGAGCCGCACGAGCACCACGGTCTCGGAGATGGCGGGGGCGGTCAACGAGGTGGCCAAGATCGCCTCCGAGGCCGACCGCATCAGCGCCCGCGCCTCCGAGGACGCGAAGACCGGCGACGAGGCGGTGGCCCGCACCGTCGACGGCATGAAGGCCATCTCCGAGAACATGGAGAACACCGCCCGGGTCATCACCGGTCTCGGCAAGCGCTCGGACGAGATCGGGCGCATCCTGGAGGTCATCGAGGAGATCGCCGACCAGACCAACCTCCTCGCCCTGAACGCCGCCATCGAGGCGGCCCGGGCCGGCGAGGCGGGGCGGGGCTTCGCCGTCGTGGCCGACGAGGTCCGCAAGCTCGCCGAGCGCTCGGTGGAGGCGGCCAAGGAGATCGGCGAGGTCGTGCGACAGGTCCAGCAGGACACGACCGACGCGGTGGAGGTGGCCCGGGCCGGGGCCGCCGAGGCGAAGACAGGCATGCAGCTCGCGGACAAGGCCGGGGTGGCGCTGAGGAACATCATCGAGTCGGTCTCGCGCTCCAGCGAGCTCATGGGGCAGATCGCGGCGGCAACCGGCAAGCAGTCCCAGGCGTCCTCCGAGGTGCTGGAGACGGTCGCGGCCATGAACACCGCGACCGACCAGGTGACGAGCGCGGTGAAGGAGCAGGCCGAGGGCTCGAAGCAGATCCGCGCGGCCATGGAGAACATCAAGAAGGTGATGGCCCAGGCCGCCTACTCAACGCGAGAGCAGGCCGCCGGGGGCCGCCAGGTCCGCCTGTCGGTGGAGAACATCAACAAGATCGCGTCACAGGTGGGCCTCGCCACCCGCGAGCAGGCGGAGGGCAGCCGCCAGATCATCAACGCGGTCGAGCGCATGAACGACCAGACCCAGCAGGTCTCCCACGCCACCGCCGAGCAGAAGAAGGGCGGGGAGCTGGTGGTGAAGGCCATGGAGAACATCTCCGAGATCGCCCGGGACAACCTCGCGACGGTCCAGGAGATGTCCAAGGCCACCGCCAACCTGGCCCAGCAGGCGGAGAACCTGGCCCAGATGGTCTCGGTCTTCAAGGTGCAGTGAGCGTCGACATCCCCGGCGCCCTGGAGATCCTGAGGGGCGGAGAGGAAACCGCCCGGCGTCGGGCGGTCGATCGCCTGGCGGCGTCCGCCCACCCCGACGCCATCCCCCCGCTCCTTCTCGCGGTGGGCGACGACAGCTGGGGGGTGCGGCAGGCGGCCATCGAGGCCCTCGCCGCCTTTCCCCCTCCCTCCCTGATGCCCGCCCTCGAGTCCGCGCTGCGCGAGGAGCAGGACGCGGGGCTGCGCAATGCCGCGATGGAGATCTACGTCCGCCTGGGGACCGATGCCGTCGAGCCCCTCGTCGCGCTGCTCGGCGACGCCGACGAGGAGGTGCGCCTCTTCGCCGCGGTGATGCTGGGCTCGATCGAGGAATCAGGGGCTGCCCCGGCTCTCATCCAGACCCTCTCCGATCCCGATGTCAACGTGCGTCACGCTGCTGCTGCCAGCCTCGGCCAGATGAGAGCGCCGGAAGCCGTGCCCCGCCTCATCGAGGCGCTCCGCTCCGAGCCCTGGCTTCAGTACCCGGCAATCCACGCCCTCGGGGAGATCGGAGACCCGGAGGCCGCGCCCGCGCTGCTCGAGCTCCTCGACGACGAGTTCTTCCGGGCGCCGGCGCTCGAGGCCCTCGGCCGGGTCGCCGGGCGCGAGGCGCTCTCCCGCATCGCCGCCCATCTCCTGAACCCCGACCCCACCCTGCGCAATGCGGCCATCCGCGCCGTCGTCGAGATCGAGCAGCGCGCCACCGCCTCCGGGGAGAGCCTCGATCCCGAGGTCCAGGCGGCCCTGAGGAGGGAGGAGCTCGTCGCCCACCTCATCGACATGCTCGCCGACGACGAGGTCCGCAACCGCCGGACTGCGGCGGTGACCCTCGGCTGGCTCCGCGAGGCCCGCGCCACCGGCCCCCTCCTCGCGCTTCTCGGGGACCCCGCGGTGCAGGAGTTCGCGGGCCACGCCCTCGTCTCCATCGGGTTCCAGGAGCGCCCGGCCTGGGAGGCGGCCCTGGCCGACCCCGACGACGCGGTGCGGGCGGGGGCCACCCGCTGCCTGGCGTGGATCGCTCCTCCGGAAGGAACGACGCTCGTCGCCCCCCTGATCCACGACCCCGCGGCCGAGGTGCGGGCGGAGGCGGCGTCGGCGGTGGGCCGTCTCGGCGACGAGGACGCGCCGATGCTCCTCTTCGAGCTGCTCGGCGACGAGAGCGAGCTGATCCAGGAGAGCGCGATGGAGGCCCTCGCTCACATGAGCCCGGAGCGGGTGCGGCCCCTGCTCCTCCAGGCCCTCGCCGGCCCGGGAGCCGAGGCCCCGGTGCGCGCGGCGCAGACGCTGGGGCTGCTGCAGGACCTCACCACGGTCCCCGACCTCGTCGTCGCCGCCCGCAGCCCACGCGAGGTCGTCCGGGCCGCCGCACTGCAGGCACTGGGAGAGATGCCGGGCTCCCAGGCCCTGGGGGTCCTGCGGGCTGCCCTCGGCGACGAGAGCTCGCTCGTGCGTCAGCAGGTCGTCGTCGCCCTCGGCCGCCTGCGTGAGCCCGAGGCCGCCGCCGACCTCCTCCCCCTCCTCGACGAGGCCGACCCCCGCCTGCGCTTTGCCGCGGTGCGCGCCCTCGGCCAGATCAGGAACGCCGACGCCGTCGAGCGCCTGCTGCCGCTGCTCGACGATCAGCGCAAGGAGCTGCGATTCGCCGCGGTGGAGGCCCTCGGACAGATCCGTGCCCCGGCCGCGGTCCGACCCCTCATCGAGATCCTGCGTGACACCGACCGCAACCTGCGCCGCGCCGCCGCGGAGGCCCTGGGCGAGATCGGCGATCCCCAGTCGGTGGCCGCGCTCCTCGTCGCTCTCGAGGACGAGCACTGGAGCGTCCGTTGCGCGGCGGCGGCGGCCCTCGGCCACCTGCGCAGCCTCAAGGCGGTGGCCGCGCTCCAGGCGCGCGTGGACGACTCCGATGCCACGGTGCGCCGTGCCGCAGTCGCCGCCCTCGGGGAGACGGGAGACTCGCGGTCCGCTCCGCGGCTGCTCGCTGCCCTCGCCGATCCCGCCCTCCAGGCCACCGCCCTGGAGGCGCTGCGGCGCTTCGGGACGGCGGCGCTGCCGGAGATGGAGCGAACCCTCGCCTCGGGGGACGCCGAGCCCGATCTGCGGCGGCTCCTCGTCGACCTCGCCGGACGCTTCGAGGACCCGGCGGCCCGGCGGCTGCTGCTCGCCGCGCTGCGTGACACCAACGCCGCGGTCCGGGTGGAAGCGGCGCAGGCTCTGGGCGAGGGCGGCTTCCGGGAGGCCCTGCGGCCCCTCCTGGACCTCAAGTCGTCGGACCCCGCCCCCGAGGTTCGTCAGGCCGCGGCAGGGGCGCTCCGAAGGCTGCAGCCCCGGTGAAGTTCCCCCACCCCGACTACGACGTGGACCTCAGCGAGGAGGAGTTCCGCCTCCTCCGCGACTTCGTACACGAGAGGTTCGGCCTCTTCTTCGACGGGACCCAGCGGTCGAGCTTGAAGAGCCGCCTCGCGCCGCGGCTCGGCCTCCTCGGACTTCTCTCCTTCGAGGACTACTACCGCTACCTCCGCTTCGCTCCCGACCGGGCCGCGGAGCAGCAGCGCATGGTGAGTCACCTCACCAACAACGAGACCTACTTCTTCCGCGAGCAGCCCCAGCTCCAGGTCTTCGCGAGCCACGTGCTGCCGACCCTGAAGGAGCGTCGGGCGAAGGCCGACAAGCGCACCCTCCGCCTCCTCTCGGTGGGGTGCTCGACCGGCGAGGAGGCCCTCACCCTGGCCATGATCCTCTTCGACAGCGGGCAGTTCTTCTGGGGCTGGGACGTGCGGGTCACCGGGCTCGACGTCGACGAGGCGGCCCTGGAGAAGGCCGCGCGCGGGGCGTACCATCAGAACTCCCTGCGGGCGGTCAACCCCCAACAGCTCGAGCGCCACTTCGTGAGCCGGACCGACGGGGTGAGGGTGAAGGACTCGGTGCGCAAGCTGGTCTCCTTCCGTCCCGGCAACCTTCTCGATCCCGGGAGCTACGAGGGGTCCACGCCCGTGGACGTGATCTTCTGCCGCAACGTCCTCATCTATTTCTCGGACGAGGCGATACAGCGGGCGGTGATGCTCTTCCACGACATCCTGACGCCCGGTGGGTACCTCTTCCTCGGGCACGCTGAGTCGCTGGCCCGCGTGACCAGCGCCTTCACTCCCATCCGATTCCAGGGGGCGATCGTGTACCAGAAGCCGGAGAAACCGCAGGCATGAGCACTAAACAAAAGATCCGCGTGCTGATCGTCGACGACTCTGCCTTCGTGCGCAAAGCGGTGGCGCGGATGCTGGGCGAGGCGGCGGACATCGAGGTGGTGGGGGCGGCCGGCGACGGCGAGGAGGGGCTCGAGAAGGCCCACGAGCTCCATCCCGACGTCGTCACCCTCGACATCAAGATGCCGAAGCTCGGCGGACTCGAGACCCTCGAGCGGCTGATGGCCGAGCGCCCGGTCCCGGTGCTGCTCCTGTCCTCGCTGACCCAGGAAGGGGCGGAGGTGACGCTGCGCGCCCTCGAGCTCGGGGCGATGGACTTCGTGGACAAGTCGAGCGTCGAGCCCATGAGCATGCTCAGCCTCACCCAGGAGCTCGTCGAGAAGGTGCGCGCCCTGGGTCACGCGCGGGTCAAGGGACATCGTCGCGGGAAGGCGCGCCGGGCCGCGCCCGCGAAGGAGGGGGCGGCCGAGGTCGTGGTGGTCGCCGCTTCCACCGGGGGCCCCTCCAGCCTCCAGTCCCTGATCTCCGGCCTGCCCGCCGGGCTTCGAGCGACGATCCTCATCGTCCAGCACATCCCCCGCGGCTTCACCCGCTCGCTGGCCGAGCGGCTCGACGCCCGCAGCGCCATCCCGGTTCGGGAGGCGGCCGACGGCGACCTCATCGAGCCGGGCCGGGTGTTCATTGCCCCCGCCGGCATCCACACCCGGCTCCAACGCCGCGGTGCCCGGGTGCGGGTCGTTCTCGACGAGGAGCCGCGCGACGCCCTCCACCGCCCCTCGGCCGACGTGCTCATGGCCTCGGCCGCATCCGTCTTCGGGCCGCGCACGGTGGGGGTGGTCCTCACCGGGATGGGCTCGGATGGGACCGAGGGCCTGCGGGCCATCCAGGCAGCGGGCGGACACACCCTGGCCGAGTCCGAGGACACCTGTGTGATCTACGGCATGCCGAAGGCGGCGGCGGCGGCGGGGGTGGTGTCCCGGATCGTGCCGCTCGACCGCATGGCTGAGGAGATACTGGCTACGGTATAGAATCCATGGGACTTCTGGTCCGCCGTCGCGCCGGCGGCGAGGCCGTCATCTGCGGGGAGACCGCTTGAGCCTGACCGGCAACCTCGAGGACCTGCCCCTCCTCGACATCATGCAGATCGTCTCGTTCAGCAAGAAGACGGGATACCTGGCGATCGAGATGGAAGGGGGACAGGGCGGCATCGTCTTCCGTGAGGGTCTCGTCGTCGCCGCGTTCACCGCCGGATCTCCCCCCGCCGATCCCCGTTCCACCAGCCTGCCCCCGGAGCGGCGCGAGCCGCTCGTCCGGTCCCGGATCGTCTTCGCCCTCGAGCACCTGGCCCGCCTGAGGGAGGGGGCCTTCGGCTTCGAGCTCACCGACGACGTCCCGCGCACGCTGGGTTCGCGGGACCTGACGGGCGAGACCATGGCCGGTGGCATCAATCCCCAGGACCTGCTCCTCGACCTGGCCGCGGGCATGGATGAGGGTCTGGCCGAGTCGGCGGCCGCGGTCGAGGCGTCCTTCGCCGCCCCGGAGGAAGGTGTCGTGGACGCCGCTGACACCTCGCCGATCGCGGTGTCGGCGAAGCCCGACCTCGGCGCCACGGCGGAGCCAGAGGCCGAGCCGGCCGCTCCGGCACCAGCGCCCCCGGCCGACCCGGCCGCAACCGTGGACATCTCCGGTCGGGGGGAGCCCGAGCCTCCGGTCGCCCCTGTACCGTCGTCCGTGCCCGGGAAGCCGCCCGGACCCGATGAGACGATCGCGCCGGGGGCCTGGCCCGAGCCCCCGGAACGATCGGTGGAGCCACCCGCCGAGCCTCAGCCGACCCAGCCCATGGAGCCGGTGGTGCTGCCCGCTGAGCCTCAGCCGACCGAGCCGCCTGCGCCTCCGGCGCCTCCCACGCCCGAGGCACCGCCCCCGCCTGAGCCTTCCCTGGCGGCCGAGGTGCCGGCGTCTCCCGCGCCCGCCCGCGAGCCCGCGCCCGCCCGCGACCCCGAGTCCGGGGCCCGCGCCCTGCTCCTCGTGGACGACGAGCCCGACGTGCGGGGCATCCTCCGCGACCACTTCGCCGCCGCCGGGTATCGCATCGAGGAGGCGGGGGACCCCGCCGCCGCGGCCAAGCTGGCGGGGCGCCTGCGATCGGAGGCCGTGCCCTTCGTCCTCGTCACCGACCTGGGGATGCCCTCCTCCGGCGGGGCGTCCTTCTTCGGTGGCTTCGAGGTGGTCAAGCGGCTGTGGAAGATGAACCTCCGCCCGCCGATCCTGATGATGACGGAGAGCCTCAACCAGTCGCTGCGCCTGCGAGCGCGGCAGATGGGCATCCAGGCCTTCGTGTTCAAGCCGACCCTCAGCAAGCTGAACCCCCGCCAGTTCGAGGCCGACCTCGCGGCCTTCGCCGGCAAGCTGGCGTCCGATGTGCTGCCGAGGCTGGCCGAGGTGGCCTCCCTGCGCCTCACCCCGCCCCCGCGCAAGGGGAAGCGCCCTGCGGACCCCGGAGCCGCCGGCCCCCCCGCCGAGGACGCGGTCCGTCCGTTCGAGTTCCTCAAGCGGCGTCTCCGCGACCTGCGACAGCCGGGAGACGCCAACGAGATCGCCGCCCTGCTCATGAAGGTCGCCCGCGAGTTCTTCGAGCGGTCCATCCTCTTCGTGGTCAAGAACGACCAGGCCCGGGGGCTCGGGGGCTTCGGGCTGGCGCCGCGAGAAGAGACCCTCAACCTCCTCGCGCGGCAGATCACGATCCCGCTCCTGGAGCCGTCGATCTTCCGCGACGTCGCCTCCGACCGACGTTCCTTCGCCGGGCACCTGCCCGCGGACCGCTGGTCCGGCCACCTGATGGGGCGCATCGGGCGCTTCCAGTCGGGCGAGATCGCGCTCCTGCCGCTGCAGGCCCACCGCGAGACGATCGCGCTTCTCTTCGGGGACAACCCCGAATCGGGCCGGGCCATCGCCGGCCTCGAGGCCCTCGAGGTCTTCGTCCACCAGGCCGGGATCTCTCTCGAGAACGTCTTCCTCCAGCGCCGGCTGCAGGCTCTGCAGGAGCACGAGGGGGTCGACCCCGCCACGGGCTAGCGTGGCCGGGCCGGCCGTGGGCTGGGGTAGAATCTCCGGCGAGAGGTTCAGCCATGTCCAACGACGAGCTCACCCGCAAGGGGCAAGACGTCCTCCAGATCGTCACCAAGGCGAAGGAGTTCACCGAGGAGGTCCTCAAGGAGAACGAGCGACTCCGGTACAAGATCGCCTCCCTGGAGGCCGGCGGGGGCGGGCAGGCCGCCGACGAGCGGGTCCGGTCCCTCCAGAAGAAGGTCCAGACCCTCGAGGAGAAGCTGGCCGAGATCGAGGCGAGCTACCGCAAGGTCGAGGAGGAGAACAAGGAGTTCGCCGACCGGTACATCGAGATCGAGGAGCAGAACAACAACCTCGCCAACCTCTACGTGGCCTCCTACCAGCTGCACTCCACCCTCGATTTCAACGAGGTCGTCCGCATCGTCCAGGAGATCGTCATCAACCTCATCGGGGCCGAGGTCTTCCACATCTTCATGGTGAGCGAGAAGACGGGCCAGCTCGAGGTGGAGGCCTCGGAGGGGCAGACTCCCGGCCGCACCGCCATCCCCCTGGGCGACGGGGACATCGGGGGGGCCGCGCAGAGCGGTGAGAACTACTTCGCGGACAACGTGGCCCGCAGCGACCCGAGCCCCTTCGAGGAGCCGCTCGCGGTGATCCCCCTCAAGATCAAGGAGTCCACGATCGGGGTCATCTCGATCAACAAGCTCCTGGTCCAGAAGACGCAGTTCACCACCATGGACTACGAGCTGTTCACGCTCCTGGCCGGGCACGCTGCGACCGCGATCTTCTCGGCGAAGCTCTACTCCTCGTCGGCCCGGAAGCTCTCCACCCTGCAGGGCTTCCTGGACATGCTCAAGCAGCAGAAGTAGCCCCGGTCCCCCGGCCCCGCCCCCCGCTCCCGGGGGAGGCGCTTGGCCTCCGTACGAGGCCAGCTATACTGGGTGGCAGGGAGGTTCCCCCACATGTCGCGACCCCGTACCGTCGGTGAGCTCAGGAGGATTGTCTCCGGACCGGGCCTGTCGGTGAAGGAGGAGATGCGCCGCAACCTGCTGCGCAAGCTCTCGGCCCGGGAGCCGCTCTTCCCCGGCATCCTCGGCTACGACGACTCGGTCATCCCCCAGGTCACCAACGCCGTCCTCTCGAGACACAACATGATCCTGCTCGGTCTGCGGGGCCAGGCGAAGAGCCGGCTGCTGCGCAGCCTGACCGGGCTCCTCGATCCTCAGGTCCCGGCGGTGGCCGGCTGCGAGATCGGCGACGACCCCTTCGCGCCCCTGTGCCGGAGCTGCCGCGACCGGCTGGCGCAGGAGGGGGACGACACCCCCCTCGTCTGGCTCGAGCCCGACGACCGGTACGTGGAGAAGCTCGCCACCCCCGACGTGACCATCGCCGACATCATCGGCGACGTGGACCCCATCCGGGCCGCCCGGGGCGGGTTCGACCTCGGGAGCGAGCTCACCATGCACTATGGGCTCCTGCCCCGGGCGCACCGGGGGATCTTCGCCCTGAACGAGCTTCCCGACCTCGCCGGGCGGATCCAGGTGGGGTTGTTCAATATCCTCCAGGAGGGCGACGTGCAGATCAAGGGCTACCCGGTCCGGCTGCCCGTCGACGTCTGCATGGTCTTCACCGCCAACCCCGAGGACTACACCGCCCGGGGCAAGATCATCACCCCCCTCAAGGACCGCATCGGGAGCGAGGTCCGCACCCACTACCCGACCGCCCTCGAGCACGGGGTGGCGATCACCCAGCAGGAGGCGTGGACCGACCGGGCCGCCGACCTCCACCTTCCCCGGTACGTCCGGGAGGTCGTGGAGGGGATCGCCTTCGCGGCTCGACGCGACAAGAAGATCGACGGCCGCAGCGGGGTCTCCCAGCGTCTCCCCATCAGCGCCCTCGAGAACGCGGTCAGCAACGCCGAGCGCCGTTCCCTCCTCGCCGGAGAGTCGCCCGCGGTGCCCCGCATCTCCGACATCTACGCCGCTCTGCCCTCCCTCACCGGCAAGTTCGAGCTCGAGTACGAGGGGGAGCTCCTCGGCGCGGAGAACGTGGCCCGGGAGCTGATCCGGCAGGCGGTGGGAGAGGTCTTCTCCGTCTACATGGGGGCGGTGGACTTCGCTCCGGTGGTCCAGTTCTTCGAGGCCGGCGGCACCCTGCGGATCCGTGAGGACTCCCCGGCCAGCGAGGTCCTGGGCCAGCTTCACCAGGTCCCGGAGGTGCTCGCCCACGTCCACCTGCTCGGGGCGAAGCCGGAGGACCCGGCGCCGCTCCTCGCCGCCGCCGGCGAGTTCGTGCTGGAGGGGCTCTGGGCCCAGAAGAAGGTGGGGCGCAGCGACGACCGGGGCTTCGTGGCCGCCGAGCGCCGCGACGAAGTCGAGATCGACCTCGAGCGGCTCGAGCGGCTGCGCAAGCTCAAGCGGCAGGTGAACTGAGGGGAAGGGAGTGGCCGTCACCCGCTACCACCGCTACATCGGGGAGCTCTGGGACGACCTGAACCTCGAGGAGCTCGTCTCGGAGCTCTCGGACTTCCTCCTCCAGAGCGGCTTCGGGCAGGAGATGGGCGAGTGGGACGAGGACTCGCTGCAGGCCCTGCACGACGCGATCCTCGAGGCCCTCGTGCGGCGGGGGCTCCTCTCCGACGAGGACCTCGAGAAGCTCATGTCCGACCAGGGGGCTCTCGACCAGTTCCTCCAGAAGACGGTGGAGCGCCTGGTGCGCGAGGGCTACCTGAAGACCTCCGAGGCCGAGCCCTTCCATGACCCCACCGGCGGCGGGGAGCGCGGGGCCCAGGGCCCCCCGGTCAAGTTCGAGCTCACCGAGAAGACCGTCGACTTCCTCGGCTACCGGGCCCTTCGCGACCTCCTGGGCTCGGTGGGCAAGGCCTCCTTCGGGCGTCACGACACCCGGGACCTCGCCACCGGGGTCGAGGCCTCGGGGCCGTCGAAGACGTGGGAGTTCGGCGACACCATGAACCTCGACGTCAGCGGCACTCTCCTGAACGCGGTGGCCCGGGAGGGGCTGCGCGTCCCCCTGCACGTGGACTACGAGGACCTCCTCGTCCGCCAGTCCGAGTACCAGTCCTCGTGCGCCACCGTGGTCATGCTCGACTGCTCCCACAGCATGATCCTGTACGGCGAAGATCGCTTCACCCCGGCCAAGAAGGTGGCCCTGGCCCTGAGCCACCTCCTGCGGACCCAGTATCCCGGCGACAGCCTGCACCTGGTTCTCTTCCACGACTCCGCCGAGGAGGTGCCGCTTTCCCAGATCGCCCGGGTCCGGGTGGGGCCGTACTACACCAACACCCGGGAGGGTCTGCGCCTGGCCCAGCGGATCCTGAGGCGCCAGCGCAAGGACATGAAGCAGATCGTCATGATCACCGACGGCAAGCCGTCGGCCCTGACCGAGAAGGACGGGAGCATCTACCGTAACCCGTTTGGCCTCGACCCCCGGGTGGTCGCCCTCACCCTCAAGGAGGTCGCGAGCTGCCGCCGGCAGGGGATCCCGGTCAACACCTTCATGCTGGCCCGCGACCGGGACCTCGTTGCCTTCGTCCAGAGGGTCACCCAGATGTGCCGAGGCAAGGCCTACTTCACCAGCCCCTGGAGCCTGGGCCAGTATGTCCTGATGGACTACCTGAACAAGAAGGTCAAGAAGCTCCACTGACCTTCCCTGCGCTACCATGAGCCAACCGCGGCGGTCCGGAACGGGCCGCCGCCTCGAGCAAGGAGACAGGAATGGCCAAGGTCGACTGGCGCTACAACCGCGTGGGTTGAAAGACATGCGGAAAGGCGCAGGAGTTTCTTGCGCGAAACGACATCGAGACGAAGGAGCTGGTCGACGCCCGGAAGAACAAGCTCGGTCCGAAGCAGGCCCTCGCCCTCCTCGACGGCATGAACGAGCTCGTCGCGGCGAAGGGCAAGAAGGTCGAGCGCATCGACCTCCGCAAGGGCATGCCCGACAAGGCCACCGTCACCCGCCTCATGATCGGTCCCAGCGGCAACCTCCGCGCCCCCACGCTGCGGGTGGGCAAGAGGATCCTCGTCGGGTTCGACGAGGAGTCCTACGAGAAGGTGCTGGGCTAGGACGTGCGTCCAGCTGTGGCGTAGGGCTCGGTGGGCGAGGCCCCCGGCGAGGCCCGGCGAGGACCCTGCTTCACTTCGAAGCCAACGGGCCCGCAGACGAACTGGCGGTGCCCGCCGAGCCCCAGGGACGCTAGCGCGTCCAGTCCATGTCGACACTGACCCCCGCCTGGAACGTCCGAGGCGGCAGCCAGAACTGGAACTCGCCCTGGATCGGGTTGCCGTTCTCGTCCTGCAGGAACACGTCCTTCTGGTCGAAGACGTTGTCGACCTGGGCGTACACGCTCAGCGCGTAGGCTCCCATGTGGGCGAAGCGCTTCTCGACCTGGACGTACCAGACGTCGTAGGAGGGGGTGAAGGTCCCGTCCGGCCCCGGGGGCACCTCGCCGTTGATCTGTCCGCGGAAGTTGGCGCGGAGCCCCAGGCGCGGGTTGGCCCACAGCAGCTTGAGAAACGCGCTGTGCTTCGGGTAGCCCCCGAGCTCCTCGCCCTCGTCGTCCTTCCGCTCGTTGTAGGTGTACGAGGCCGAGGGGGTGAAGCCTCCGGGGAGGGTGACGGAGCCTGCGACGTTGACGCCCCGTGAGTCGTAGCGGCGCACGTTGTCGTAGGTGAACTGCCCGGTGGGCAACATGGCGAAGGTGATGCCGTTCTTGACCTTCGTGAGGTAGTAGTCGACCGAGAGCTGGGCTCGCCGTCCCGCGTAGACGTACCCGGCGGTGAAGCCGTCGGAGATCTCGGGCTTCAGGTCGGGGTTGCCCTTGAAGAACGGGCCGAGGTCGAGGTAGAGCTCGCCGAAGTAGGGCGGCCGGAAGCCGTGCCCGTAGCTGCCCCGCAGCCGATGACCCTCGGCGGCGGTGAACACCATCTCGGCCTTGGGACTCCACTCGCTGCCGAAGTCGCTGTAGTCGTCGTACCGAACGCCGGCGGTGAGGGTGAGGCGGTCGGTGACGGCCAGGGCCTGCTGGGCCCACAGCACGTTGACCGAGCGGTCCGGGTCCTCCACGCTGAGGCTCCCGCGGCTCAGCGCCTCGTTGCGGTACTCGTAGCCCCCCTGCAGCGGGTGCTCCCGGCCGAGGGCACTCCAGCCGTGGCGGCCGGTGAGCTTGAGCTCCTGGTTCGTCTCCCGCCAGGGATCCTGGGCGTCTGCCCGTCCGTCCTCGACGAAGACGCGCGTCTCGTCGCGCTCGTACCGGCCGTAGTTGTAGGTGGCCTTGAGGCTCGTCCGGGGCGAGAGGAGGAAGTCGAGCTCGGGTGACAGGGTGTAGCGGGTGAGCTGCCGTCGGGAGTCGTAGACCGTCTCCGGAAGCTGCGTGGCCCCGGAGAAGAAGTAGTCGGTCACGTTCCGGTCCTGATACTCGCCGAAGAAGCGCGCGATCACCTTCGGGGCGAGCTCGAGGTCCATGGTGGTCGAGGCATTCCAGTACGTGGCCGGGGGCAGGCCGATGGTCTGCGGGTTGTCCTCGTCGAGGTCGTAGCCGTCGTAGGTGCGGTACCCGCCGGTCGCGCTCACCCCGCCCCGTTCGCCCCGCCAGGCGAAGGTGTCGTCCAGACGGAAGTCGCCGTAGGACCCTCCGCTGAGGGTCACCTCGTTGGTGGCGCCTCGCTCCGTGGGCTGGCGAGTGATGAAGTTGATCACCCCCCCGAGGGCATCGGATCCGTAGAGCGCGGAGCCCGCGCCCTTGACGACCTCGATCCGCTCCACGCCCGGGATCTGGATCTCCTCCAGGTTGAGGTTGCCGTTGGCGTCCTTGCCGAGGAAGCGGCGGCCGTTCACCAGGACCAGGACCCCGCTGTTGGGAATGCCGTTGAGCGACACGTGCCCCTGGCCTCCCCCGGGCTGGACCGTGATGCCGGAGCCCGACTGCTCGACGAGGAGGTCCTTGGCCGAACGGGCCCCGGTGTCCTGGATCTGTGCCTGGTCGAACAGCGTCGTGGGCTCGGCCACGTCGAGGAGCAGCTGCTCCCGGCGGTTCGGGGTCTCAACGGTGATGGTGGTGATCATCTGGGCGATGGTGAGGGTCAGCTCCAGGTCACGGGTCTCGCCGGCGGCGAGGACGACCGCCTTCTCCTCGGCGTCGGCGAAGCCGGCGAAGCTCGCCCGCACGTCGTAGGCCCCGGGAGCGAGAGCGGCGAAGGTCGCCACCCCGGCGTCGTCGGTCTGGACTCGCCGGGCCACCCCCGCCTCGTCGCTGGTGACCCTCACCGTCGCGTCGGGGATGACCCCGTAGACGTCCTGAACCGCGACGCGAAGAACCCCCTCCGCCGCGGCGGTGGCGCCGGATCCGCCGGCGACGAGCAGGGCGGCGAGCAGCACGGCCCGTCCGCGCGTGATGGCGCGTCTGCTGTCCCTCATTCAACCCTCTGGTGATCGAGGCCACTCACCTCGGCGAGCGCCTCCTGTATGGGCAGTGTTGCACGGAGGCAGACGTTGTCAAGCTGGGGCCGTCGGGCCCGGGCGACGCGGGCAGGCCGGGGGTGTCCAGGGCCTCGAGCCCGGCGGGCTCACTGACCGTAGAGGCGGCGGACGGTCTCCGACGGCGTCATGTCGACCCGGTGGAGCCAGGCGCGGGACGATTCGCCCCTCGCCGCCACCTCGGTGTCGCTGTAGAGCCACTGCCGAAAGCGCTCGTGGAAGTCCGCTCCGGAGAAAGCCCGGACCTCCTCGGCGAGGGCCATCGTGGTGAACGGGTCGAAGAGCCGTCTCTGGTGGAGGTGGCGCAGGAAGACCACCATCGGCTCCCGGCCGCCCACCTCCCGGGCCACCGCCTGGATGATCCGCGCGCCCTCGTCGTAGGCGCGTGTGTCGAAGCCCACGGTGACCGGAGAGCGGGCGCCCACGATCCCCGAGCGATAGCCGGGGGGGATGACCGGGAAGGCGGGGTCCATCGACAGCTCGTACCACATGTTGATGGCCTCGTCCCACCACGAGTCGCGGTAGGTCTTGGCCACCGTGGAGCAGCCGTAGTACATGTGGAAGACCTCGTGACGCAGGGCGCGCAGCGAGGTGATCGTCCCCCCGTAGTACTCCATTCCCCCGCCGGTCTCGGTGAGGACGATGCTCAGGCCACGCGCCATGGGGAACGGCCCCAGGGCCTCGCGCAGCTCGGGCAGCCAGGAGTCGAGCTGGGCGAAGGCCTCCCCGGGGCTGGCCCCGCCCAGGGAAGCCACCACCCGCACGTCGACGCCCCGCACGCGTCGCTCCGCCAGAACCACGTCAGCGGCCGGGGCCAGGAAGAACATGACCGTGTAGGAGGCCACCTCCCGCTCGGTGTCGAGGACCCACTGCTGGACGTCGGGGGCGTTGCCCGGGGTCACCCACCCGGAGCCCACGCAGACGTAGGGCTCGGCGTCGTGGACGCGGAAGACCAGCCGGTGCCGGGCCAGCTCGCGGGGCGCGTTGAGGGTGGGGAAGAGCACCTCGTTGCCCCGCCCCTCGATGTCGTTCACTTCGGTGGAGAAGCGGCCGAAGGCGTCGGTCAGGGAGAGCACGTGAGACGCCTCGAGGCGGTGCGTGGCGCCGGCGGCGAGCTCGCGCTGGATCTCGACTGAGTCCTGCCCCGACGTCTCGAAGCGGAGCAGGCGGACGTCGCTCTCGCTCTGCGGATCGAGGGCCTCGCCGTTCAGGGTGAGCGCCACCTCGGCGCCGCCCCGGGCCGGGCCGAAGTGCACGATGGGGCGCGACTGGCCGGGGCGCATGCGGAAGGTCGTCGCCGACCACACCCGGACCCGGCGCTCGGTTGGGAAGAGGTCGAAGGTCACCTCCACCCGCTGGAGGTCGACCCGGTGGGTGGCGTCGAGGAGGCCGTCCAGGTCCGCCGCCGTGGGGAGCGGGACCGTGGCCGGCGCGGCCGTGCCCGGGGTGGCGACGCCGGGCGAGGCCGGAGTGGGGGCGTCCGAGCCGCATCCCGCGACCGCGAGCGCCGCCACCATGCAACCCGCCCTCCGGAGACACGCCCGTTTCACTTCGACTCCCCCGATTCGCCTTTCCAGTATCCTACTCTCTTGACCGCACCCGTCGCCCGCTCCGCTCGCCTCCTGCTCCCGGCCCTGGCCTCGCTGGCCTTCGTGAGCCCGGGGCTGATTCTGGCCCTCTCCCTCGCCGCCTTCGCCGCCCACGAGGCGCCAGTCCGGGCTCCTGCCCCGCGAGGCGCCCGTGCCTGAGCTCCTCCTGTCCTGCCGGGACCTGACCAAGGCCTTCGGGGCCGCGCCCCTGTTCGAGGACCTCTCCTTTGGCCTCTTCGAAGGCGACCACGTCGGCCTCGTCGGTCCCAATGGCTCCGGCAAGTCGACCCTGCTGAGGATCCTCGCCGGTCGCGAGACGCCCTCCGCCGGCACCTGCGCCGCGCGGAAGAAGCTCCGGGTGGGCTACGTGCCCCAGGACCCCCGCTTCGACGACGGCGAGACCGTGGGTTCGGTGCTGAACCGGGCCGCCCGCCACGAGACCCTCGACGACCACGAGATCGAGGGACGAGTGGCGGTGGCCCTGGGGAAGGCGGGCTTCGCCGACCGCCACGCCGTCGTCGGCGCCCTGTCCGGGGGCTGGAAGAAACGCCTCGCCATCGCCCGGGAGCTGGTCCGCGACCCCGAGCTGCTCCTCCTCGACGAGCCCACCAACCATCTCGACGTCGACGGCATCCTGTGGCTCGAGGAGCTGCTGGTGCGCGAGCCCGAGGCCTTCGTGGCCGTGAGCCACGACCGCTACTTCCTCGAGGCGGTGGCGGGACGGGTCATGGAGCTGAACCGCGCCTTCGCCCAGGGCGTCCTCGACGTGCGCGGTCGCTACCGCGAGTACCTCCAGAAGAAGGACGAGCTCCTGGCGGGCCAGGCGGCCTACCAGGACTCGCTGCGCAACCGGGTGCGGGGAGAGATCGCGTGGCTCTCCCGCAAGGCTCGGGCCCGGACTCGCAAGGCCCGGGCCCGGATCGACGAGGCCCAGCGGCTGCAGGAGGAGCTGGCCGATCTCGACGAGCGGGCCCGCACGAGCCGCGCCGCGATCGACTTCGCGGCCACCGCGCGGAGGACGAAGCGGCTCCTCGTGGCCGAGGGCTTGACGAAGGGCTTCGGCGA
>JAJDNS010000145.1 GCA_022340585.1 Acidobacteriota bacterium
AGGATCGCATCGTCGTTCGAAACGGGAAGCGGCCAGGTGGCTCGGAGCAGGGGGCCGCGGGCGACGGCGAAGGCCACCACCAGGAGGGCCGCGGCCAACAGGCGTCGCGCTGTCGTGCTCACGGGGCCAGAGTGTGCCTCAGCCGCGCCCGGCTGTACAGAACACCTCTCCGGGGAGGTCATTTGACCGCACCCCCCACCCCGCTTAGCCTCAATAGATGACGACCCAGCGCCTCTCTTCCCTCGCCGTCGCGGCCGTCCTGGCTGTCCTGACCGCCTGCTCCACCCCCGACGCGAGCACCGGCTCGGCGACCCGAGCGAACGTCCCCGCCGGCGACGACTCTGCTTCCGCCGTGGTGGCCCAGGTGAACGGGGAAGCCATCACCCGGGCTGAGCTCGAGGAGGAGGCCGCGGCCCCCCTCGCGCGCCTGCGGCAGGAGGAGTACGACATCCGACGGCAGGTCCTCGAGACCCTCATCGCCGAGCGGCTCGTGGAGGCGGCCGCCCGCGACCAGGGGATCTCGACCGAAGAGCTGCTCCGGCAGAACGTCGAGCAGGCAGTGCCGAGCCCGCCTCCCGCCCAGCTCGAAGGTATCTACGCGCGGAACGAGGCCCGCTTCGCCGGGCAGACCCGAGAGCAGGCCTACGCCCGCATCGTGGAGCTGCTCGAGGAGAGGTCGGTCGCCGCGAAGCGGAGGGAGTTCGAACGGGCCCTCCGCGAGAAGTCGGAGGTCACGATCTTCCTCGATCCCCCGCGGATCGCCGTCGACATCCCGGAGGACGCGGTGGGCACCGGCCCCGAGAACGCGCCGGTGACGATCGTGGAGTTCACGGACTACCAGTGTCCCTACTGCCACCGGGCGCAGGACGTGATCGACCGGCTGCTGGAGCAGTACGAGGGCAAGGTGCGCCTCGTGCACCGCGACTTCCCCCTGGAGAACCATCCCGGCGCGGTGCCCGCCGCCCGGGCCGCGCGCTGCGCCGCCGAGCAGGGGCGGTTCTGGGACTACCACCGCAGCCTGATGAAGGAGGAGGGGAGCCTCGACCGGGACGACCTGGCGCGTCGGGCGGCCAGGCTCAAGCTCGACACGGGTGAGTTCGCGGAGTGCCTCGCGTCCGATCGGCACCTGGAGACCATTCGCGCCGAGCTCGACCTGGGCAGCGAGCTGGGCGTCACCGGAACCCCGGCGTACTTCATCAACGGCCGCATGGTCTCGGGAGCCCGGCCCTTCTCGGCCTTCAGCGAGATCATCGACGCCGAGCTCGCCGGGGACTAGGTGCGCTCGCCGGGATCCGAAGCCCGGCGTGACGACGGAGCGAGGGCACGGGCAGTGACACGCCCCGCCTCGCGCTGGACTTCCGTGGGGGGAGCGATACACTCCCAAGTTGCGCGGAGCGGCGCAGGAGGTGCAGGGCAGTTGAAGAACGAGCTGCGAGCCTGGACGGTCAAGGACGCCATCGAGCTGTACAACGTCAAGGGCTGGGGCCGCGGCTTCTTCTCCATCAACGAGGCCGGAAACGTCGAGGTCACCCCGGCCGGTCGCGGGTCCCCGCCCATCGACCTCAAGGCCCTCGTCGACGACCTGCGCAGCCGCGGCCTCACCCTGCCGGTCCTGATCCGGTTCTCCGACATCCTTCGCACGCGGATCGAGCAGCTCGCCGGGGCCTTTCGCGAAGCCATCGTCGACAACGAGTACACCGGCTCCTACTGCCCGGTGTACCCGATCAAGGTCAACCAGCAAAGGCACGTCGTCGAGGAGCTCCTGGAGTACGGCCGGCCGCACCACCTCGGGCTGGAGGCCGGATCCAAGCCCGAGCTCCTCGTCGCTCTCGCGTTCCAGGAGAACCCCGAGGCGCTCGTGCTCTGCAACGGGTACAAGGACCGCGCCTTCATCGAGACTGCGCTCCTGGCCCAGAAGCTCGGGCGCAAGGTGGTCATCACCATCGACCGGCTCGGGGAGCTGGAGACCATCATCTCCACCGCGGCCGAGGTCGACGTGCGGCCGGTCATCGGGGTGCGGGCCCGCCTCAGCACCAAGGGAGCGGGCAAGTGGGTCGAATCCACCGGGGACCGCTCGAAGTTCGGCCTCACCACCGCCGAGATCGTGGCCACGGTGGAGCGCCTGGAGACGGCGGGGATGCTCGACTGCCTGCAGCTCCTCCACTTCCACATCGGCTCCCAGATCACCAACATCCGCGCGGTGACGGACGCGCTCCGGGAAGCCGCTCGCATCTTCGTGGAGCTCCACGGCCTCGGCGCCTCGGTGCGCTACCTCGACTGCGGGGGCGGGCTCGGGGTCGACTACGACGGGAGCCACACCAACTTCCACTCCTCGGTGAACTACACCCTGGATGAGTACGCCTCCGACGTCGTCAGCCAGATCGCCGAAGCCTGCAATGCCGCCGGCGTGCCCCACCCGGACATCGTGACCGAGTCGGGCCGGGCCCTCGTGGCCCACCACTCCGTGCTCGTCTACAACGTTCTCGCGACCAACGAGATGCTCCGGGGGCGGATCCCGGCCCCGGCCACGGAGGACGAGGACAACCTGATTCAGCAGCTCTCCGAGACGTACGAGGGGGTGTCCCGCAAGAGCTTCCAGGAGGCCTACCACGACGCCCTCCAGATCAAGGAGGAGGCCATCGGCGCCTTCAACCTGGGCGTCCTCGATCTCAGGGCCCGCGCCCGGGTGGAGGAGCTGTTCTGGGCCACGTGCGAGAAGATCCTCAAGATCGTCCGCGAGCTCGACTACGTGCCCGACGAGCTGGAGGGTCTCGAGAGACAGCTCAGCGACACCTACTACTGCAACCTCTCCATCTTCCAGTCGATCCCCGATCACTGGGCGGTGAAGCAGCTCTTCCCCACCATGCCCATCCATCGGCTCGACGAGCGTCCGGCCCGCCGGGCGATCATCGCCGACCTGACCTGCGACTCCGACGGCAAGATCGACCAGTTCATCGATCTGCGCGACGTGAAAGACGTGCTCGAGCTCCACCACCCGGGCGACGGCCAGTACCTTCTCGCGAGCTTTCTGGTCGGGGCCTACCAGGAGATCCTCGGCGACCTGCACAACCTGTTCGGAGACACCGACGCCGTGCACGTGCGCCACGACGGCGACGACTACCGGGTGGAGCACGTCGTCGAGGGCGACACCGTCACCGAGGCGCTCTCCTACGTCCAGTACTCCAAGAACCGGCTCGTGGCCCGCGTCCGGCGCGCGGTCGAGGTGGCCCTGAGGGAGCGGCGCCTCACCATGGCCGAGTCGGGCCGGTTCATGAAGAGGTATCTCGAGGCTCTCGAGGGCTACACCTACCTCTCGGCCGACGAGTGAGCTCCGGGCCCGATCGGAAGAGGACCGCCCTCACCGAGACCGCGGCCATCGACGTGCCCCTGATCTGCGGGGCGATGTACCCGTGCAGCAACCCCGAGCTCGTCGCCGCGGTCTCCGAAGCCGGGGGCCTCGGCATCGTCCAGCCCATCTCCCTGACCTGGGTGCACGGCCACGACTTCCGGGAGGGGCTCCGTCTCATCCGGCGCCTGACCTCGAAGCCCATTGGCATGAACGCCCTCATCGAGCAGTCTTCGCGCACCTACCGGCTCCGGATGGAGCGGTGGATCGACATCGCCCTCGAGGAGGGCGTGCGCTTCTTCGTCACCTCGCTGGGCAACCCGCGCTGGGTGGTGGATCGGGTCCACCCCTCCGGAGGTGTCGTCTACCACGACGCCACCGAGCGAAAGTGGGCGGTCAAGGGGGCGGAGAGCGGCGTCGACGGCCTGATCGCGGTCAACGACCGGGCCGGAGGCCACGCCGGCAGCCGGACGGCGGCGGCCCTCGTCGAGGAGCTCGGAGACCTGGGGCTCCCCCTCGTGTGCGCGGGCGGGATCGGAGACGAGCGCGACTACGTGCAGGCCATGGCCCTGGGCTACGTGGGGGCCCAGCTGGGCACGCGATTCATCGCCACCGAGGAGTGCCACGCGAGCCCGGGCTACAAGCAGGCGATCGTGGACGCAGGTGCCTCGGATGTGGTGCTGACCGAACGCATCACCGGGGTGCCCGTCGCGGTCCTCGACACTCCCCGGGTGCGCCGGCTCGGCACGAAGGCGGGACCGATCGCCCGCTGGATGCTCCGGCGGCGTCGCACCCGGCACTGGATGCGCGCCTACTACGGGCTGCGCTCGCTGTGGGAGCTGAAGCGGGGCCTGCACCGCGATGCCCCCGAGCGCGACTACTGGCTGGCCGGCCGGAGCGTGGCCGGGGTCCGGGCGATCGAGCCCGCCGGCGCCATCGTGCGCCGCTTCTCCGACGCCTGGCAGGAGGCGTCGACCGACGGCGGGGCCACGTCGCGGGCCTGAGCCGGGGCCCGACGCCTCTCCCTATAATGAGCCGATGCTGAAGACTCCTTCGCGCCTCCTCTGCGTCGTCGCGGCGGCGGCGCTGCTCGTCGGATGCCGCGGCGAGGGCCCCCCTTACGACAACCTCGTCTTCGTCACCGTCGACACCCTCCGCGCGGACCACCTGGGCCTCTACGGCTACCCGCGGCCCACCTCGCCCTACCTCGACGAGCTCGGGCGCGAGGGCGTGGTGTTCTGGCACGCCGTCGCCGCCAGCTCGCACACCGCGCCGTCTCACGCGACCATGCTGACCTCCCTCTACCCGGAGCAGCACCGGGTCCTGGAGAACGGGCACGCCCTGGACCCGGGGATCCCGAGCCTGGCCGGGCTCCTCCAGGCGCAGGGAATCGAGACCGTGGGGTTCGTGTCCGTCCGCTTCCTCGCCGGGCTCAGCCCGGGCTTCGACATCCTCGACGCCCAGGTGGCCGACGGCGAGGTCTTCCGCACCGCCAACCTCACCGTGGACCGGGCGATCGAGTGGCTGCGGACCCGCGACCGGACTCGCCGGTTCGCCCTCTGGGTCCACGTCTACGATCCCCATCAGCACGTCGTCACCACACGGATGCCCGAGCCCTGGTACCGCCTCATGCGGGAGGACTCGGCCCGCCGGGGCGGGGAGCTTCTCTACTTCGTCCGGCAGGAGCAGGGGTACCCCCGCGATGGGCTGAGCGGGAGCTTCAACCGGTACGACGCCCAGATCGCCTTCGTCGACGACCAGATCCGTCGCCTGTTCGAGGCCGCGGCCGAGGTTTCCCCGGCCTCCCGGACGCTGCGGGTCGTCACCGCCGACCACGGCGAGGGCCTCGGCAACCACAACTTCGAGGGCCACGGGCGAAACCTCTACCAGGAGCAGGTCCGCGTCCCCCTCATCCTCCACGGAGACACCGAGCGTCTGCGCCACGGGGTGATCACCAGCCTCGTACGGCACGTCGACCTGCTGCCCACCTTCGGCGAGCTCCTCGGAGTGACCGCCAGCCCCTCGGAGCTGGGCCTGGAGGGAGTGTCCCTCGTCCCCCTGCTCCGGGACCCCTCGGCCGACCTGGGAATCGAGCCCGCGTTCTCCCAGCGACGCCCTCCGGACGAGCGACGAGTGAGCATCGGATGGGAGCCGGGGATCAAGCTGGCGGTCCAGGACGGCCGCTTCAAGTACATCCGCAACCCCGAGCCCCCGCACGAGCTCTACGACCTCCAGAGCGATCCCTACGAGCTCCGCAACCTCATCCGGCGGCACCACCCGGAGAAGGAGCGGCTGGAAAGGTGGCTCCTGGACAAGTACGAGAAGCTGTCCGGCGATCACCGGGCGGAGAGCCCCACCGACGAGATCGATCCCGAGATCCTGGAGGATCTGAAGGCCCTCGGGTACATCTAGGAGTCTATTGGTCCGCGGCGAGCTGGGCCGGCAGGTCGTAGCCCATCTGCCTCAGTACGAACAGCGACCACGACCGCTCGAAGTAGAACAGGGGCTGGAAGAGCACCTGCATGACCACGGGGAGGAAGCCGATGCAGCAGGTCAGGCATCCCCCGACGAAGATCAGCACGCCGAAGCCGACTGAGAAGACCAGCTTGAGCAGGAGGTAGATCACGAAGGCGCCGGGATGCTGGGTGACGAGGGATTCGAGCACTCGGGCCGCCTGGCCACAGCGCAGCCCGGTGGCGAGCTGGAGAGGGGCGACGAAGTCACGCAGGGCCAGAGAGGCCAGGGCCAACAGGGGCAGGGCCAGAGCGAGCAGAACGAGAACCGGCAGTAGGGCCAGGGCCGCGGCCCCGCCGGCCGCACCCTCCAGTCGACCACGCGCGTAGGCCACCGCGGCCACGGCAACGAGACCGGCCCCGAACAGCACGACGAAGATCGCGGCCAGGCTCAGCCCGAACCGCCAGCCGAAGTAGGACTGGGCCGGGGCCGCGTGCTGGCTCCAGGGCCGGCTGATCTCGGCACGGCCGCTGGCCACGTTGTCGAGGTACATGAAGGTGCCGCGGGAGTTGATCCAGAGCACCAGGGCCAGAACCCCGGCGATGGCGACCAGGCCGAGGATCGCGCCGAGCGTCACCTCCACGGCGTGGGCGGAGAGCCAGGCGGTGGCGGTGCCCACCGCCTCCGTCACCTTCTCGCCGAAGCCGTGGGCGCCACCGGGCCAGCCGCCCCGGTGCCCGTCTCCGCCGCCCCCCCCACCCCCATTGAGCGTCCGGCCACACTGGTCGAGGAACGCCAGGAAGCCGAGGACCAGCCACCTCTCGACGCGAATCGGGAACAGGTTGCGCCGCGTGTGCTCGATCGCGTCCCGCGCCGCGTCGGTGACCGACACGGCCGAGACCGGCGGGCTCGCCGAGGCCATGGGTCCCTCCTTCCCTGGGGCAGGGGCATTCTATGCCGGGCGGGGCCCCGGGGTCTCGACCAGACGGGCGTCAGGTGTTGAGCAGGACCACCGCGTGGTCGTTGTTGGCGGTGGCCAGGACCACGAGGGACTCTCCCTGGCCGGGCACCGTGGTCGCGTACAGGTGGTGCACGTCCACCGATCCCCTGGCCAGCCTCTCGGTGACGTGCCGGAGCATCCCCGGCTTGTGGGGAACGTCCGCCAACACGACGTCGGATTCCTTCGGGTCGTAGTTCCGGGCGCGGAGAGCGCCGACGACACGGAGGTTGTCGTCGGTCACGAGGTGCACGACCCCCACCGCCCCCTCCGTCCAGGCGCTGGTCGCGAGTATGTCGACTCCCTTCTCCGCCACCGTCCTCGCGATCTGATCGAGCACGCCGACCTCGTTCTCGATCCGGAGCACGACCTCCTTCCCCAGTCGGGCCTTGAGCATGGCTCTCACCCCCTCTTTCGCCCTCACGCTAGCACAGGGGTGGGCCCATTGGCCTCTTTTTCGCAAGATGTGACCCTCCGCACGATTCCACCCCCAACGGAGAGGGTATACTGGAAGCTCACAAACTGGTTACAGGAGTTCTGATGAACGCCAAGCGTCTGTTGGGTATTGCTGTTGCTGCGCCCGCACTCTTCGCCGTCGTCTACTGCGGCTCGTCCGATTCGACTCCCCCCACCGTCCCGACCCCGGCCCCGACCGCCGGCCCCACCGCTCCGCCCGTGCTGGGGCCCCTCCACTGCGACCCGACTCCACCGCCCCTCTACGGCTTCAGAATGAAGGTCCACCAGAACTCGGGGAACCGCAAGACCATCGACGCCACCCCCCAGGTCATCGACATGGACGGCTACTGCCAGGCGACCGGCCAGGACGGCAGGTTCTGCTACACACGCCTCGAGGGCAACCCCCAGCGCGAGGACTGCGACGCCATGGCCGTGGGCGTCGCCCCGGACACCGGTCGGTACGGCCCCCGGTGGCTGTTCGACAGTGCTCCCTGCGGAGACATCCCCGCCGGAGGGTCAGGGTGCAACAACCACCCGGACAACCAGTTCCTGGTCATCGCCAAGGGAACGGGCCGAGTCGCGGCCTGCGCGACCCAGGATGTCCCCATCGCCGACGGGGGATCCCGGTGTGGCGAGTGCCGGATCAGCCCGGCCAGCGGCCGCTGTCAGTAGCGGGCTGACCCGGCCACGCCGCCCGCCGGGTCAGTCGAACTCCTCGGCGTCGAAGGTGAAGAATCGCGTGGCCTCGGCCACGCCGGCTTCGTCGCGAACGCGCCGGAGCAGGGCCTGGGCCGGCTTCCACCTCTCGTCGGGCACGACGGCGAAGAGGAGGCTGGACGCTCCGGGGTGAACGCGGTCCCCCGTCTTGAGGCCGGTCCGGCCGGCCCCGATGATCCGGGGAATCACCGTGAAGCCCAGGTCGACCTCGAACAGGGCGCGCTCGAAGGCCGGCATCGCGTCCGAGTCGGTGACGACGACGACGGCCTTCTTCATCGGCCGCTCGCCCGGGATGCGGGAAGGCACGGCGGCAGGCCGAGCTTGCGGAAGACGGCCATCGCCGGGCAGGCGTTCGTGAAAGCAGACTGGAAGAGGTTCGCCCCGACGAACGCGGTGAAGAGGAAGAAACCCGGATGCACCCAGTAGCCCAGGGCCACCGAGAGCATCACGAGCAGGCCGGCCATGGCCCTGAGTGCACGCTCTATCGTCATAATCTCATCTCCTTCAACGGATGGGGCCAGACCCCGCTTCACTGGGCGCCCGGCCCCCCGGCATGGTCCTGGGTTGGCTCGACCGGGGCCAGGCACGCCTCGCGCAGCTCGGCCGCCCGGCTCCGGCGGGCAATGAGGTAGTAGAGGACGGGAACGGTCAGCGGGGAGAGGATCACCGCGGCGATCGAGCCCATCATCAGGCTGATGGCGAGCCCCTGGAAGATCGGATCGAACAGGATCACGAGCGACCCCACCACCACCGCCGCCGCCGTCAGGAGGATCGGGCGGAATCGCAGCTCTCCGGCCTCGATCACCGCCTCCTCGAGGGGCATCCCCTGCCGCACCCGGAGCTCGATGAAGTCCACCAGGATGATCGAGTTGCGGACGATGATCCCCGCCCCGGCGATGAATCCGATCATGGACGTGGCGGTGAAGAACGCGCCGAACATCCAGTGGCCAGGCAGGATCCCGATGAGGGAGAGGGGGATGGGCAGGAGGATGGCCAACGGCACCGTGAAGGACTGGAACCAGCCGACCACGAGGACTGCGATCAGGGCCAGGACCACCGCGAAGGCAATCCCCAGATCGCGGAAGACCTCGTACGTGATCTGCCACTCCCCGTCCCACTTCAGGGCCGCGTGGTCGGAGGTCTCGGGCGCCTCGATCGAGTAGCGGTTCAGGCTCGCCCCGTCGGGCAGCTTCAGGGCGTCGAGCTTCTCGTTCAGGGCCATGATCGCGTAGACCGGGCTCTCGCGCTCGCCGGCCAGGTCGCCCATGACGTAGACGACGGGCTTCAGGTCCTTCCGGACGAGGGGCTGAGGCTCGGGCGTCGCCTCGACGCGAGCCAGGTCCCCGATCGCGACCTGCCCGCCCATGGGCGAGTCCACCCGCAGCGAGAGGCGGCGCTCCCGACTCGCCCGGTCGGCGGCCGAGAGCCGCACCCGGACCGGCACGGGCTCGCGCGAGCGCGGCACGTCGAGGCGGGCCACGTCCCGTCCGGCCCCGGGCCCGGCGAGAGTCTCGACCGCGGCCATGGCGGGGATGCCCTTGAGCCCGGCCTTCTCGCGGTCGAGGGTCACGAGGATGCGATCGCGCTCTGCGTCCATCGAGTCGTGGACGTCCACCACCCCGGCCGTGCTCTCGAACAGGCCCCGAACCGCGTGCGCGGCCTCCTGCCGAATCTCGGAGGTGGGACCGTAGATCTCCGCCACCATGGTGTCGAGCACCGGCGGACCGGGCGGGATCTCGACCACCTTCACCCGGGCCCCGCGCGCCTCGGCGATCTCCACGAGGGCGGGCCGGACGCGCTTGGCGATGTCGTGGCTCTGCGCGTCCCGGTCGTGCTTCGGCGAGAGGTTCACCTGCAGGTCACCCATGTGGGGCGACCGGCGCAGGAAGTAGTGCCGGACGAGCCCGTTGAAGTTGAACGGGGCCGCAGTGCCCGCGTAGATCTGGATGTCCTTTACCTCGGGCACGGTGGCGAGGTGTCGGCTCATCCTTCGTGCCGTCTCCAGGGTGACCTCGAGCGGGGTTCCCGCGTCGTGGTCGATCATCACCTGGAACTCGCTCTTGTTGTCGAACGGCAGCATCTTGACCTTGACCAGTCCGGTGCTCACCGTCGCCATGGCCAGCAGGAGAATCGCCGCCACCGCGGCAAAGAACGACCACCGCACGAGCGGCCGCGCGATGAGCGCCTCCATCACCGTGCGATAGAGCCGCGCGAAGACGCCTCGGGGGGCCGTCTCCTCTTCGTGCTCGCCGTTGGCGTTCTTGAAGAGACGCACCGCCGCCCACGGGGTGACCATGAAGGCGATGGCGAGCGAGAAGAGCATCGCCGCCGAGGCGCCGGTCGGGATGGGCCGCATGTAGGGTCCCATCAGCCCCCGGACGAACGCCATGGGGAGAATGGCGGCAATGACCGTGAACGTGGCGAGGATCGTGGGATTCCCCACCTCGTCCACCGCGGTGATTGCGGTGCGCAGGAGCGACTGCCCCTTCTTCTCGCGATGGTGACGCTCGATGTTCTCGACGACCACGATCGCGTCGTCGACGAGTATGCCGATGGAGAAGATCAGGGCGAAGAGGGTGACGCGGTTCAGCGTGTACCCGGCGAGAAGGTAGACGAAGAGGGTCAGGGCGAGCGTCACCGGCACCGCGATGCCGACGACGATGCCGCTCCGCCAGCCCATGGCGAGCGAGATCAGGATCACCACCGAGAACGTCGCGATGAGCAGGTGCTCGACGAGCTCGTTCGACTTCTCCTGGGCGGTCTCGCCGTAGTTCCGGGTCACGTCGACGCGGACGCCGTCCGGGACGAGGTGGGGACGGAGCTGGTCCACCTTGGCGAGGACACGCTCGGCGAGCTCGGTGGCGTTGGCCCCGGTGCGCTTGGCGAGGGAGATGGTCACCGCCTGGTGCTCGCTCCCGGCGGGCTGGGCGTAGTCGCCGCCCGCCTTGCCCACCGCGAAGAGAACGGCGCTGGTGGCCTCGGCCGGCCCGTCGATCACGTCGGCGATGCTCGAGACGTAGACCGGCCGTCCCTCGTGGACTCCGATCACGACCTTCTCGACCTCCTCCGCGCTCTGGAACAGGGGGCCGATCTCGACCCGGATCTCCCGGTTCTCACGCACTCCCGTGCCCGCGGACTGGCGCACCGAGGCCGACTGCAGGCCCCGGGTGAGCTGCATCCAGCTGATGCCGGCCGCGGCCATCCGGTCCGGGTCGGGCTCGACCCGGACCACCCGCGGGTGGCCTCCGATGAGCTGGGCCCGGCTCGTCTCCGGGATCTCGCTCAGCTCCTGGGCCAGCTCGGCCGCGACCGGGCGGAGCCGGTCGCTGGTCCAGTCCTCGCCCCAGAGGGTGAGGGTCAGGAAGGGAACGTCGTCGATCGAGTGCAGCTCGACGACGGGCGGCATCGTGTCCCTGGGCAGGACCCAGCTCATGGCCGACTGCCGCTCGAAGACCTTGACCAGGCTGTCCTCGTTCGATTCGTTGACCTTGAACCGGACCGTGACCATGGCCATTCCGGGCCGGGACATCGAGTAGATGTGCTCGACGCCGGGGACGCCCCACAGGATGCGCTCGATGGGGGCGACGATCCGGCTCTCCACCTCGACCGGCTCCGCGCCCGGCCACGCGACCATCACGTCGACCATGGGGACCCGGATCTGGGGCTCCTCCTCGCGGGGGGTGACGAGCAGGGCGAGGGCGCCGAGCCCGAGGGACGCGACGATGATGAGGGGAGTGAGCTTGCTGTCGAGGAAGGCCTGGGCGATCCGGCCGGCGAATCCCACTCGCATCGTCAGCGCTCCTCCGCGGGAGCGGCTCCCGCGCCCGCCGTTACCGGCCGCTCGCGAATGGGCGCGCCCTCTACGAGGCCGGTGGGATCGAGGACGACCCGCTCCCCTGCCTCGAGCCCGGCGCGGATCTCGACGGCGTCGCCGGTTCGGGCCCCGAGGGCCACCCACCTGAGACGAGCGGTGCCGTCCTCGGCCACGAAGAGACCGTTCAGGCCACCCCGGGCGAAGACCGCGCTGGCGGGCACGCGGATGCGCGCCTCCCCCTCGGGAGCCGGGACTATCAGGCGAGCGAACAGGCCGGCCCGCAGGCCCCTGGCCGAAGGCACCGTGGCCTTCACCTCGACGCGGTGGGTCGTGGGGTCCCCCGCCGGCGCCACGGCGCTGAGCGTCGCGTCGAGGGGGGCGGGCTGGCCGTCGCACTGCGCCTGGATCTTCATCCCCGGGCGAAGCAGCGCCGCGATCCCGGGGGCGACGCTCGCGCGCACCTCCAGCCCTCCCTGGCCCTCGATCACGATCAGCGGCATCCCGGGGTTGACGACGTCGCCGAGATTGACCGGTCGCTCCGCCACCCGGCCGGCGAAGGGGGCTCGGAGAACCGCATACGACAGGTTGTCGCGCGCTCCGGTGACCTGGGCCTCGGCCCCGGCGGCGTGGGCCTTCATCTGCTCGAGCTCTCGGGGGGTGGCGGCGCCCTTCTCGAGAAGCGACTTCGTCCGCTCGAGGTCGGCCTCCGCGGCCTCGCGGCCGGCTTCGGCCGCCGCCAGCGCCGCGCGCAGGGCGGTGGCATCCAGGCGAACGACCACCGTCCCGGCTTCGACCCACTGGCCCACCTGCACCGGCAGCTCGGCCACCGAAGCCGGGATGCGGGCGGAGAGGGCCGCGTGCTGCCGGGCCCGGACGATGCCCGGGACCGCCACCTCGCCTTCCTCGCCCACTCGTTGGACCTCGGCCGTGGTCACGTCGCGGGTGGGCCCCAGGTCCGGCGCGGGCGCCTCCTTCGTCTCGTGCCCACCGCAAGCCGCCAGCCCCAGGGCCAGGGCAGCCAGGATGGAGAACGCTCGTGTGCTCATCTTCAGATCTCCCCCGCGGCGCGCTCCAGCGCCGCATCGGCAATGGCCACCTGGGCGGCGGCCCGGATCTCCTCCAGGACGGCGGCCAGCGCCGCCGTCTCGGTTTCCAGCTCGTCGGTGAGGGTGGCCATGCCGGCCTTTCGACGCTCCTGCACGACGCGGAACGCCTCCCTCCCCTCCTCCGCCCCGCCGGCGGCGGCGGCGTGCCGCTCGCGCGCGGTGAGGGCGTTGCGGTAGGCCAGGGCCACCTGGAAGCGCACGCCGTCCACGGCCGCCCGCAGCTCCTGCTCGGCTGCCCGCTCCTCCGCGAGGGCAGCGGCCTGCCTCTTGGAGCGCGGGGAGTCGAAGACCGACCACTTCAACCCGACCCCGACCGCCCACGACTGGGCTCCCCCGGCCCCGATGCGGTTGTCGTAGAGCGAGCCGAAGGCGCCGATGTCCGGCAGGATGGACTTGTCCTCGCCCTTCGTCATCGCGCTGGCCCCCGCCAGCTTCCGCCGGGCGGCTTCGAGCAGCGGTCGCTGGTCCAGGGCCCGGGCGACCCACTCCGCCTCGTCACCCACGAGAGGAGGGACGGCCGGGGGCCCTTCGGTGGGAATGTAGGTCCGGCCGGGAGGGGCCCCGAGCAGCCGCGCGAGGTTGGCCTCGGCGACGGCCTTCCCTCCCCGCTGAGCGGCCAGCTCGGCCTCGCGCTGGCGGCGACGGGCCCGGGCCCGCAGCAGATCGGCCCGCAGCGCCGCCCCGGTCTCCACTCGCGCCTCGATCTCCACCTCCCGCGCCCGGGCCACGTCCAGCGCCCGCTCGGTGACCTCGAGGGCGCGCCCGGCCAGCTCGGCCTGGCGATATGCCTCCACGACCTGGAAGCGGATGTCCTGTCGCTGGTCCCGGGACGCGGCGGAGGCGGCCTCGCCGAAGGCGGCCATCCCGTCGGTCGCGGCCCCGATCTTGCCGAACACGTCGATGGGGACCTGGAGGGTGAGGGCGGTGTTCAGGCTCGACAGGGCGTCGGGGTCATTGAGCCGCGCGAAGTCGAAGTCCTCGGGGGCGAACTGCCCGGCGTTCATCCTGTTGGCGAAGACCATCGCCGGCATGTTCGACGCGGACCAGCCCGTCTCGAGACCGAGACGGGGCCACTTCATGCTGTCCACCGACTCGGCTCGGGCGGCCTGGGCCTCGGCCCGCGCCACCGACGCCTGCAGCTCGGGGTTCGCGCTCCCGGCGAGGTCCAGGGCCTCGGCCAGCGTCACCGAGATCTCCTCCGCCCGGGCGCTCCCGCCCCCCAGAAGCGCCATGGCCGTCACCAGCGTCACGGCGCCTGCTCTCGTCCTCATCGCCCACCTCCTGCGCGGCCCTTGCGGGCCCGCGCCACCGCCGCCTGCCGTTTCCCCTCCGCCCGCGCGTGGGCGGCCAGGCTGTCGCACACCGCGTCGCAGATGCGCAGCACGTAGGGGTCGGCAATCCGGTAGAAGACCCGGTTTCCTTCGCGCCGGGAGTCCACCAGGCCCGCTCGGGACAGGCTGGCCAGATGCTGGGAAACGTTCGGCTGCGGCCTTCCCGTGGTCTCGGCCAGCTCGCTCACCGTCCGCTCTCCGCCCTGCAGAGCGGACAGGAGAGCCAGTCGACGAGCGTCGCCCAACGCCTTGAAGCGGTCGGCCACCAGCGGTATGAGCTCGCGTTCCATCGGAACAATCTCCATTCGTGAGTGCGAATATACGCATATACGAATAGTCTGTCAACCCCGGCCCCAGGGACCCCACTCACGTTGTCGCCGGCAACACCCCGAGCACTCGGGGAGTGACACGAGAGGCGCTTTCAGGTATCTCTAGTGGTTCGCCCGCGGAGCGCCGTGCCGTCGTCGCTCGCGGCTGGCGTGGAGGCAGGTCCCATGAAAGCAGGCGTCCTCAAGGAAACCTGGCCCGGAGAAGCCCGCGTGGCCGTCGTCCCCGCCGCGGTCGCGGCCCTCGGCCGGGCCGGAGTGGACGTCGTGGTCGAAGCCGGGGCGGGTCTCGCCGCCGGCTTCCCCGACGCGGAGTACACGGAGAAGGGCGCCACGCTGGCCGGGCGCGGGGAGATCCTCTCTTCCTGTCCGCTCCTTCTCACCGTGCGGTCGCTGGCGGGTGGGCGCGACGCGGAGGCGATCGGCCAGCTTCGCCCCGAGCACGTGGTCGTGGGCTTCCTGGACCCGCTGGGGAGCCCGCAAGGCGTGAGAGAGCTCGCCGACCGCGGCGCCACTGCCTTCTCGGTGGAGATGGTGCCCCGGATCACGCGGGCCCAGAGCATGGACGCCCTGAGCTCCACCGCCACCGTGGTCGGCTACAAGGCCGTTCTGCTGGCCGCGGCCGCCCTGCCCCGCATGATGCCCATGCTCATGACCGCCGCCGGGACCGTGGCCCCGGCCCGCGCCTTCGTGATCGGGGCCGGGGTGGCCGGCCTCCAGGCCATCGCCACCGCGAAGCGCCTGGGGGCGGTGGTCCAGGCCTACGACGTTAGGCCCGCGGTCAAGGAGCAGATCGAGAGCCTGGGCGGCAAGTTCGTGGAGCTGCCTCTCGAGGCCACCGACGCCGAGGACAAGGGCGGCTACGCCAAGGCCCAGGACGAGACCTTCTACCGCCGCCAGCGGGAGCTGCTCGCGAAGGTCGTGGCGGAGAGCGACATCGTCATCAGCGCCGCCGCCGTGCCCGGCAAGAAGGCCCCGGTGCTCGTGACCGAGGAGATGGTCGCGGGGATGCGTCCGGGGTCGGTCATCGTCGACCTCGCCGCCGAGCAGGGCGGCAACTGCGAGGCCAGCTCCCCCGGAGAGACGGTCACCAGCCACGACGTCACGGTCATGGCCCCGGAGAACCTCGCCGCCACCGTCCCGTACCACGCCAGCCAGCTCTACGCGAAGAACCTCGCCAACTTCGTCGTGAACCTCGCCGCGGACGGCGCGTTACAGCTCGACAAGGACGACGAGATCGTGCAGCAAAGCATGGTCGCGCGCGGGGGAGAGATCGTTCACCCACGGGTGCGCGAGGCGCTCGGCCTCGCTCCCCTGTCCGACTGAGAGCACAGGAGGCCCAGGAGCGCCATGGAATCCTTCATCGCCGCCATCACCGTCTTCGTGCTCGCGATCTTCGTGGGCTTCGAGGTCATCCGGAAGGTCCCGCCGACGCTGCACACCCCGCTGACCTCGGGCTCGAACGCGATCTCGGGGGTCACCATCCTCGGGGCCATCGTCCTCGCGGGAACCTCGGACACCCTGGCGACCATCCTGGGGTTCCTGGCGGTGGTCTTCGCCACCTTCAACGTGGTGGGCGGCTTCACCGTCACCCACCGCATGCTCAAGATGTTCAAGAGCAGGGGCTGACCCCATGGCCCCAGCCCTCGTCAACCTCGCCTACCTGATCGCCGCCGTCTGCTTCATCCTGGCCTTCAAGGGACTCGCCCATCCCCGCACCGCCGTCCGCGGCAACCTCACCGGCGCCTTCGGGATGCTCCTGGCGATCGTGGTCACCCTTCTCGACCAGCACATCCTCGGCTACACCGCGATCTTCGCCGGCATCCTGGTCGGCGGCTCCATCGGCGCCCTGGTGGCCACACGGGTCAAGATGACCTCCATGCCCGAGATGGTGGCCCTGCTGAACGGCTTTGGCGGAGGCGCCTCCGTCCTCGTCGCCGGCGGCGCCCTGGTGGTGCCGGACAGGGTGAGCGACGCCCCTCAGCTCCAGATGGCCATCGCCACCGTCACCAGCGGCCTCATCGGGGCGGTGACCTTCTTCGGAAGCCTCGTCGCCTTCGCCAAGCTCGCCGACTTCAAGTGGGCGAAGGACGTGCGCTTCAAGGGCCAGCAGGTCCTGAACTCGGTCCTCTTCCTGGCCGCCCTTCTCGCGGCCGCCGAGGTCGTGCGCGATCCCTCCGTTCTGGCCTGGTACTGGGTCGTCGTGGGAATCGCCGCGCTCCTCGGCGTCTTCCTCGTCATCCCCATCGGCGGCGCCAACATGCCGATCGTGATCTGCCTGCTGAACTCCTACTCGGGGCTGGCCGCCGCCGCCACCGGCTTCGTCCTGAACAACAACGGCCTGATCATCGCGGGCTCCCTGGTCGGGGCCTCGGGAATCATCCTCACCCAGATCATGTGCAAGGCGATGAACCAGTCGATGTCCCAGGTGGTGTTCGGCGCGGCGGCGGTGGGAGGCGGCGCCAGCGCGGACGAGGTCTACGGGGGCAAGGTCAAGTCGACCAGCCCCGACGAGGTGGCGATGCTCCTCGACGGCGCCCAGCGGGTGGTCATCGTTCCCGGCTACGGCCTCGCGGTCTCCCAGGCCCAGCACGCGGTCCGCGACCTCGCCAACCTCCTCGAGAGCAACGGGGTGGAGGTGGAGTACGGCATCCACCCCGTGGCCGGACGCATGCCCGGGCACATGAACGTGCTCCTGGCCGAGGCCAACATCCCCTACGAGCAGGTCAAGGAGATGGACGAGGTCAACCCGACCTTCGCCCAGACCGACGTGGCCATCGTGATCGGGGCCAACGACGTGGTGAACCCGGTGGCCCGGGAGGACTCGGGCAACCCCATCGCGGGGATGCCGATTCTCGACGTGGACAAGGCCCGGACCTGCGTCGTGGTCAAGCGGAGCCTGTCCCCTGGCTTTGCCGGGATCCCGAACCCGCTCTTTGCCGCCGACAACACGCTCATGCTCTTCGGAGACGGCAAGAAGGCGCTCCTGGAGCTCGTGGCCGCCATCAAGGCCCAGTGAGGCGCCCCCGGGGCGGCGCGCTATACTGACGGCACGGGATTCCCTACTGTGCCCACTCCTCCACCCACCGAACCGCTCCGACGCCAGCTCGACGCCCTGCTGACCCGGCCCGACCGGGAGGTGAACCTGGGCGAGGCCGCACTTCTGATCGCGGCGGAGGAGTATCCGGAGCTCGACGTGCGTGACTACCTCGTCAAGCTGGACGAGATGGGCTGCGCGCTGCGGCAGCGGCTCGACGAGGAGCCCCGCCCCGAGCGAGCGGTGATGGCCCTGAACCGGTACCTGTTCCGCGAGCAGGGATTCAAGGGCAACACCGAGGAGTACTACGACCCCCGGAACAGCTACCTCAACGAGGTGCTCGACCGGCGGACCGGCATTCCCATCACGCTGTCCACCGTCTACATGGAGGTCGCCCGGCGGGCGGGCCTCGACGTGGAGGGCGTGGGGCTCCCGGGACACTTCGTGGTCCGCATCCGGACCCCGGGGCACCCCCTGCTGGTGGATCCCTTCCACGCCGGAACCCTGCTCACCGAGAAGGACTGCCAGGAGCGCCTGGACCGGATCTTCGGAGGCAAGGTCAAGGTGGAGCCGAGGATGCTCGAGCCCTGCCGGCACCGGGACATGCTCGAGCGCATCCTGCGGAACCTGAAGGCCGTCTATATCCGGGACGAGGACGTGCGGCGCGCCCTGCGTGTCGTGGATCTGCTCGTCCGGATCCAGCCCGGCAACGCGGAGGACCTCCGTGACCGGGGAGTTCTCTACGCCGACCTCGATTGCTACGGTCTCGCTGCCCGGGACCTCGAGTCCTACCTCACCCTCGCCCCCAGGGCGCCGGACGCGGAGGAGCTCAAGGCCCGGGTCGCCGAGCTGCAGCGCAAGGCAGCACGTCTCAACTGACCCAGGGAGGAAACGAAGCCATGGCCAGTTCGGTCAACGACATCAACCAGATCGAGGAGTATCTGGGCGCGCAGGCTCGGGAGATGCTCGAGTACGAGGCGAACGGGATCCCCAAGGAGACCCTGCACCTCCCCGGACCCGACTGGGTGGATCGCATCTACGTCCGGTCCGACCGGCCGGTCCCCGTGCTCCGCTCCCTGGAGACGCTCCTGGGCAACGGCCGCCTGGCCGGAACCGGGTACGTGTCGATCCTCCCGGTGGACCAGGGCATCGAGCACTCGGCCGGCGCCTCGTTCGCCAAGAACCCTGCCTACTTCGATCCCGAGAACATCGTGAAGCTCGCGATCGAGGGGGGCTGCAACGCGGTCGCGTCCACCCTGGGAGTCCTCGGCGGCGTCGCGCGCCAGTACGCGCACAAGATCCCTTTCCTTCTCAAGTTCAACCACAACGAGTTCCTCACCTACCCGAACAAGTTCGACCAGATCATGTTCGCGCAGATCGACCAGGCGGCGGACATGGGCGCGGTGGCGGTGGGGGCCACGATCTACTTCGGGTCCGAGGAGTCCACCCGTCAGATCGTCGAGGTCTCCCAGGCCTTCCAGATGGCCCACGAGATGGGCATGGCCACGGTCCTGTGGTGCTACCTGCGCAACAGCGCCTTCAAGAAGGACAAGGACTACCACGTCTCCGCCGACCTCACCGGACAGGCCAACCACCTGGGCGTGACGATCGAGGCCGACATCATCAAGCAGAAGCTTCCCGAGAACAACGGCGGCTACACCGCCATCTCCAGCAAGGAGAACCCCTACGGCAAGATCGACAAGCGGGTCTACTCCGAGCTCACCAGCGACAACCCCATCGACCTCTGCCGCTACCAGGTCGCCAACTGCTACATGGGACGCTCGGGGCTGATCAACTCCGGGGGCGCCTCCGGCGAGAACGACTTCGCCGACGCGGTCCGTACCGCGGTGGTGAACAAGCGCGCTGGCGGCATGGGCCTCATCTCCGGCCGGAAGGCGTTCCAGCGCCCCATGGCCGAGGGCGTGAAGCTCCTCAACCTGATCCAGGACGTCTACCTCTGCAAGGACGTCACGATCGCGTAGGCAAGGAAGGGGTGCTAGCGTCGAGACCATGCGTGACGGTCCCCTCCTCCGCGCGGCGAAGCGCGTGGCCCTCTGGAACTTCAGGGTCGAGGTGGGGCTGCACCGGGCCTGGCGCCGAGCCCGGGGCGAACGGCCCTGGCCCCTGGGCGGCGGCTGCCAGCGGTCCGGGGGCTGCTGCGAGGCCCCCACCATCGCGGTGGGGCGGCTGGTGTGGTCGATGCCCCGGGTCCGGCAGCTCTTCCTCGCCTGGCAGAAGCACGTCAACGGCTTCGAGCTGGTGCGCGAGGACGGCCAGGGACAGGCCCTCGTCTTCAACTGCACCCACTTCGACCGGGCGACCCGCTCCTGCGACAGCTTCGACTCCCGCCCGGGAATGTGCCGCGACTACCCCCAGGTGCTGCTCTGGCAGCCGAGGCCCGAGTTCCTCCCGGGGTGCGGCTACCGGGCCCTCACGCCGAACGCGGCGGGGCTGCGCAAGGCCCTCGACCGCCTGGACCTCACCCCCGAGCAGCGAGAGAAGCTCCGGAAGGGGCTCCGCCTGGACGAGGACTGACCCGGCAGGACTCCGCACGGCGCACCGCCGGCCGCCCCCTCGGCCGAGCATATAATCCCCGCGTCGTTCGTCCTCCCGGCCGTGGCTTCGGCCGCGGCCCTGACGCGGGCGCCCAACCCATGAGGTGACCTCCATGTCCTCGACCCTCTCCAGACCCCTCATCCTCGCCACCTCCATCCTGCTCCTCACCATCCCGGCCCTGGCGGTGGAGCCCCAGCCGGATGCCGAGCCCCAACCGGTGACGGTCATCCAGGCCGGCCAGCTGGTCGACGTCGAGGCCGGACGCGTTCTCGACCGGCAGACGATCGTGATCAAGGGAGAGACGATCGAGGCGGTGGGGACCGATCTTGCGGTTCCCCCGGGCGCCACCGTCATCGATCTCTCCCACGCCGTCGTGCTTCCCGGTCTCATCGACTCCCACGTTCACATCACGTCGCAGGCCTCGGCCAACTACTACGAGGAGATGTTCCGCCGGTCCTTCGTCGACCACGCCATCCTCGCCCACCTGTATGCGCGGCGAACCCTCGAGGCGGGCTTCACCGCCTGTCGCAGCGTGGGGTCCCAGGGCTTCGTCGACGTCGCGCTGCGCAACGCCATCGAGCGCGGTGACGTGCCCGGACCCCGACTCCAGGTGGCGGGCTACTACATCTCCTCGACCGGGGGCCACGGCGACCTGGTGGGATTCTCGCCCTGGCTGACCACCAACGGTCCCCCGGAGATGACGGGCATCGCCGACGGGGTCGACGCGGTGCGGCAGAAGGTCCGCTACCTGGTCAAGTACGGGGCCGACGTTATCAAGTTCGGGGCCAGCGCCGGGGTGCTGAGCGAGGAAGAGAGCGTGGGGGCCCCGCAGTACAGCCAGGAGGAGATGAACGCCATCGTCGAGGAGGCCCGCCGGTGGGGCCGGAGGGCGTGCGCCCATGCCCACGGCACGGAGGCGATCAAGATGGCGGTCCGGGCCGGCGTGGTGTCCATCGAGCACGGCAGCCTCGTCGACGACGAGGGCCTCGCCCTCATGAAGGACAACGGCACGTACCTGGTGGCCGACATCTACAACGACACCTACATCCTCGCCGAGTTCGAGAAGCTGGGCTTCCCCGCTCACATCATCGAGAAGGAGAGGAAGGTCGGACGCACCCAGCGCGAGAACTTCAAGAAGGCGGTCGAGGCGGGGGTCAAGATCGCCTTCGGCACCGACGCCGCCATCTTCCCTCACGGCAAGAATGCCCGGCAGTTCAGCTACATGGTCGAGTGGGGCCTGACGCCCATGGAGGCGATCCAGTCGGCCACCGTCAGCGCCGCCGACCTGCTGGGCTGGGGGGACCGTCTCGGGTCCGTCGCCCCGGGCAAGCTGGCCGACATCGTGGCCGTGGCCGGCGACCCGCTGGACGACGTGACCGTGCTCGAGAGCGTCGGCTTCGTGATGAAGGGTGGCGTGGTCGTCAAGAACGAGCTGGAGTAGGCCACTCACCTCCACCGGTCCCACCGAATCACGGCGTCATGGCCTCTTCGGTCGCCGCCGGGACGTGGTAGTGTCGGCGGTGCGCGAGGAGGCCCCATGAGCCGAACGATCTCTCGCCGGAGCTTCATGACCTCTGCGGCGGTCGCCGGCGCCGTCGCCACGACCCCCTCCCTCGGCCACGCCGCCGTACGCGCACGTCCCGTCGGGCCCACGGTGGCGGCGGCGGGAGCGGACAAGCCCGCCCTTCTCGGCGGGCCGCCCGTTCGGAGCACGCCGTTTCCCTCCTGGCCCGTGGTCGACGAGCGCGAGAAGAAGGCGCTGCTGGACGTGCTGCACAGCGGGAACTGGTTCCGGGGGAGCGGCCAGACGGTGACTCGGTTCGAGGAGGCCTGGGCGACCCTGACCGGCGCCCGCCACTGCCTCGCCACGGCCAACGGCACGAGCGCGCTCTTCGTCTCCCTCGCCGGGCTCGACGTGGGCCCCGGCGACGAGGTCATCCTCCCGCCCTACACCTTCGTCGCCACCGTGAACGTGATCCTCCTCCACCACGCCCTGCCGATCTTCGTCGATTCCGACATCGAGACGTTCCAGATCGACGCCGGCAAGATCGAGGAGGCCGTCACCGACCGGACGACCGCTCTCCTTCCGGTGCACCTGGGCGGGAACGCCTGTGACCTGGACGCGATCCTGGGCATCGCCGACCGACGGAGGGTCCCCGTGCTCGAGGACGCGTGCCAGGCTCACCTGGGCGAGTGGCGGGGGCGCAAGCTGGGAACTCTCGGTACGGCGGGTTGCTTCAGCTTCCAGGCGAGCAAGAACCTCAACTCGGGTGAGGGCGGGGCCATCCTGACGAACGACGAGGCCCTGGCCGAGCGCTTCTACGCCTTCCACAACAACTCCCGGGGACGGCGAGGCGGGGGACCCGGGTTCTCCTACGGCGACCGCCGGGGCGCCAACCTGCGGCTCACGGAGTTCCAGGCCGGCCTCCTCCTCGCCCAGATGACCCGCCTGGAGGAGCAGTCCAGGACCCGCGACGAGAACGCCAGGCACCTCACCGCGCAGCTCGACGAGATCCCGGGAATCCACCCGGCCCGCCGGCACGAGGGCTGCACCCGCAACGGCTACCACCTCTACATGGCCCGCTACCAGGCCGAGGAGTTCGAGGGCCTGCCCCGGGAGCGGTTCCTCGAGGCGCTGCGCGCCGAGGGTGTCCCGTGCTCGAGCGGATACTCGCCGCTCAACAAGGAGCCCTTCCTCAAGACGACCCTCGAGAGCCGGGGGTACCGGCGCATCTACCCGCCCGAGGTCCTGGCCGAGTGGGAGGAGCGCACCCGCTGCCCGGTCAACGATCGGCTGTGCGAGCGGGGCGTGTGGTTCGGGCAGACGATGCTCCTCGGGCCCCGTCAGGACATGGACGACATCGCGGCCGCGATCCGCAAGGTCCGGGCGAACGCCGCGGCCCTCGCGAAGGCCTAGATGCCAGCCCGTGGGACGGCGCGGAAGGCGACGTCGAGGGCCGGCTTCGGACTGGCGTGGACGACCCTCCTCGCCCTCCTCCTGGCGGCGGCCCCGAGTCTCGCCGCCGAGTTCGAAGCGGGGGTGGCCCGGGTCAGGATCACGCCGCCCACGCCGTCCTGGATGTCCGGCTACGCGGCCCGGACCCGTCCCTCCGACGGGGTGCTCCAGGACCTCTGGGCGAAGGCCCTGGCGGTGCGCGACGGCGAAGGCCACCGGGTCGTCATCGTGTCGACCGACCTCATCGGTCTGTCACGGGTCATCTCCACCGACGTCGTCGCCCGGGTCGGAGAGCGATTCGGTCTCGACTCGTCACAGATCCTCCTGAACTCCTCCCACACCCACTGCGGGCCCCTGGTCTGGCAGAACCTTCCGGTCCTGCTGGACCTGGACGCCGAGGACGAGCGGGCGGTGGAGACCTACGGACGGGGCCTGGCCGACAAGCTCGTGGGGCTCGTGGGCGCCGCTCTCGACGACCTCGCTCCCGCGCGGCTGGCGGTGGGACACGGCGCGGTGGGCTTCGCGGTCAACCGTCGGGTCCGGACGCCCGAGGGCTACCGCATCGGAGTGAACCCCGACGGACCGGTCGACCACGACGTGCCGGTGCTGAAGGTCACCGCTCCCGACGGCTCGGTGCGCGCCGTCCTGTTCGGCTACGCCTGCCACAACACGACCCTGCGCGGCGACGTCTACCAGATCAACGGCGACTACGCCGGTCAGGCCCAGGAGACGCTGGAGCGGGACCACCCGGGGGTTACCGCCCTCTTCCTGATGCTGTGCGGCGGCGACCAGAACCCCCACCCGCGAGAGAAGCTGAGCCTGGCCCGCCGGCACGGACGCGCGCTCGCGGCCGAGGTGAGCCGCCTGATGGGCGCCTCTCTGCACCCCGTTCGCCCCCCCATCCGCACCGCCTCCGAGGAGGTGCGCCTCGAGTTCGCCGTCCACACCCGCGGCCTCTTCGAGGAGGAGTCACGGCACTCCGATCCCCACCGCCGGCGTCGCGCGAGTCTCATGCTGGCCGCCTATGACCGCGGGGATCCCGTGCGGGACGTGCCCTATCCGGTCCAGGCCGTCCGGTTCGGCCCGGACCTGACGTTCCTCGCCCTGGGAGGCGAGGTGGTGGTCGACTACGCGCTCCGCAGCAAGCGCGATTACCCCGACGAGAACCTGGTCGTGGTGGGCTACAGCCACGACGTCATGTGCTACATCCCGTCCCGACGGGTCCTCCGGGAGGAGGGCTACGAGGCCGTCGAGAGCATGATCTACTATGGGCAGCCAGGCCGCTTCGCGGAGTCCGTCGAGGAGACGATCTTCGCCGCCATCCGGCGGGTGATGGAGAAGGCGGGGGCCGACCGGTCGAACCCCAGCGCGGCCTCCGTCCGCTGAGCCCCATCCAGGAGGTGGGGGCCTACTCGAAGAGGTCGGTGATCGGCTCCGTGTCGACGAACCAGGGGCGGAGGTGCACGGCGCCGTCCTCGAACGCGCGCGCCATCCCGCTCATCCGAGCCATCTCCTCGGGGGTGTACTGCGTCTTGTGGCAGGCCAGGGCCTCACCGGCGAGCTTGCCGTCCTCCTCCTGATAGGTGATACGGACGGGAAGGTACCGCCCCTGCACGGTGGCAAAGCCCAGGGGCGTCCCCGACGCGGCGGGGGTGCCGAGGTCGGCGAGGGCCTCGAGGCGCTCCGCCGGAAGGCCCGTGTAGAACAGCTGGCCCGCCGCCTTCCCTTCCTCGCTCTGGAATACCTGGGTCACCACGCTGCTCACCAGCCGGTGGTCGGTGTGACCGGTGACGCCGTCCGGCCCCCAGGTGACGACCGCGTCGGGCCTCAGCTCCGCGAAGAGGCGTGCGACCTCCTTCAGCAACGCCGCCTTGTTCTCTTCCCGGTACAGCTCTCCATCCACGAGGCCGATCAGGATGGGGGGGTGGATGCCGAGCGTCCGGCAGGCGCAGCGGGCCTCCTCGGCGCGCGCCGTGGCCAGCGCCTCGCCGGCGAGGATGCCGGAATGCTCCCGCACACCCTTCTGCCCGTCTGTCGCGATCGCCAGGTAGACGTCCACACCCTCGCGGGCATAGCGGGACATCAGCGGCATGATCGCCTGCTCGTCGTCCGGGTGGGCGAAGACGGCGAGGAGAGTCCGGGGCTTCTCCTCCGCGCGGGCCAGCGGGCCAGCGACGGCCAGCAGGCCCGCGAGACCGCAGACCGTGACGAGAATCGCGCCGATTCGAGTCGAAGTGTGACGTTGCATGGCTGCCTCCGTCGGGCCCCTCAGGGCGCGAGTGCGAGCTTCTTCGGGTCGATGACGACGTGCTTGATGCTGCGGCGCCGGTAGGTGTAGGTGACGTGGACCAGTCCGTCGGGCGTCTGGATGACCGCGGGGTACGAGTACTCTCCGGGCTGGTCTTCCAGGTCCAGGACCCGGCGCCAGGCCTTCCCGTCCGCGCTCTCGGCCACGTTCAGCTTCTCGCGTCCCTTCGTGACGTGGTTGTAGACCAGGAGCGACCGGCCGTCCTCGAGCACCACGGCGTCGATGCCGGAGTTGGGGTTCGGCAGGTCGGTGAGGGTCATCGGGCTCCACGTCTGGCCCCCGTCCTCCGACCAGCTCTCGGCGATGCGCCCCTGCCGGCTGCGGCAGAGTATCTGCACGGCTCCGGGATGAGGGAGGATCGTGGGCTGGATGACGCCCAGCTGGCTCCCGTCGTTCAGGGGCTCGCCCTTCGTCCACGTGCGCCCGCCGTCGACCGAGCGCTCCATGTGGACTCTCCAGCCCGCGTGCTCCGTGCTCGAGCCACTGAGGACCAGACCGTCGCCGAGACTCACGGGCTTGTTCTTGATGGGGCCGAGCAGCCCCTCGGGAAGCCGTCGCGGCGGGGACCACGTTCGTCCCTCGTCGGTGGACTCGATCACCATCCCCCACCACTCGCGCGGGCTCGGACCGACCTTGTAGTAGAGCTGAAGAACGGCACCCTCCCTCTGGAACAGAACGGGATTCCAGCAGGGGTGGACGGCGTCGCGCGCGACCTCCCGCGGCTCCGACCAGCCCTCGGGCTTCTGGCGCGTGAGCCAGATCCCCACATCGTCCTCGCCTTCCGCGGTCCCGCCAAACCACGCCGCCACCAGCCCGCTCTCCGTCTGGACGATCGTGGAGGCGTGGCAGGACTCGTGCGGGGCCCCCGCGGAGACGCTCTCCGAGCTGACCACCGCGGACACCGTGGCGACGACGGCGAAAGTCATCGAGATCATGGGTCACTCCCCCGGCGGGGAACACCCTCCGCCGGCGGGAGTCTATCGCGGGCGCAGCTCGAACGTTCCCACGACGTCTTGGCCCGCCTCGTCCCGGGCGATGTCACCACTGAGCGTCTCGCCATCCCAGCGCCCGAGGTAGTGCCGGATGCCACCGCGGATCTGAACGGTGAAGCGGACACGGTCCTGCCCCGGTCGCTCGAGCTTGAGGAACGGCAGTGTCAGGGTGAGGCCCCCCTCGTAGGCAATGGACCCGTAGTCACGGTGGAAGGTGACGGTCACGTAGCCCTGCTGCCCCTCCTCGTTCTCGGTCCCCGTCCAGCTGCCCTCGAGCCGGAGAGGCCCCGCCTTCGGGGCCGGAGCCGGCGTTGGGGCAGCGGCGGCGGCCGTGGCGGCGGCGGGCACCTCGGCGGAGACGGAGGGAGGGACGCGCAGGGCGACGACGCGCAGCCCGTCGCGTGTGCCGCGGCCCAGGCCGGCCACGACCGCGGGCGACACCGGGCCACCGGCCCGCTGGGCGGCGTCGAAGACCTGCTGGAAGACGCGACCCTCGGACGCCAGGGCCGCGGCAAACCGGGGCGGCTCCGCGCGCACGAGGATCAGCACCAGGTCGCGGGCCACCGCCTCCCACCAGCGGGCGAGGCGCGCCGGCGTCACCGCCCGGGCCCGTCCGCGGAGACGGGTCCAGTCCTCGTTGTAGGCGGCGGCGTCGGCCTCCGTGACCTCGAGGAGCGCTTCGAACTGGCCGGGCAGGCCCAGCACCGGCTTCGTCTCCAGGTCCCGGGCCTCGGGGAGGAGCCCCGGAGACGCGGCCAGGGTGGGAACCGCCGCGTTGAGCGCCTGCTGGGCGGAGACGGCCCGCTCCGCGGCCGTGTGTCCGTCGGCCGCCGCCAGGACGAAGGCGGGCCCCAGGCCGGTGGAGAGCACGGCGTGGGGGTGTGCGGACGGCCCTTCGAACGGCTCCGCGATGAATCGCAGCCCGATGGGATCCGGAGACGCGGCCACCTCGACGACTCCGCGGCCGACGTCCTGGGAGTCGGGCACACGGATCTCCAGCGCGCGCGCGGTCTCCCCCGCATTGAGACGCGGCACGACGACCGTCAGCTCGTGGTTCGACGCCGAGACGACCAGGGCCCGGGCCCCGGCCACACGCACGTCGTTCTGCCCCGGGTCGCGGTTGAAGCCCCGTCCGGAGATGGTGAGCACCGCCCCCATCGACGCCGCGGCGGGCTGCACGCCCGTGACCAGCGGCAGGCGTCCGAGGAAGAACGGGGCGGAGTTCGACTCGACCCCCCCCACGGTGACCACGACCGGGGCCGCCGTTCCCGTCTCGCCCGAGAGCTGGGGTACGGTCACCCGGATCTGCGTCGGGTCGATGTCCAGGATCTCCCCAGGAACATCGCCGAAGCGCACGGTGGCCCCAATCCCCCAGCCGGCCCCGGCCAGCGTGACCTCCTCCCCCGGCAACGCCGCCTCGGGCGAGAGCCCGTGGAGCACCGGGCCCTGGAAGACCGACACCTCCAGGGGCTCCGACTCCATGCTGCCCTTTCTCACCACGACGGGCACGCGGCGCTCGGATCCGGCCTCGGCGACGGCCTCGGGGACCTCGACCTCGAGCTGCGTCTTCGAGGCGCTGAGGATCGTGGCGCTCACCCCCCCGAAGAGAACCGTGTTCCGGGCCGCGTCGTCGGAGAAGCCCGATCCGGTGACCACGGCCCGCTGGCCCACCCGAACTCGGGCGGGCGAGACCCCCTCCACCGTGACGCTCCCTCCGAGCCACGTCACCAGCGCGAACCCGATGACGCCCAGGACGAGGGCGGCCCCGGCGCCGATGCCCACGGGGCGGAGCCACTCCGGCGGTCCCTTCCGCCCGCCCCGCGAGCGTGCCGGGCGCCGGGCGCCCGCCGCCGGAGTCCGGCGGCGGGCCGCTGAGGGCGGCCTCGGACGAGGCGTCGGGGCGGGCCGCTCGGGTGGTGCCGCCGGAGGCGCGCCCGGCCGAGCGACGGGAGCATCGGAACTCGGGACTTCGGTCGCCGTCGGCACCGCGTCGGGGGACGGAGCCGTCGGGGGCACCGCCGTCCCCGGAGACGGCGCCACCGGAGCCGGTGTGGGCCCGGCTGAGGGTGCCGGCACCTCGTCGGCGGGGAGTGGCGCTTCGGGCGTCGGGGCGGGACCGACTTCGCCCCCGGCGACCGGGGCGGCCGGCTCGGGGCCCGGGCCCGTGGCCGACGGGGACGCGGGGGCAGGCCCGGTCGGGGAAGACAGGGCCGGCTCCGCCGCGACAAAGGCCGCCTCCTCGACGGGGGCCTCCCCCGCCGTCGACGGTGACGGCGATGCCGGCTGGGTCAGGACCTCTTCGGCAATGAAGAAGTGATCCTCGACCGGAGCCTCGGGGGCAGCCACCGGCATCGCCGCGGAGGACGGAGGCTCGGCGATGGACCAGGCGTCGTCTCCCGGAGCATCAGCCCCGGGAGGCTCAGGCGGCGTCTCGGCCGGGGTCGGTGCAGCCGGCTCGGCCGTCGTCGGGGTCTCCTCGGGCAGGAAGAAGGGGGCTTCGATCGCAGACGGGAGAGGAGCACCGGGTGGGGTCGGCTCGGGCGGGGTCGGGGTCTCCGCGGGGCGGGGGCGCTCCGGCGGGGACGCAGGCGCCTCCGGCGGCACCCGATCGGCCTCGACGAAGAGCACTTCCTCCTCGGGGGCCGGGGGGCTCGAAGCCGGTGCCGGGTGGGACTCCTCCGCCGGCGTCGGGGGCAGCAGGGCCTCCAGGCTCGGCTCCACCAGGAGAGCGTCAGGCTCCTCGGCCGGCGGCGACGCGGGAACCGCTGCCGCCTCCCCGCCGGCCTCGACGAGCGTCTCGCCCACCACCACGCCGGGCTCGTAGGCCTCGAGAGGGGGCGACGGGCTTTCGCCCCTCGGGGGCAGAGGCGGCTGCGTGGACACCACTGCCGCCTCCCCGCCGGACTCGGGCGCCGTCTCGTCCACCAGCACGCCGGGCTCGTAGGCCTCGAGAGGGGGCGGCGGGCTTCCGCCGCTCGCAGGCGGAGGCGCCGCGGCCTCCGCCGGGGGTGTCTCGCTGGCGGACGCCGTGGCCTCGGGCAGGACCTCGACCCAGGCTTCGAAGCGGCATTGGATGCACACGCTGTCGGGCTCGGCGGGGGGGCCCAGCCACAGCCAGTCGCCGCTGCCGATGGGCGCCTCACCCGTCACCTGATCGTCGTTGACGTAGACCCCCCGCGGCGCGTGCGTGTCGTACACGGTTACGTTGTTCAGGTCCGCCCAGAGCCGGGCGTGGATCGGGCTGATTCCGGGAAGATCGACGTGGAGGTGACAGTCGGGATCAGAGCCGATCAGGACCTCGGCCACGACCTCGTCGAGATCGTGGCGCCGGTCCTTGAGGGGTCCTCCCACGACCACCAGTGAAGCCAGTCGCTGCGCCTCTTCGGCCATCGGGTGATTCTAGGAATCCACGTCTGCAACGGTCAAGGTATATACTCGAGCACCGGCGTCGATGCCGGGCGCCGTCTTCCAGGAGCCGATGTCGACCATGAGCCTCACCACCGTGCTGATTGCCGTCGCTGCCCTCCTCGCCCTGGCCGTCGTCGTGGTGGCGGTCCTCATCCTGCGCGACCCCGTCGCGACCCGGCGCCGCGTCGAGTCGGTGTTCCGCCGACCGGAACGCCCGGCCCGGACCGCCGGCGACGAGCAGTACTACCGTCCCTACTGGTCTCGCTGAGCGACGCCCCCATCCATTCGGACCGGTTCATCGGGTCTATTTCCAACCTCGGCCCGGGGGTCCAGAGTGAACGAGGGATCCCTCCGGGAAGGAGGTTTGCCGTGCTCGTCGAAAGAGCCAAACGCCTCCTCGAGACCGGCGGAGCCGCGTACGAGACCCTGCCCCACCGTGAGGCCTTCACCGCGCAGGGTGTCGCATCCGCCGTTCACGTCTCGGGCTGGCAGCTCGCCAAGGTTCTCGTCGTGCGATCACCGGGAGAGGAGCCGGTCATGGTGGTGCTGCCCGCCTCCTGTCGGCTCGACCTCTCCGCTCTCGCCCGGGTGCTGGACAAGCCGGACGTCTCGCTGCTCCCCGAAGAGGAGATCAGGGCCCTCTTCCCGGATTGCGAGATCGGGGCCATGCCCCCCTTCGGTCAGCTCTACGGGATGTCGGTCTACGTCGACAAGTGCTTTCCGAAGGCAGGCGAGTTCGCGTTCCAGGCCGGCAACCACCACGAGGTCGTGCGCATGCCGTACGCGGAGTACGAGCGGCTCGCGCGCCCCGCGGTGGCGGACTTCTGCCGTCACTGATGCCTCGGGGCGACCGGTCCTCGGGCCGCCCGTGGGCGCCGAGGTGCACGCTTCAGTCCTTCGCCGTCGGCTCGCCGTCGGCGGGGACGGGCTCGAAGACCAGATCCTGAAAGTCGAAGCTGAAGTCGATGGCCGGTGAGACCGGCGTCATCGTCATCCGCTCGACCGTCCCGCCGGGCTCCAACGCGAACGTCACGAAAGCTTCGTAGGGCGAGTGGTCCGACATCCACGTCTCCCTCCATCGGGCGACGAAGGTGTCGTGTTGCCAGTGCTCGAGATCAGCCAGCATGCGGGGAGTGCGGGTCATGTCGAGGACCAGCCGGCCGCCTTCCTCGACGATCGTCACCTCGCCGTACCACGGGTCACGGTACGCACCGGCGTACCCGGAGAGGGCCAGCGACGGGCGCGTGTCGGGGTTGCGCGCGGCCCGCTCCTTCGCGACCTTCTCCTCGGCCTTCTTCGCTTCGACGGCCGCCAGCTCCACGAAAGTCTCGAGCCAGTCCACCGGTGGCTCCGGGGCCCCGAGGAAGGCGTCGAGGATGTGCTGGGTGACCGCGTTGAGCGCAGCGCCGGATTCCTGATTCGACAGCACGGCGATCCCGAGGCCCTCGTCGGGCACGAAGGTCACGCTCGAGTAGTACCCGGGCACCGCCCCGGTGTGCCTCACCACCTTGTGTCCCTGGTACTCCCGCAGCCCGAACCCGAGCCCGTAGGCTGCGAAGTCGGTCTCCAGGAACTCGAATCCCTCGGGCCGCTTTCTTGGCGCCATGACCATCTGGGGCCACCACATTCGCTGGATCGAATCGGGCGTGAGGACACACTCCTGATCCTCGGGGATGGAGTCTTCCTCGCGGCACTCGAGAAGCATGCGCAGCCAGCGCGCCATGTCGGCCGCCGTCGAGTTCACCCCGACCGCTCCCGCGGCGTTCTCGAAGCTCATCAGTCGGATCGGCTCGGCCCGTCCGCCAACCTCGACGTGGGGCGTGGCCACCCCGTCACCGGGCTCGAGGACGGCCGCGGTGGTCGTCGTGCGGTCCATTCCCAGGGGCTCCAGGATGCGCTCCCGGAGGAACTCGCCCCACGTGCGCCCGGACGCACGAGCCACCACCTCGCCGGCCACGACGAACATGATGTTGTTGTAGGCGTATGTGCTGCGGAAGCTGGATGCGGGCTTCAGGTGCCGGACCCCGCGGAGGATCTCCTGTCGGGTGAAGTCGGTCGGGGGCCACCACATGAGATCGCCCGCTCCAAGGCCGAGCCCGGACCGGTGTGTCACCAGGTCCCGCACCGTGATCTCACGGCTCACCCAGGGGTCGTACATCTGGAGCTCGGGCACGTGCCGCGTCACCGGGTCGTTCCAGGCCACCTCCCCCTCCTCGACGAGGATCGAGAGGGCCGCGGCGGTGAAGGCCTTGCTGTTGGACGCAATCCCGAACCGGGTCTCGTCGTCCACCGGACCGGGCTCACCGGCCTGGCGGACCCCGTAGCCCCGCGAGAGGACCACGTCTGCGTCCTTCACGATCGCAATGGCCATGCCCGGCACGTGGAGCCTCTCGAGCACCTGGGCGACGTGGCCATCGAGCTCACCGAGGTCGGCCCTGTCCGTGGCCGGAGCGGAGACCGGCACGAGCAGAGCGAGCGTGAGGACGGCGGTCGCACCAGGAAGCAGGATCGAGCAAGCGTCGTGCGTTCTCATCGTGGCCGAGTCTACCTGATTCCCCCGCCCCGTCGGCTCCCGCGGGAACCGTGGGCACCTGGCCTCCGTCCAGGATTCAGCGACGCGGAATAGCACGGGCCCCGGGGCCGTACCCACCGTGACGACGCGGGTGGAGCAAGCCCGCTCGAGAGGGAGGCCCCGATGAAGAAGGTTGCGTGGCTCGGACTGACAGTCGCGGCCGGCGTGTTGCTCATCGCCGGAGCGATTCTCTTCTCAACTGCGGAGCTTCCGGTGGCGCGGCATCCGGCCTGGCCCGCCGCTGACGAGCCGGGCGAGGCTGCGTCCCCGGGCTCGGAGACGGGCGATCCGGGTGCGGCAGCGGCAGCCCCGACGACACCGGGGCCGGACGCGCGGGTCGTCCACCGGCGGACCGAAGTGAGGTCTCTCCCGTCGGCGGACGAGCGCGAGGTCGTCGAGGGAGACGTCACCGGCGCGGTCCCCGGAGGTGGCGTCGTAGGAGGCCTTCCCGGCGCACCCGGCGCTCGTGAGCAGGACCACGCCCTCCGTCTTCGGATGGCCCAGGCGCCGGCAGTGAAGATGGCGGCCCCGGCGTACGAGATCAGGAAGGACGAAGAGGCCTACCGGGTCCCGCGTCCCCCGGTCGACCGGGAGGCCTACGACCACATCCGCGACAACCCCTTCCTGGCCGCCGCGGCCAACCCCCTGTCGACCTTCTCCATCGACGTCGACACCGCTTCCTACGCCAACGTGCGCCGCTTCCTGACCTCGGGGCAGCTCCCGCCGAAGGATGCCGTCCGCATCGAGGAGCTGGTCAACTACTTCGGGTACGACTACCCCGAGCCGGAGGGGGATCTTCCCTTCTCCATCACCACCGAGGTCGGGACGTGCCCGTGGACGCCCGAGCACCGACTGGTCCTCGCGGGCCTGCGCGGCCGGTCCATCGACGAGGAGAACCTGCCCCCCCGCAACCTGACCTTTCTCCTCGACGTGTCGGGCTCGATGAACTCTCCGGACAAGCTTCCTCTGCTCAAGCGGGCCATGACCCTTCTCGTGGGCACCCTGCGAGAGGAGGATCGGGTCGCCATCGTGGTGTACGCCGGCGCCTCGGGCCTGGTCCTGCCGCCCACGTCCGGCACCCACAAGGGCGAGATCAAGGCGGCCCTCCGCTCGCTCCGGGCCGGTGGCTCTACCGCCGGCGGGGCGGGGATCCAGCTCGCCTACCGCGTCGCCGCCGACAGCTTCGTGGAGGGCGGGATCAACCGGGTGATCCTGGCCACCGACGGCGACTTCAACGTGGGCCTCAGCAGCGAGGGCGACCTCGTCCGACTCATCGAGGAGAAGCGTGAGACCGGCGTCTTCCTCTCCGTCCTCGGCTTTGGGCGGGGCAACCTCCAGGACTCCAAGATGGAGAAGCTGGCCGACCACGGAAACGGCAACTACGCCTACATCGACTCGTCCCGGGAGGCGCGGAAGGTCCTGGTGAGCGAGGCGGGCGGGACACTCGTCACGATCGCCAAGGACGTGAAGATCCAGGTCGAGTTCAACCCGGCCCGGGTCAC
>JAJDNS010000032.1 GCA_022340585.1 Acidobacteriota bacterium
AGCTTCTTGACCAGCTCGTACAGATAGTCACGCCCATCGTAGAGCGACTCGACCCGCAGTCGCTCGTTCAACCCGTGGATGTTGCCGAGGTCGGGATCGAAGAAGAGCGCGCCGATTCCATAGGTCGGGATGCCGACCGCGCCGAGGAACTGGCCGTCCGTCGCGCCGGCCTGGAAGATCGGCACCACGGGGATGCCGGGGAAGACCTCCGCCGCGACCTCCTCGATCGGGCCCATGATCGCCGGCGTGAGCGGCGGGGCCTTGGCCTGGGGCCCACGGGTCTCGAGCTTCGTGACCGTGATCTCGGGATCGGCCACGACCCGCTCGAGCGTCCGGCGGACGTCCTCGAACGTCTCCGTCGGGTAGATGCGGCAGTTGACGTTTGCCGTGGCCCGCTGTGGCAGGGCGTTCGTCGCGTGGCCGGCCTCGAGCATCGTGGCCACGCAGGTCGTGCGGAGCATGGCGTTGTAGGTCGGGTCGGCGGTGACCTTTGCCGTCGCGGCGGCGTCGGCCGGGTTCGCCGCCATTGCCCGCATCGCGGCTCCGAGCTCCCCTCCCTTCATCTGCCCAACGCGCGTGAAGTAGGCGCGCGTGGTGTCGTTGAGCTGGATCGGGAACTCGTACTCCGCCACGCGGGTGAGCGCCGCGGCCAGGTGGTAGATCGCGTTGTCCTTGACCGGCCGCGAGCTGTGCCCGCCGGGATTGCGCACCTCGAGGCGGTAGTCCTGCGCCGCCTTCTCACCAGCCTGGACCGACAGGAAGATGCGGTGGCCCTCGTCGTCGAGCACGCCCCACGCCCCCTCGTTGAGTGCGAACGCGGCGTCGATCAGCTGTCGCTGCTCCTTCGACAGGTACTCGGCGCCGTTGAACGCGCCGTTCGTCTCCTCTCCGCAGGTGAGGGCGAGCTTGATCGTGCGCGACGGCCGGAAGCCGCCTTCGAGGAATCGCACGAGCGTGTCGACCCAGATCGCGGCCATCGCCTTGTCGTCGGAGACGCCCCGAGCGTAGAAGTAGCCGCCCTCCTCGAACAGTGTGAACGGATCGCGCGTCCAGTCCTCGCGCTTGGCCTCGACCACGTCGACGTGCGCCAGGAGCAGCATTGCTCCGAGCGCGGCGTCCTGGCCTTCGAGCACGGCAACCAGGCTGCCCTCACGGGGGTGGTCGGGAACGGTGAACAAGTGGATGTTCTTCTCGGGCAACCCGGACGCCTGCAGCCGGGAGGCGATCTTCTCCTCCGCCTCGGTGCAGCTTCCGGCCGAGAGGGTCGTGTTCGTCTCGACGAGCTCGCGGAACAGCTCGCGGAACGCAACCCGGTCCGGGCGTGACGGGGTGGCGGCGGAAACGGGGACCAGGGTAACGAGCAGGAGCACACCGAGAGTCTTCACGCTTTCGCCTCCCGACCGCATGCTATCAGCCAATCATGTCCAGATCTTGCCCCCTCCGACTTGGCTGGCGTCCGCTCCAGAGTCTCAAGGCGGCGCGCGGCCCCTGGGGAGCTGGGTGGTAGCAGATCGTCCCGACGCCGACTACGCGGCTCGGAAGTTGTTGAGGGGCTTGGTGGACCACACGGGGCTCGAACCCGTGACCTCAGCGTTGCGAACGCTGCGCTCTCCCAGCTGAGCTAGTGGCCCACGGCGGAACCGAAAAAGCTTAGCAAACGGCGGTGCGGCCGGCAAACGGTCGTGCCGACGGAGAGACTCTTCGTCGGACGGTCGAACCATGGGGCTCCTGCCGGGGACACGATCGCCATGTCGGTCAGGCTGACAGGCCGGAAACGACAGGCGGTCGCCTGAAGCGCTTAGAATCAGGTTGGGAGGACTGGATGTTCATCGTGGATCGGCGCAGCCAGGAAGAGCGGGAGGAGCGGCAGCTCGCGCCCTACGGGATGAAGAGCGCCGCGAGCCGGGGGCGGCGGCATCCGGAGGAGGAGCACCAGTACCGGACGTGCTTCCAGCGGGACCGGGACCGGGTGATCCACTCCTCGTCGTTCCGGCGGCTGGAGTACAAGACGCAGGTCTTCGTGAACCACGAGGGGGACAACTACCGGACGCGGCTGACCCACAGCCTGGAGGGGGCGCAGATCGGGCGGACGGTGGCCCGGACGCTTGGGCTCAACGAAGAGCTGACGGAGTGCCTGCTCCTGGGGCACGACCTCGGGCACACGCCCTTCGGACACTCCGGCGAGCGGGTGATGGATGAGGTGATGCGCGACCACGGGGGCTTCGAGCACAACCGCCAGACGCTGCGGATCCTCGAGGTCCTGGAGGAGCGGTACCCGGAGTTCCCCGGTCTGAACCTGACCTGGGAGGTGCGGGAGGGGATCATCAAGCACCGGCCGGACACCGACGCCAGCGCCCCCGAGGAGTACGCGCCCGGGGAGCCCCCGACGCTGGAGGCCCAGCTCGTCGACTTCGTCGACGAGATCGCCTACAACAACCACGATATCGACGACGGGCTGACCTCGGGGATGTTCTCCGTCGACCAGATCCGCAGGGTCACGCTGTTCCGCGAGGCCCACGACGAGGCGCTGGGGGCGGGGCTCAAGGACAAGCGGATGCTCCGGCACCGGGTGGTGCGGCGGATCATCGACCGGTGCACGAGCGACCTGATCCAGACGACGCTTGCGGCGGTCGACGAGGCCAGAGTGACCTCGGCCGCGGACGTCCGGGCCGTCGGGAGGCGGCTCGTGAACTACTCGCCGCCCATGGCCGAGCGCGTGCGCGAGCTCAAGGAGTTCCTCTTCCGCGAGATGTACCGGCATTTCCGTGTCGTGCGGATGGGCGACAAGGCCGGCCGCATCCTTCACGACCTCTTCGACTCTCTCGTCCGTGAGCCGCGGCAGCTGCCGCCGCGCTTCCATCGGCAGATCGAGCGCGACGGTGTCGAGCGGGTGGTCTGCGACTACATCGCGGGGATGACCGACCGCTTCGCGCTCCAGGAGCACCGGAAGCTCTTCGATCCCACGGTGCGGGTGTGAGCGCAGAAGGTCCCCGGGGATGACCGCAACCCACGTCCTGCTCCTGGGCTACGCCGCCCTGCTCGTCGGGGCCGGGGTCTGGGTCACCCGCCGGGTGCGGGCCCCGGGAGACTTCTTCGTCGCCGGGCGGGCCTTGCCCGCGGGGATGGTGTTCGCCACCCTCCTCGCCGCGAACATCGGGGCGGGCTCCACCGTGGGGGCGACGGGGCTCGGCTACCGCAGCGGGCTGTCCGCCTGGTGGTGGTCGGGGTCGGCGGCGATCGGGTGCCTGGTCCTCGGGCTCGTGGTGGCCCCCCGGATGCACCGGCTGGCGGTGGAGCACCGCTTCCTCACCGTGGGAGACTTCCTGGAGTGGCGGTTCGACCGCTCGGTCCGGGTGGCGATCGCGGCCATCCTCTGGATCGGGACGGCGGCGCTGCTCGCGGGACAGCTGATCGCCATGGCCTGGGCCTTCGAGGTGATCGCCGGGCTGCCCCGGCTCTGGGGCTCGCTGCTCTCCGCCCTGATCCTCACCGCCTATTTCAGCGGGGGCGGCCTCATGGCCTCGGCGTGGGTGAACCTCCTGCAGCTCGTCGTCCTGGTCGTTGGGTTCGCCCTGGCCGTCCCGTTCGCGTGGTCGGCGGGGGGAGGCTGGGCCGGACTCGAGGGCGCGGCCGGGGCCGAGGCCGCGTCGGCCTACGGGAGCCTCAGCGGGATGGGGCTGGCCGGGATCCTGGGGCTGGTGGTGGTGTTCGTGCCGTCCTTCATCGTGTCCCCGGGGCTGATCCAGAAGGCGTTCGGGGCCCGGAGCGCGAGCGGCGCCTCCCGGGCCGCCCTCGGCAACGCCGCGGCCCTGGCGCTGTTCGCCTTCGTGCCGGCCCTCCTGGGGATGGCGATGCGGTCGGTGGAGCCAGGGCTGGCCAACTCGGAGATGGCGCTCCCGCGTCTCACGATGGACGTCCTCCCTCCGTGGCTCGGGGGGCTGGGGCTCGCTGCGCTGTTCGCCGCCGAGCTGTCCTCGGCCGACGCCATCCTCTTCATGTTGTCGACGTCCCTGAGTCGCGACCTCTACCAGGCCGTCCTGCGACCCGAGGCCACCGACGCGCAGCTGCTACGGGTGGGGAGAGGGGCGGCGGTGGCGGGCGGGGCCGTCGGACTGGTCCTCGCCCTGCTGCTGCCCTCGGTCGTGGCCGCGCTGAAGCTCTTCTATGGGATCATGACCGCGGCGTTGTTCGTTCCGCTCCTCGTGGGACTCTTCTCCTCGCGGCCCGGGGCACGTCACGCGCGGGCGGCGATCGCCCTGTCTGTCGTGGGAACCGGGGTGGGTCTGATCGTTCTGGCCGGGACCCCGAGGGGCGGCTGGCTTCCGTCGGTGATCGGGATGGGGCTGGCCCTGGGCGTATTCGCCGCCGCGTGGCTCGGCCCGGGAGACTGAAGCCGCGACACGTCGGGGTGCTACGATCGCGCCCATGAGCACGATGGGACGGCGTGAGTTCTCGGTGTCGCTGGCGGCCGGGCTGGTCGCCGGGTGGGTCTCCGACGCCGCCGCCGGGGAAGGAGCCGGCATGGACGCGACGCAGACGAGGGACGGTGGTCTGACCCAGGTGGGCGGCATCAAGGTCGGGCACTTCACCGAGAGCCGCCGACCCACCGGTTGCACGGTGATCCTCACCGAGGACGGGGCGGTGTGCGGTGTCGACGTGCGCGGAGGCGCCCCGGGCACGCGGGAGACGGACCTTCTGGACCCGGTCAATACGGTGCAGAAGGTGCACGCGGTGGTTCTGTCGGGAGGAAGCGCGTTCGGATTGGAGGCGGCCGGTGGCGTGGTGCGCTACCTGGAGGAGCGCGGGATCGGCTTTCCCGTGGGCCCGGCGAAGGTGCCCATCGTTCCCGCGGCCATCCTCTTTGACCTGGGGGTGGGGGACTGGACGATTCGCCCGGGGGCAGATGCCGGCTATCGGGCCGCACGGGCCGCGACCGACGGGCCGGTGCCCGAGGGCTCGGTCGGGGCCGGGGCCGGGGCCACGGTGGGGAAGGTGTTGGGGCTGTCCCGCGCCATGAAGGGTGGCCTCGGCACCGCCGTCGTGCGCCTGCCGCGGGGGGGCACGGTGTCCGCCCTGGTGGCGGTGAACGCCATGGGCGACGTGCTCGACCCGGACACCGGCCGAACGGTGGCCGGAGTGCGGGGCGAGGACGGAAAGTCGCTCCCGGGGGCGATGAACGTCCTCCTGGCGGGCACGGGAGCCCACGCTTCGCAGAACGGCGAGAACACGAGCATCGGGGTGGTGGCCACCGACGTTGCGCTCACGAAGGCCGAGGCGACGAAGGTGGCGCAGATGGCCCACGACGGTCTCGCGCGGGCCATCCACCCGGTCCACACGCCGTGGGACGGGGACACGCTCTTCGCGTTGTCGACCGGCAAGGTCGAGATTCCCCAGCCGGCGTTCCTGGTGGGGGCGGTGGCGGCGGAGGTGGTGGCCCGCGCGGTCGTCCGCGCGGTACGGGCTGCGACGGGGCTGCCGGGGCTGCCTTCAGCCACCGAGCTCGGGAGCGCGTGACGGGCCGACGGACAGCGCGATCCCGCTGTGGACAAGCTGTGGATGTCGCGTGGAGATGCGGGCGAAGGGCTGTGGATCGCCTGTGCGGCACCGCGGCGCACCGTGTGGAAAGGCTGAGCACGGCTTGTGGACGAGAGGCCGATCGGGTGTGGGAAAGCTCGGTCGCTCTGTGGAAAGATGGCCGGTCGATTGTGGAAGATCGGCGACCTTTCTGTGGAGAAATGGCTCCCCGGGTGTGGAGGGGATGTGAGCGAACGGTGCACAACCGCCGCCCGGCCGTGGAAAAGGCGGGCCGGACCTGTGGAAGAAGGGACCCCTCCCTGTGGGTGCGTCGTGCATGGCGTGTGGAAGACTGCCTCGCCGGTGTGGGAAACCTGTGCGCGGGGTGACTAGGCTCGCCGGGGCGCTCGTCTTTGCGTCGACCGCGGTGTGGGTCGGAGCCTGTCTGGCGGTCCTCAACGGTGCAGTGTCCTCCTGGGTGGCCTGGGCGGCGCTGCTGTCGGGAGCCGCCGCGGGGGCCGTTGCCGCTTGGCGGACGGCCGCGGCGGCCGCTGGGGACGTGCCAGCGGAGACCGCGGCGTCGCTGGTGGCGTGGCTCCAGGGCCTCCCGAAGCTCGAAGCCCTCGCGTTGACCGCGTTCGCGGTGGTGTCCCTGCGCCAGTTCGGCTGGCTTCTCTTCGCGCGGGGGGACCTGCTCCTGACGCTCCTCCCCAACAACTACGGAGACCTGCCCCTCCACTGGACGTACGTCCAGCACTTCGCCGGGGGAGCGCCGTTCTGGCCGGAGAGCCCGATCGCGGTGGGGGAGCGACTGCGGTATCCCCTGGGCGTCGACCTTCTCACCGCCCTCCTCGTGGTGGTGGGCGTGGGCGCCCGGGTCGTCTGGCCCCTGCTCGGCCTGGCCGGGGCGGCGGCCGCCGCCCTCGCCCTGCGCCGTTGGGGAGGGGCACTCGCCGTTGCCGGCTTTCTCTTCTCCGGGGGCCTGGCCGGGTTCCCGCTGCTGTGGACCGGCCGCCTCCTGGACTACCAGGACGCCGTGGCCTGGAAGAACCTCTACCTGGCGCTCTTCGTTCCTCAGCGGGGCTTCCTGCTGGCGTTGCCCGTGGGACTGCTGCTGCTCTGGAGCTGGCGCCGTCGTCTTCTCCGGGGCGAGGCCGCCCTGCCGGCGTGGGTGGAAGGAGTCCTCTGGGGATCGTTGCCCCTCGTGCACCTTCACACCTTCCTCCTCGTCTCCGTGGTCTACGCGGTGTGGGCCCTGGGCGGTCGGCGGCTGGAGGCCGCCGGGCCGACTCTCGCCTGGGCCGTGGTCCCGGCCACCTGGGGTGTCTGGCAGGTCAGCGACGGATTCCGAGCCGTCTCCCTCGTGGGGTGGCAGCCCGGGTGGGTGATCGGTGACGAGAACCCCCTCGTCTTCCTCGCGGTCAACTTCGGGGTCTTCCTTCCCCTCGCCCTCGCCGCCCTCGCTCTCGCCTGGCGGGAGCGCCGACGAGAGGAGCTGCTGGTGCTCGGGCCCGCCCTCGCCGTGTTCGCGGCGCTGTTCTTCGTGCGGCTGGCTCCCTGGGCCTGGGACAACACGAAGGTGATGCTGTGGTGCTACCTGCTCGCGCTCCCGCCCATCGGGTCTCTCGTCCTGGCCCGTCTCCGCCGGCCCTGGGCGGCGCTGATGGTCGTGGGGCTTCTCTTCTCGGGGGCGGTCAGCGTGACCGCCGCGTCTCTCGGCCGGGGGCCGCGTCTCGAGGTCCTGAGCCTCTCGGAGTACGACGCCGTCTGCGCGGCGCTGGCGTCACGCCCCCTCACCGAGCGCGTGGCGGCCGCCCCCACCTTCAACCACCCGGTGGCGCTGTGCGGCCACCCGCTGGTGCTGGGCTACGGCGGCCACCTGTGGAGCCACGGTATCGACGCCACCGAGGTGGAGCGTGGCCTGAAGGCGGTGCTCGGCGGAGCGCCCGGGTGGCGCGAGGAGGCGCGGGCCATCGGGGCGGAGCTGCTGTTCTGGGGCCCCCGGGAAGACGTGGCCTATCCCGACTCGCTGCGGCCATGGGAGGGTGAGATCGAGCCGCTCGCCTCCGGATGGTGGGGGCGCGTCTACCCCTTGGACTGACTCAGCTCCTCTTCGTGAGGACCAGGGCGAGGGCGGCGAGGACGATCATCCCCCCGACGAGGGTCCAGGGGCCCGGGACCTCGCCGAAGAGAAGCCAGCCCATGAGCGACGCCCCCACGGGCTCGCCCAGGAGGAAGAGCCCCACCGTCGGCGCGGGGAGAGCCCGGAGCGACCAGTTGGCGAGGCCGTGCCCGCCGATGGTCGGCACCAGGGCCAGGGCCACGAAGGCGAGCCACGCCCCGGCGGGGTAGCCGGTGAGGGAGACACCGAAGACCGCGGCGAGGAGGCCCAGGGCGAGGGCGGCGGTGCCCCACACTCCGAGGATGTAGGCACTCAGGGGGAGGGCCGCGCGCAGCCCGCGGCCGATGACCTGGTATGCGGCGACGGTGACGGCACCGGCGAGGGCGAGGAGGTTTCCGAAGAGCGAGCCCGGCGACGCGGCGTGGTCCCCCAGGGCGATGAGGGCGGCCCCGACCATGGCCACGGGGATGGCGACCACGACCACGCCGCTCGGGCGCTCGTGGAGGAACAGGGAGGACAGCACCACGGCGAAGACGGGCGCGGTGTTCACCAGCAGGACCGACGAGGCGATCGAGGTGTAGGAGAGGCTCGCGATCCAGGTGGCGAAGTGGAGAGCCAGGGCCATGCCGGCGCCGCCGAGGATGGCCGCCTGCCGACGGGAGAGCGCGGGCCACGAGCGGCGCGCCGACGTCCCGGCGAAGGGGAGGAGGAAGAGGGACGCCAGGGCCACGCGGTAGAACGAGACCGCCAGGGCGGGGGCGTCGGCGAGGCGGACGAAGATGGCCCCGAAGGAGACGAAGACGACGGCGAGGCAGAGGACGAGGTAGGGAGGGGCTCTCACGCGCGGGAGCGAGCCGCTTCGGCGGCGCGGTGAAGCGCGTCGTCGAGCTTCTCGGGCCGGTCGCCGCCGCCCTGGGCCACGTTGCCCTTGCCGCCCCCGCGCCCGCCCAGGGCTGTGACCGCGGTGCGGAGCAGTCCCGGGATGTCGTGGGGGAGGCCCTCGGTCTGGGCGAACACGAGGTGGGCCTTGTCCCCGCGGCTGCCGAGGAGAGCCACGCAGGGGGCGAGATCCACGAGCTTGAGGGCGAGGACTCGGAGGTCGCCCGCAGGCCAGCCGTCGTAGGACGCCACCACCACCGCGGGGCCGGAGCCCGAGAGCGCTTCGCCGCGCGCCTCGCTCAGGAGTCGCCGGGCCTCGCCGTCGAGGGCGCGCTCGAGGAGTCCCCGGCCCCTGCGCTCGCTCTCGATCAGGTCGTCCTTCGTCTTCTCCGCGACCGCGGGAAGGTCCTCGAGGGGCGCCGACAGGACCGAGACGAGCCGATCGAGGATCGCTCGGCGCATCGCGATCGCGCCCAGGGCCCGGTGGCCGCACACGAAGGTGACGCGCGTGCCCCCCTTGTACTTCTCGGTCGCGGTGATCACGATGACCCCCACCTCGGCGGTGCTCCGGGGGTGGGTGCCGCCGCAGGGCTGCCGGTCGAAGCCCTCCGCCTCCACGAGGCGGACGGCAGCCTCCACGCCGTCGGGAGGCGTCGCGCCCAGGTCCCGCGCCTCGGCGGGGGAGACGGTCCTGACGGTCACCGGTCGCGCTTCCCAGACGACCTCGTTCGCGCGGGTCTCGGCGGCCTGGATCTGCCCGGCGCTCACCGGGCGGTCGAGGTCGATCGTCGTCACCTCGGCGCCGAGGTGGAAGCCCACCGTCCGGGCGGCGGCGACCTCGGCGAAGGCCTGGGAGAGGAGATGCTGACCGTGGTGCTGCTGGCGGTGGTCGCGGCGGCGGTCGGCGTCGACCCGGCCCTGGACCGGACCCTCGGGGAGAGGGCGGTCGAGGACGTGGAGGACCTCACCAGTCTCATCGACGACGGCGACCACCCGGGCGTCCCCGAGAGAGCCGGTGTCCCAGGGCTGGCCCCCGCTCGCGGCGTAGAAGGCGGACCGGTCGAGCACGACCGCGGGGCGTCCCTCGTGCTCGCGGCGCGCCACGACCCGGGCCTCGAACTCGAGAAGGTAGGGGTCCTGGAGGTGCAGGATGTCGGTCATCGCCACGCCTGCTCAGCCGGCGGCGGGATTCCAGCCGGCCTGGACGAGGTTCTCGACGTACTTGTAGCCGGTCCCGGTGTTGAAGACGACCACGCGGTCCTCGGGGGCCAGATCCCCTCCGGCCTTCAGCTTGCGCGCGGCGGCCACACAGGCCGCGCCCTCGGGGGCCATGAAGAGCCCCGCGGTGGCGCAGGCGTCTCCCAGGCCCTGGAGGATCTCCTCCTCGGAGACGGCGACGCCGGCTCCGTGGCTGGCCCTCAGGGCCCGGAGGATCAGGAAGTCCGCGAGGGCCTTGGGAACCCGGATGCCGTGGGCGTGGGTCTCGGCGCCCTCCCACAGGGGGGCCTCGTCGAGGCCCTCGGCAAAGGCCTTCACGATGGGCGCACAGCCCTCGGCCTGCACCGCGTACATCCGGGGCCGGTCGGGCCCGATGAATCCCATCTGCTCGAGCTCCTCGAAGGCCTTCCACATCCCCACGAGGCCGGTGCCTCCGCCGGTGGGATACAGGATGGCGTCGGGGAGGGACCAGCTCAGCTGCTCGGCCAGCTCGTAGCCCAGCGTCTTCTTCCCCTCGACCCGGTAGGGCTCCTTGAGCGTGGCGCACTCGAACCAGCCGTGCTCCCGCGCCTGCTCCGCGCACACCCGCCCGGCGTCGGTGATGAGGCCGTCCACGGTCTCCACGTGGGCGCCGTAGGCCCTGGTCTCCGCCACGAACAGGCTCGCGATGTCCCGGGGCAGGAAGACGTGGGCCTTCAGCCCGGCCGCGGCCGCGTAGGCGGCCAGCGCGCTTCCGGCGTTGCCAGCGGAGGGCAGGCAGACGTCGGTGGCGCCCAGGACCCGCGCCATCGACACCGCCATGGAGAGGCCCCGGGCCTTGAACGAGCCCGTGGGGTTGTTGCCCTCGTCCTTGACGAGGAGGCGGGGAAGGCCGAGGAGGGCCCCGAGGCGAGAGGCGGCGACGAGGGGCGTGAAGCCCTCGCCCAGGGAGATGCGGTCCTCGGGATCGGCGACCGGCAGGACCTCCTCGTAGCGCCACATGGTGGGCTCGCGCAGGGCGAGGTGGCCCGGGCGCATCTCGCGGGCGGCCCGCTCGAGGTCGTACCGCGGGTACAGGGGCGCCCCGCACTCGCAGAGGTTGAGCCGCTGCCCGGGGTCGTACCGCCTGTCGCACTTCGTGCAGTCGAGGTGGGTGAGCATGGGGGACCGGACGGATTATAGCTTCACGGCGCGGCGGCAAGGGCCATCATCTCGAAGCCCCGGCCGTAGAGCTCTGCGCCGTCGAACTCCCACACCGCGGTGTCGCCCGCGGCGCAGGTGTTGGACCGGTGGATGGGGAAGGGCATCACCAGGGTGGCGCGAAACTGGAGCTGCCCGGTGCGTCTCCCCAGCCCCAGGGCCGCGACCGCAGCCTCGGACTGCTCGAGAACGTCCTCGCCGAGGGCGTCGAGGGAGCTCTCCATGGCCTCGTCGAGGGCGTCGGGGGGGACGCCGGGGGCGAGAGCGTGGATGGCGGCGCCGAGGTCCGTCTGGAGCAGCTCGAGGCCGTCGAGCACCTCCTCGAGGGCCCGGCGCTCGCGGGGGCCGTACAGGGGCCGGGTCGTGAGGCTTCTGATGTCCCGGGCGAACGGGTCGGCGAACAGGTCGCGGAAGGACCGACGGAGGTCGTCGGGGGCCGGGGTGCCCGGGTCGCCACCGAGGGCCTCGCGGAAGTGGCGGGCGAAGTCCTCGTCGCGCCGGGCGAGCTGGCGGGCGAGGGCCCGGGCGCCGGCGAGGGGGGAGACCGGGTCCCGGAAGACCTCGTTGTACTCGAAGACACCGTCCTCCGGGCTCGCGTAGGCCGAGATGAAGTTGCGGGCCGGAGGGCTCTTCGGGGAGCGAGCGCGGAAGAAGTCCCCGTCGAAGTCGTTGGGGGAGGGGAGGGTGGCCTCGATGACGATGCGGTGGAGGCCTTCTCGGGTCTCCTCGTCGACGCGCCAGGCGTCCCCGGAAGGGAAGCGGTGCATCATCCGGAGCGGATCCGCGTCGGGGGGGATCTCGACCCGGCGCCCGCCCTGGTCGGTGTCGACGCGCTCGAGGACGTACTCGATCCGCCGGGTGCAGCTTCCGTCGGCGTAGACCTGGGTGTGGATCTCGACCGAGAGGCGGTCCTCGAGGCAGGCGGCGAGAGGAAGGGCGAGAAGAAGAAGGGGGGCCGAGGGCTTCATGAGAGGGAGTGTATGGGGAAGTGGAAGAACGGAGAAGTATTGGTGAACGAATGACGTGCCAGGGAACGGAGGGCGGAGGACGGAGCAGGGAGCAAGGGGCAAGGAGCAGAGAACGGAGAACGGACAAGGGAGAACGGAAAACGGAGAACGGAAGAGTCCGAGTGCGATGGTCAGACGCAGCGCACTCGGACTGACTAGACCTCCATGATCTCCTCTTCCTTCTGCTTGAGGCTGGTGTTGATCTCCTCGATGTGGTCGTCGGTCAGCTTCTGGACCTCGGCGAGGGCGTGCCGCTCGTCGTCTTCGCCGAGCTCGTGCTCCTTGAGCAGCTTCTTGAGCTGCTCGTTGGCGTCCCGCCGCACGTTCCGGACCGCGACGCGACCCTCCTCGGCGTGCTTGTGGGCGAGCTTGACCAGCAGCTTGCGGCGCTCCTCGGTGAGGGGCGGGACCGGGATGCGGATGATCTTGCCGTCGTTCTGGGGGTTGAGGTCGAGGCCGGATGTCCGGATGGCCTTCTCGATGACGGAAAGAGTCGAGGGATCCCAGGGCTGAAGGGTGATGAGGGTCGGGTCGGGGACGGCCAGGTTCCCCACCTGGTTGAGGGGCGTGGGGGTGTCGTAGTAGTCCACCCGGATCCCGTCGAGCATGGCCAGCGAGGCCCGCCCGGTGCGCATCGTCGCCAGGTCCCGCAGGACGGTGTCCACGGTGTGGCGCATGCGGTCCTTCGTTTCCGCGATCAACTCATTGGTCGGCATGGCTACTCCTTGACCAGGGTGCCGATCTTCTCGCCCTGGACGATCCGGCGCAGGTTCCCCTTGCGCTTGAGGTCGTAGACGATGATCGGAAGGTGGTTGTCCATACAGAGGGAGATGGCCGTCGAGTCCATCACCCGCAGACCCTGCTGGAGCACCTCCAGGTAGGTGATGGAGCTGATCTTCTTGGCCATGGGATTCTTCGTGGGGTCGTCGTCGTAGATGCCGTCGACCTTCGTGGCCTTGAGGATGATCTCCGCCTTGACCTCCATCGCGCGCAGGGCAGCGGCGGTGTCGGTGGAGAAGTAGGGGTTGCCGGTGCCCGCGGCGAAGATGGCGACCCGGCCCTTCTCCATGTGGCGGATGGCGCGGCGCCGGATGAAGGGCTCGGCGACCTCTCTCATCTCGATCGCGGAGAGCACGCGGGTGAACACCCCCGCTCGCTCGAGGGCGTCCTGGAGGGCGAGGGCGTTGATGACCGTGGCCAGCATCCCCATGTGGTCGGCGGAGACGCGGTCCATGCCCGAGGCGTTGTCGGAGACCCCGCGGAAGATGTTCCCGCCGCCGACCACGATGCCGATCTCGAGTCCGAGGCGGTGGACCCCCCCGATCTCGGTGGCCAGGTAGTCGGTGAAGTCCCGGTCGATCCCGAAGCTCTTCTCTCCGAGGAGGGCCTCTCCGGAGAGCTTGAGGAGGACGCGCTTGTAGGTGAGGGCCTTCTTGGCGCCGGGCATCAGGTCCTTCCTCGGTGCGCCGCCCCCGGGAGCGGGGGCGGGCGTCCCTGATACTACTACTCCGCGCGGGCCGGGGCCTCGCTGCCGCGCTCGCCGACCCGGAAGCGGGCGAAGCGACGGACCACGATGTTCTCCTTGATCACGGCGATCCTCTCCTGGATCAGCTCGCCGACGGTGAGCTTGGGGTCCTTGACGAAGGGCTGCTCGAGCAGGCAGAAGGTCTGGTAGTACTCCTTGAGCTTGCCCTCGGCGATGCGCTCGACGACATTCTCGGGCTTGCCCTGGTCCAGGGCCTGGGCCCGGTAGATCTCCTTCTCCTTCTCCAGGGCCTCGGCCGGGACCTCGTCCCTGGTCACGTAGACCGGGGCGGCCGGGGAGGCGGCGGCCACGTGCATCGCCAGGTCCTTGACCAGGGCCTGGAAGTCCGGGGTCTTGGCCACGAAGTCGGTCTCGCAGTTCACCTCGATCAGCACGCCGATCCTGGCGCCGGGGTGGATGTACGAGCCCACGACCCCTTCGCTGGCGGTGCGGCTGGCCTTCTTGGCCGCCGCGGCCAGGCCCTTCTTGCGGAGGATCTCGCGGGCGGCCTCGGCGTCGCCCTTGGCCTCGACCAGCGCATTCTTGCAGTCCATCATGCCCGCGCCGGTCTCCTCTCGGAGCGCGCGAACCATTTCCGCGGAAATACTCATGAGTCCTGTCCCTCGAGCTCGATGCTCTCTTGCATGGAAAGCCCCGGGGCACGTGCGGCTCCCCGGGGCGAACACGGCCGGGCCACGTCGGGCCCGGGGATGATCAGCCGTTCGCGGGAGCGCCCGCGTGGGCCGCGTTCGGCCGGGGCGGGGGTGCCGCGCTCACCCCGGCGGTCTCGGCCAGGTGCGCCTCGCGCACGCCGCGGCCGGCCAGGATGGCGTCGGCTATCCGGCCCGCGAAGAGGCGGATGGCGCGCAGCGCGTCGTCGTTGCCCGGGATCGGAACGTCGACCTCGTCGGGGTCGGAGTTCGTGTCGAGGATCCCGATGACCGGGATCCGGAGCTTGCGAGCCTCGGCCACCGCAATGGCCTCGCGCCGCGTGTCGATGACGAACACGGCGTCCGGCACCGCCTTCATGCTCTTGATCCCGGTGAGGTTCTTTTCCAGCTTCTGGCGCTCCTTGTCGAGACGGCCCAGCTCCTTCTTGGTGAGGCGCTCGCGCTGTGTCCCGAGGGCCCCGTTGAGGGTCGTCTCGAGCTCCCGCATTCGCTCCAGGCTCTTTCTGACGGTGGCGAAGTTGGTGAGCAGCCCGCCCAGCCAGCGCTCGGTCACGTACGGCATGCCGGCGCGCTGGGCCTCCTCGGCCACCGCCTCCTGGGCCTGTCGCTTCGTGCCGATGAAGAGGACGGTCTTGCCCTCGGCGCCCAGGTCCTCGGCGAACTGCAAGGCGTCCTGGAGGAGTCGGTGGGTCTTCTGCAGGTCGATGATGTAGATGCCGTTCCGCTCGCCGAAGATGTAATGCTTCATCTTCGGGTTCCAGCGCCGGGTCTGGTGGCCGAAGTGCACGCCGGCCTCGAGCAGGTCCTTGATGGTGACGGGGCCGGGGGGCGGCGCCGGAGCCGCCGGGGCTTCGGGCGCGGCCGGGGGCGTGGCGGGCGCTGCCGAGGGGGCAGGGGCCGCGGCCGCCGGAGCCGCGGCGGCCGGCTCCGCAGCTGGCGCGTCGGCCTCGGCGGCTTCCTCAGCGACTGGCGCCGTGGACTCGGAGGCGGTTTCCGGCGTCGCCTCGGCGGCCGGCTCGGCGGCCGGCTTCTCCTCGGGGGCCGCCTTCTCTTCGGTGGCCGCGGCTTCGGTGGCGGCGGTCTCCGTGGCCTCGGTGGCAGAAGCCTCTTCGGTCTCGGTGGCGGGGCTCTCCTCGGCTTCGGGTTTCGTGTCGTCGGGCTTCCTGTCGGACAAAACGGCCTCCCTGGTACGTATCAGCTCATCCCGACGTGAGCGTCGGTCGAGCTTTCCGGCCCCTCTCGGGGCTCGAGATGGCCTTCCGACCCCGGCTCGCCGGGGTGGGAAGGCAGGAACGGACGGGTGTTCGGGATCAACGCTTGGAGAACTGGAAGCGGGCGCGGGCGCCCTTCTGCCCGTACTTCTTGCGTTCCTTGACGCGCGCGTCACGCCTCAGGAAGCCCGCCTTCTTCAGCCGCAGGCGCAGCTCGCTGTTGAACTCGCACAGCGCCCGGGCGATGCCGTGACGCATGGCTCCGGCCTGAGCCGACACGCCGCCACCGCGGATGGTGGCGACCACGTCGAACTTGTCCATGGTCTCGGTGATGGCGAACGGCTGCTTGACGATCTGCTTCAGGGCCTCGGTGCCGCCGAAGTACTCGTCGAGGGGCCGGTCGTTCAGTCGATACTCTCCGGTCCCGGGGCGAAGGTGCACGCGCGCGATCGACGTCTTGCGCTTCCCGGTGCCGTAATACTCGAGGGGCGTGGTGCTCAAGGCTTCTGGTCTCCTGCTACAGGCTCAGCGCCTGGGGCTTCTGGGCCTGGTGGGGGTGCTTCGGGCCGGCGTACACCTTCAGCTTGTGGAACATCGCCCGCCCCAGCTTCGTCTTCGGCAGCATCCCGCGCACCGCCTCCTCGACGAGCCGCTCCGGATGCTTCTGGCGCACCTGGCTGGCCGTCCGGGTCTTCAGGCCGCCGAGATAGCCGCTGTGGCGGTGGTAGTTCTTGCCCCGCTCCTTGGCGCCGGTGAGAACGATCTGGTCGGCGTTCACGACGACCACGTGGTCTCCGGTGTCCAGGAACGGCGTGTAGGTCGGCTTCTTCTTGCCGCTGAGGATGTCAGCGACGGCGACGGCCACCTTGCCGAGCACCTGGCCGCTCGCGTCGACGACGAACCAGCGGCGGTCAAGGCTGTCGGCCTTGGGAATGTAGGTCGGCATCCAGTCGGTACCTGTCTCTTAAGCGCGGGAACTCCGCGCGACTCGCAAACCTCACATTTTTAGGGCATTTCGCCGCGAGTGTCAAGACTGGCCACCGGCCGGCTACAGGAGGCGCGTGTGGGAGAGAGCGGGCAGCTGCTGCCGGAGGCGCTCCTGGCGGGCGAAGTCGAGCTCGGCCATCGCGATTCCCTCGCCGTCCTCCACCTCGGCGGCGACCTGGCCCCAGGGGTCGACGATCATCGCGTGCCCCCAGGAGGTCCGTCCGCCGCCGTGGTGGCCGGCCTGGGCCGGGGCCAGCACCCAGGCGAGGTTCTCCACCGCGCGGGCCCGCAGGAGCAGCTCCCAGTGGTCGCGGCCGGTCCGCTCGGTGAAGGCCGCGGGAACGCACAGGGTGAGGGCTCCCCGCCGGGCGAGCTCTCGGTAGAGCTCCGGGAAGCGGAGGTCGTAGCAGACCGACAGCCCCACGACCCCGAGGGTGGTCTCGGCGACCACGATCTCCTCGCCGGGGCGCACGGCCTTCGATTCCTTGAGGTGCTCCATCCCGGGCAGGTCGATGTCGAACAGGTGGATCTTGCGGTAGGCGGCCAGGGTCGACCCGTCGGGCCCGAGGAGGACCGAGGTGTTGCGGATGAGGGCGTCCCCCTCGACGTGCTCCGGGATGCTGCCGAGGAGGAGGGTCAGGCGGAGGCGTCGGGCCAGGGCGGCCATCCGCTCCACCCAGGGCCCGTCCAGCGGTTGGGGGTCGGGGACCGGCTGACCCTCCGAGCGCAGGAAGCCGAAGTTCTCGGGCAGGCCGACGAAGGTGGCGCCGCTCGCCGCGGCACGCTCCACGAGGGCCTCGGCGGTGCCCAGGTTGTCCTCGACGTCCGCGGTGGAGGTCATCTGGACGACCGCGGCGAGGGGATGGCTCATCTCCCGCCCCTGGAGCGGCCGCGGGGTCGACGGGCGGCGGTGGTCTTCCGCCGGCCCCGGGCCGGGCTCCTCTTGGCTCGCGCGGCCGGCCGGCGGGGGGAGGCCTCCCGGGTCGTCCGGCCGCGCCGGTTGGGCGCCGGGGGCTCGCTGGCGGCCCAGGCCTGCCGACTCTCCCAGCCGCACAGGGTGAAGACGGGGCAGGTGCCGCAGGCGGGGCGGCGAGCGTCGCAGACCTTTCGCCCGTGGAAGATGATGAGATCGGTGGTGCGCGTCCACCGCTCGCGGGGGATGAGCTCCATCAGGTGAGCCTCGACCTTGACCGGATCCTCGACGTCGACGAGGCCGATCCGGTTGGCGACGCGCAGGACGTGGGTGTCGACGGCGATCCCCTCGTTCACGTCGAAGGCGTGACCGAGGACGACGTTGGCGGTCTTGCGCCCGATGCCGGGAAGCTTGACGAGAGTGGCCATCTCCCGGGGGATCTCCCCCCGGTGGCGCGCCACGAGCCCCCGGGCCAGGCCGAGCAGGCTGCGGGTCTTGGCCCGGAAGAAGCCGGTGGAGCGGATGATCTCCTCCACGTCCTCGGTCCTGGCTTCAGCGAGGGCTCCGGCGTCGGGAAAGCGGGCAAACAGGCCGGGCGTCACCATGTTCACCCGCTCGTCCGTGCACTGGGCGGAGAGCACGGTGGCGACCGCGAGCTGGAACGGGCTGCGGTAGTCGAGGGCGCAGCGGGCCTCGGGATGGGCGCGCTCGAGGGCATCGAGCACGCGGCGGGCGTGGGCGCGGCGGGCGCGGAGAGAGGAGCGCTGCGGCACGAGCGGATTGTAGCCCGATCCCTCGGGGCTCCCACCCGGCGTCAGCGCGCCGGGCGCAGGACCGGGAAGAGCGGGGACTGGGCGGTCGGCGACTGGAGTCGACTCAGGCGGACCAGGAGCGAGCGCACGCCCTCGGCGGGCTCCAGGAGCTCGGTGACGAGGGAGCGGGCCTGGGCGGCGATCGAATCCTCCCCGGAGAGGCCGTGGTCGAAGGTCTCGTGGCGCTGCCCGGCACCCGAGGCCCGGCGGACCTCGACGGTGAGGACGCGGGCCACGAGGTGGAACGGCTTCAGCCGGCGGGCGGCGCGTCTTGCCAGGGCGTCGACCATCTCCTCGAGGCCGTCCGCATCCGTGTGCCGGTCCCGGACCACGGCGTCCTCCTGAACCGAGGCCGGGGGAGCGGCCAGGACCACCGGCTCCTCTCCTTCCCCGCGCACCGCCGCCCGCAGCCTCGGGGCGGCCAGGGGGCCGACGGCCCGGGTGAGGGCGTCGTCGTCGGCCTCGGCCACCTGGCCCAGGGTGGCGAGCCCGGCGCGCTCGAGGGCGCTCTCGAGGTGGGGCGGGAGGTCGCCGAGGGCGGACACCGGCTGACGGGCGAGGAAGGAGAGCTCGTATCCCGGGAGAACCACCAGGAGCCCGCGCGGCTTGGCGAAGCCGGAGGCGATGCGGGCGGCCAGGCGCGAGGACGCCAGCCCGAGGGAGGCGTCGAGCCCCAGGCGGCGCTGCAGCTCGTCGCGGATGATCTCGGTGTCGCGGACCGGACGCGGCCCGCCCGAGCGGTCCGGAGTGAGATCGACGTAGGCCTCGTCCGCCGAGGGACGCTCCACCCGGCGGCTGGCGGAGAGCAGGACCGCGGTGACCTCCTCGCCCACGCGGCCGTAGGTGTCGAGGCTCCCGGGTCGGAAGACGGCCCCAGGACACAGGTGCCGGGCCTGGGCCAGCGGCTGGCCCACCCGCACACCGTCTCGCCGGGCCTCCTCGCTGGCGGCCGCCACGAAGCCCGAGCCGGCCTGGCCCCCACCGACCACCAGCGGAAGTCCCTGGAGAGAGGGATCCAGACTCCGCTCGACAGACACGATGAACGGATCGAGGTCGACGTGCAGGATGCTGCGGGACCGCTCTCTCACGGTCCCAGTCTAGGCCCTGGGGGGGCCAGGGGAGGTCCGGAAGAGAACCGCTGCTAGTGCAGAGACCCCTTCTGGGCGGCGACGGATTCCTGGTAGCCCCGGTAGTTGTCCTGCAGCGCGGCAATCAGACCCGGGATCATCTGGACCGGGACCACCAGGCGCGCCCGCACCGGGGCCTTCACCACGTGGCTCGTCTGGGCCTCGCGGAGCTGCTTCTCGCTGGGCGGCAGCATCTCGCAGAAGGTGAGGGTGAAGTCGAGCGGCGAGTTCTGGATCGCGCAGAAGTTGGCGTAGGTCCGAGGGGCGTTGGAAGTCTCCTCGGGGACGACGGTGAAGTTGATGGGACCCTTCCTCTCCTCGGCCATCGGTTGCCTCCGGGGCCGAGTGTACCGCAGCCACGTCTCCAGCTCCTGGTCAGTACTTGCGGAGAACGCCGATCACGACGCCCTGGATCCGGAGTCGATCCTGGTCGACGATGATCGGCTCGTGGCGGGCGTTGGCGGGCTGGAGCCGCACCTGGCCCCCTCCCTCGCGGTAGAGCTTCTTCAGGGTGACGTTCTCCCCGTCGAGGAGGGCGATGACCATCTCGCCGTCGTCGGCGGTCGTGCGGTTCTCCACGATGACGTAGTCGCCGTCCCGGATCTGCTCGTCGATCATCGAGTCGCCCTTGACCTGGAGGACGTAGGTCTGGTGGCGGCCGATCATGTTCTCGGGGACGAAGATGGTCTCGCTCGCGTCGATGGCCTCGATGGGGGAGCCCGCGGCGACCCGGCCGAGGAGGGGGAGCTCGATCGCCTGCACCGTCATCTCGCTGGGGACCAGCTCGAGGGCGCGGCTGCGGTTCCACGCGCGCCGGATCAGGCCCTTCTCCTGCAGGTTGGTGAGGTGCTTGTGAACGGTGGCGAGGGAGCGGAGCGAGAAGTGCGCCGCGATCTCCTCGATCGTCGGGGCGTAGCCCTCCCGATCGATGTACTCGTTCAGGTACTCCAGGATCTCCTTCTGTCGGCGGGTGACGTACATGGGAAACTCCTCACCGAGAACTTAGGCGAAAATCAGGCGAAAGTCAATACGCCTCGAGCCAACCTTTCCGGTGTCTTCCGGTCTAAAGTCATCAGGTGGCCGTTCCGAGGCCGAGGAGTCGTGAGCCCGGAGACATGGAGAGGCACCCGGAGGAAGTGAGAGAGGACGGGATGGTTGCATCCGCCGAGACGCCCACGCTGGCTCCGGTCCTGACCGCCGACGGGGTGCCCACGGAAGCCGCCGCGGCCCGGGAAGCGGAGCGGCAGGTCGTCGCGGCCTGCCAGGGGGGCGACCGGGAGGCCTTCGATCAGCTGGTCGTCCGATACCAGCGGGACATCTACCGGCTCTGCTATCGCTACGTGAACAACCACGAGGACGCCAACGACATCACCCAGGAGGTGTTTCTGCGAGCCTGGCGGGCGATCGGGCGGTTCAAGGGGCGGAGCGCCTTCTCGACCTGGCTCTACCGGATCGGTGTCAACGCCTGTCTGAACTTCCGGGCGGCGCGCAAGCCCCCGGCCCAGGAGCTCCCGGAGACGCTGGCCGACCCGAGGATGGGGGCGGCGCAACGGGTGGAGAAGGCCCAGAAGGCCCAGCTGGTGCGGGAGGCCGTCGCCCGGCTGCCGGAGAAGCAGCGGGCCACGCTGATCCTGAAGATGTACCACGAGCTCACGCACCAGGAGGTGGCGCAGATCCTGGGCTCCACGGTGGGTACGGTGAAGGCGAATCTCTTCCACGCCCTCGGGAACCTGCGCAAGCTGGTGGCGGCGGAGGAAGGAGTGAGGCCATGAGCGCTCATCTCTCCGACCAGACGATGGTGGACGTGCTCGAAGGGGGCGGGTCCCCGGCTCAGTGGGCCCACGTTGCCTCCTGCGCCGCGTGCCGCTCTCGACTCGACGAGGCACGGGCGGGGGGGGAGCTGGTCTCCAGGGCGGAGATCCCGGAGCCTCCCGGGCTCTACTGGGAGGCCCTGCGGCGCAGCGTGAGCCGGAGGGTCGCCGAGGAGCCGGTGCGACGGTCCCGGTGGGGCTGGGTGCTTCCGCTGGCCGCCGCCTCGGCCGCGGTCGTGATCATCGTGCTCTCCTTCGGCGGTGGTCCGGGGACGCCGGAGCCCAACGTGCTCCTACCGGCCTGGTCCGCGCTGCCCCCGGTGGCGGAGGACGACGACCTGGCGGTGGTGCGGGGGCTCGACGAGGCCGAGCTGGCGGCCTGGGATGAGGGGCGGGGACTGGACGTCTTTGTCGCCGGCCTCTCGGACGCGGAATCGGAGGCGCTGGTCGCGGCACTGCGTGTCGAGCCGGAGGGGGGACAGTGATCTGGCGGTGGGTGCTGGGGCTCGCTCTCGTGGCGAGCGTCGGGGTGCCGGGGGTGGCGCAGGGCGAGGTCGCCGGGAGCCAGCAGGCGCAGGAGCAACGGGACGAGGCGTTCCGCATGGTCGACGCCTACGTGATCGCCAACCTCCAGGAGAGCCTCGGTCTCGACGACGCCACCTACGAAAAGGCCATCCCCCTGGTGAACAAGCTTCAGAAGGTGCGCCGGGAGTTCTTCCACGAGAGGTCGCGGATGCAGCGGAAGATGCGTCACCTCCTGCGCTCGGGCACCGCCACCGAGGCACAGGTGGTGGAGATGCTGGACGACTTCAAGGCCCTTGATGTCCAGGGTCCCGAGCGCATCCGGAAGCAGGTGGAAGAGCTGGACGGCCTCCTGACGCCGCTCCAGCAGGCCAAGTACCGCGTGTTCGAGCTCGAGGTCGAGCGCCGCATGCGGGATCTGATGCGGCGGGGCCGGCGAGGACTTTCGCCGCAGCCGGAGTAGGCGCGAGGAGCGAACCGGCCTACGGCCTGGATGCCTTGGCCAAGGACACGATCCCGCCATGGCGATCGCGTCCCTGGCAGGAGCGGGGCCGGCTCTGGTCGGGGCCGGGGCCCCGCGCCGGGGGGGCGCCGGCGGCGGGCTTGCCGCGGCGGAAGGGCCTCTCCTATACTCATCGACTATGGCCAGCAAGAAAAAGGGTGGAGCGGTTGCGCCCTCTGCCCGCGGTCGGGCGTCGAAGACCGCGGTCAAGAAGGCCGTCAAGGCAGTGAAGAAGGCGGCCCCGAAGGCCCGCCGGAGCGCTGCGGCCAGGAAGAAGGCCGCCCCGAAAGCCAAAGTGAAGAAGGCGGCGGCGAAGGCGACGAAGAAGCCTGCGGCCAAGAAGCCCACGAAGAAGGCAGCGGCGAAGAAGGTCGCGCCGAAGAAGGCGACCCCCAAGAAGGCGACCCTTAAGAAGGCCGCCCCGAAGAAGGCCGCCCCGAAGAAGGCCGCCCCGAAGAAGGCCGCCCCGAAGAAGGCCGCCCCGAAGAAGGCTGGCACCAGGAAGGCCGCCCCGAAGAGGACTGCCGCGAAGAAGGCGGCGGCCATAAAGAGGTCGACGGCCAGGACCACCGGCCTCGGGACGTCGCGCCGGCGGCGGCGGGAGGCGCCCGTGGTTCCCCCGGGAGCCATCCCCGGCCTCAGCGAGGAAGACCAGATCCGCTCCGCCAAGTACCTGCCGCGGGAGCTGCCCGACCGGCTCTTCGAGGAGGAGCGGTTCCTGTTCCCGGAGAGCTACGGCGTCAACCGCGTCCGTCTGCTCGTCCGCGATCCCGAGTGGGTCTTCGCCTACTGGGACGTCAGCGCGGAGACGATGAAGGGCCTCGCGCGAAGCCTCGGTGAGCGAGCCTTCAAGCTCTCGCGCCTGACCCTTCGGGTGCTCGACCCCGTGAGCGGCGGCTCGAGCGACATCCTGCTGCCGTCGGGATCGCGCTGGTGGTACATCCGGACCGACGCCGCTCGCCGCACGTATCGCGCGGAGATCGGGGTCACGCTGCCCTCGGGTGAGTTCCGGAGGCTCGCCGAGAGCAACGCGGTGGTCACCCCGCGGGTGGGACCCTCGCGCGAGCGGGCCCGTCGTCGGCTCAGCTACGCGGGCGCCGGCGACCTGCCCCTGGAAGAGACGTCGGCGGCCGGGAAGGCGGACCGCGAGGCGGGCCTCGCCTCGGAGCCCTGGACGGGAGCCGGCGACGCGTCCGCCTCGGGTGGGCACGGCGGGGCCAGCGACTCCTTCCGACCGACCCGGCCCGGCGGAGAAGCCCGGCCCGGGGCGAGCGACACCTTCCGGCCCGGGGCCAGCGACACTCACCGCCGCTAGGGAGGAGGAGTATGCCGGTCGGGTACTGGTGCCCCGTCCTTCACGCGCACCTGCCCTACGTCCGGCACCCCGAGTACCCCGAGTTCCTCGAGGAGGACTGGTTCTTCGAGGCCCTGACCGAGACCTACGTCCCCGTTCTCAAGGTCCTCGACGGCCTGGTGCAGGACGGCGTCGAGTACCGCCTCACCATGACGCTGTCGCCACCGCTGGTCTCGATGATGACGGACGAGCTGCTCGTCGGCCGCTACCGGCGCTACCTCGACCGCCTGGTGGATCTGGCCCTGCGAGAGACCGAGCGGACCAAGCGCGAGCAACCCCACCTGGAGGAGATGGCGTGGTGGTATGTCCGGGAGTTCGAGGACGTCCGCCGGCTCTTCTGCGACGAGTGGGGCTCGAACGTGGTGGGCGCTTTCCGACGGCACCTGGACACCGGCCGCCTGGAGGTCCTCACCTGCGCCGCGACCCATGGCTTCCTGCCCCTGATGGACGCGGTGCCCGAGGCGGTGCGGGCCCAGATCCACGTGGGTGCCCAGCACTACCGGAAGCACTTCGATCGTGACCCCGCCGGGATCTGGCTCCCGGAGTGCGCCTACATGCCGGGCCACGAGGTCTTCCTGAGGGAGGCGGGGCTCCGCTTCAGCTTCCTCGAGGCCCACGGCCTCACCGAGGCCCACCCCCAGCCGAGCTTCGGGGTGCACGCGCCCCTCGTCTCCCCGGGGGGGATCGTCTTCTTCGGCCGGGACATGGAGTCGTCGCGGCAGGTGTGGAGCTCCGAGTCCGGCTATCCCGGCGACTTCGACTACCGCGAGTTCTACAAGGACATCGGCTGGGAGCTCCCGGTGGAGTACCTGGCCGACTTCCTCCCCGACGGGCAGCGCAAGAACCTCGGGATCAAGTACCACCGGGTCAGCGGCCGGGGCGTCGACCTCGCCCACAAGCAGCCGTACGTCCGGGACTGGGCGGTGGAGAAGGCCGCGCTCCACGCCGGGAACTTTCTCTTCAACCGCGAGAAGCAGATCCAGCACCTCGCCGCCCACATGGACCGGCCGGCCCTCGTGGTGAGCCCGTACGACGCGGAGCTGTTCGGGCACTGGTGGTTCGAGGGACCGCAGTTCCTCGACTTCCTGTTCCGCAAGATGCACCACGACCAGGACGTGGTGAAGCCGATCACCCCGTCGGAGTACCTCGGACGCTTCGACGACCTCGAGGTCTGCCAGCCCCCCATGAGCACCTGGGGCGAGCACGGGTACGCCGAGGTGTGGCTCAACGAGTCGAACGGCTGGATCTACCCCCACCTCGACATGGCCGCCGAGCGCATGGTGGAGCTGGCCCGCCGCTACGAGGACGCCGACGGCCTGGAGATCCGGGCCCTGAACCAGGCGGCGCGGGAGCTCCTCCTGGCCCAGTCGTCGGACTGGGCCTTCATCATGAAGACCGACACCACGGTGGAGTACGCCAAGAAGCGCACCCGAGACCACGTGGCCCGCTTCGACTACCTCTACCGCGCCCTCACCGGCCAGTGCCCCCTTGAGGAGCCGATCCTGAGGGAGTTCGAGGAGAGGGACAACATCTTCCTCGAGCTGGACTACCGGGTCTATCGGTAGACGGGCCGTTCCGGCCTGTCCGGCCCGCGGCCACGACGTGTCGCGATTGCGGCCAGACTCGGGACGCCGGGCTCGGTGGGCCCCGAAAGCGGCGGATGTGGAGCTGGCACGAGGGTTGCTCACCCAGGGGGCAGGCTCACTCTTCGCGGGCCCACGAGCGCGGCACGGCGCAGGTCGGGGAGTTTGGAGGGAGCTTCCTCACCTGAGTTGGGCCGCGCTCGTCTTTTCGTTCTGAGCGGGCCCCGGGAGGTCACTCCCGCAGCCAGCCCGGAAGCGCACCGGCGCGGCGCGCTTCCTCGTGAAGATCCGCCAGGGCCTTCTCCGCGGCCCGCAGCTCGGCCTCGGCCTTGTCGGCCCAGGCCTTCATCGTCTGGGCGGAGTAGATGACGCGTCGCCCGTTCTCGTCGAACCTGGCGGGCTGACCGATGCTGATCTGCCTCACGAGGGCCTCGTAGTGCTTCTTCGCGTACGCGAGATCGTTGCGGGCGTGACGAGCCCGGTCTCGCCAGAACTCCTCCTTGCTCATCGAGACGGGAAAGACGTTGACGCCCGGCATCTCTGCCTCGAAGAGTCGCCGGGTCCGCCGGGTCCGAGGCGCCGGTTCCGGGGCACTCGTCCCCGGGTCGTTGGCGAGCTGTCCCTCGTTCGAGGCGAGCTCGTCCTCCGTCACCACCTTCACCTCGGTCGTGGTCTTCTTCCGCTGCTCCCGTTCCTTGCGCGCGGCTTCGCCCAACGACTGGCCAAAGCCGACGGCCGGGAGCGCGAGGAAGCAGAGCGTCAGGCCCAGCCGTCGCGCTGGGGCTCCGTCTGGGCAGCCTCCGGCGTTGGCCAGGGCCTCACTCCATGCCATGGCTCCCCCTCTCTCGGTCGGTCCGAGCGGTCTGGTCACAATTCGGCCTGGTTACGAGACGGAGGGATACTGAATCCTGGGAGGAACGGTCAGCGCCGCGCCAGAGACGGGTTGCCTACGTTGCTGGCTCAAATGATCCAGGCTCGTCCGGAGTGTGCCGCGGACTCCTCTAGCCGAGCGTGTCCGGTGGGCCATTCCTGCGAGGAGCGTTCAGGTTCGGGATTCGCGTGCCGGGCTTTGTCGGCTGGGTCGCGGCCTCCCTCGTCTCGCGAAGGATCTCGGCCAGGGTGACGACGCCGGTGCCAGCCCAGACGGACGCTGCCAGCGCCGAGACGCCCGCGAACGCAATCGGGGTCAGAGATCGGTGGGTCTCGAACAACGGCGCGATCATGATCCAGAAGCTGGCGACGGCGGCGAACGCCGAGGAGATGCCTCCCAGCACCACCGCGAACCACAGGAAGGCGCGCCCGACTCTGCGTCTCAATCGTGTCCCTCCCTCGGGCGAACGATACGCCAACCGGCGCGATCAGGAAAGGGACGCGCCGGCACGGGAGTGGCCCCCCGGCCCCGCCGGTGATGGCCGTATAATCCCGGTGCTCCAGGAACAACTCGTGCTGCGTGGCCGTCCGAGCGGAAGGTGCGATGACGCTGAGCCCAGGGACGCGGATCGGACCGTACGAGATCGTCGGCGCCCTCGGCACGGGCGGGATGGGCGAGGTCTATCGCGCCCGGGACACGAAGCTCAACCGTGATGCGGCGATCAAGGTGCTTCCGGAGACGTTCGCGCACGACGCCGATTGGGTGGCGCGGCTTCGGCGCGAGGCGCAGGTGCTCGCCGCCCTCAGTCACCCCCACATCGCCTCGATCTACGGACTCGAAGAGACGGACCAACGCCTGGCGCTGGCCCTCGAGCTGGTCGAGGGAGAGGACCTCGCCCAGCGCCTCGAGCGTGGCGCGATCCCCGTGGACGAGGCGATCGAGTGTGCGCGGCAGGCAGTGGACGGTCTCGAGGCGGCGCACGAGAAGGGCGTCGTGCACCGCGACCTGAAGCCGGCGAACATCAGGCGGACCGAGAACGGCACGGTCAAGATTCTCGATTTTGGCCTGGCCAAAGAGCACGCGAGCGGTGCGGGACCGGCGGGCAGCGATCCGTCCCAATCGCCGACCATGGCGCGTTTCGGGACCGAGGCCGGGGTCATCCTCGGCACCGCCGCCTACATGAGCCCCGAGCAGGCCCGGGGCAAGCCGGTCGACAAGCGGTCGGACATCTGGGCGTTCGGCGTGGTGCTCTTCGAGATGCTGACGGGCCAGAAGCTCTTCCCGGGAGAGACGCTGAGCGACACCCTGGCCGCGGTGCTGACTCGTGAGCCCGACTGGACGCTACTGCCGGCGTCGACCCCTCCGGGCGTGCGCCGGGTCCTCGCGCGGTGCCTGGAGCGGGACCCGCGGAAGCGCCTGCGCGACATCGGTGATGCCCGCCCGGATCTGGAAGGCACGTCCGAGCCCCCGGGCCCCCAGCCCATCGCCGCACGCTCGCTCCGGAGCGTCCTGCCGTGGGGCCTGGCCGCGGCGGCGTTGGCCCTGGCCGGGTGGGCGATGTGGAGCCGGCCTGATCCCGGCGTGGCCGCGCGCGAGGTGACGCACCTCGATGTCGCCCTGCCGTCCGACGTCGAGCCCATCTGGTCGGTCACGGGAGGGGCCGGGATCTCGTCGAACGGTCGGGGCGTGCTGATGTGCGGTGCCACGGGCGGTGTGCGGCACCTGTTCGTGCGCTCGCTCGATCGGGCCGAGGCGAGGGAGATCCCCGGGAGCAGCAACGTCAACGCCAGCGACTTCTCGCCCGACGGCGGGAGCGTGGCGTTCATCCGGGGGAACGGATCGGTCACGCGCCTCTCGTTGGCCGACCAGCAACGGGACGTCGTGGCGACCGGGGCGGACCTCGCCGGCGGGATCGTGTGGAGTCGGGCGGGGATCATCTTCGGTCGCGGCGGGGCGCTGCGGATCGTCTCGCCCGAGGGCGGGACACCCCGGGCGCTGACCGAGCTCGACGCCGCACGGCGAGAAGTGGCCCACGATTTCCCGATGGTGCCGCCGGGCGAGCGCCACCTGCTCTTCTCGAGCCTGACCACCGAGGTGGGTGCGGAACGGATCGAGGCGGTCTCGCTCGACGGAGGCGCGCGGTCGGTGGTCGTCGAGCGTGCAACGAGCCCGGTCTGGTCGCCCACCGGCCACCTGCTCTTCGCGAGGGACGGCGCGGTGCTGGCGGTGGCCTTCGACCCGGTCACGGCCACGACCCGGGGCGACGCGATCCCGGTGATCTCGCCCGGCGTCGTGGAGAGGACATCGTATGGCGTCGTGGGATTGAAGCTCTCGTCGACGGGGACACTGCTCTACCCGCCCGCCGGCTTCCAGGACAAGCAGGTGGTATCGGTCGGCCGCGACGGTGCGGCGCTGGACCTCGGCCTGCCCCCAGGGCAGTACTCCAACCCCCGGATCTCCCCCGCCGGGCTCCGACTTCTCACCGACCTGGGTGGCAGTGTCGTGGAGACGCTCGACCTGGCCCGGGGCACCCGGGCGCGGCTCACCGCGGCGGCGCTGGGCACGAGCTTCTCCACGTGGGCCGCGGACGGGAGTCGCGTCGTGTTCCGTCGGTTCAACGCGCCCTTCTGGGTGGCCGCGGACGGGAGCGGCGAGTCCGCCCGGCTGCCCGCGGGGGCGGTCAACGACTTTCCGTCGTCACCCGGGCCCGATCCGGACTCCGTGATCGTCGTGCGTATCCGGCCCGAGACGTCCGGGGACGTCTTCCTGATGTCGATCAGCGGGGCCTTCGAGCCCCGGCCCCTGATCGTCACGCCGGCCTACGACGGCGGTCCGCAGCTGGACCCGGACGGCCGTTGGCTGCTCTACCAGTCGAACGCCTCGGGGCAGCACGAGATCTACGTCCGGCCCTACCCCGAGCTGGATCGGCAGTGGCAGGTCTCCGAAGGCGGAGGCGTGCAGGCGCGGTGGAGCCGCGGAGGCCGGGAGATCTACTACCGCAGCGGACAGCACGTCGTCGCAGTGTCCTTCGATGGCTCGGGTGCGGAGCCGACCCTGGGAACACCCAAGGCTCTGTTTCGCGACGACTACGAGTTCGGCACGGGCATCAGCATCCCCAACTACGACGTCACGCCCGACGGCCGTTTCGTCATGCTTCGCCGGGACCCCAGCGCCGGCAAGCTCCGCCTCGTCGTCAACTGGACGGAGGAGCTGAAGCGGATCCTGGCCGAGGGCGGGGTTCGTTGAGGCGGGGTTGCCTCAGTCCCAGATGGCCGAGCGGGCGGGCGAGCGCTGGCGAACCCGTGACAGCGCGGACCACCGGGTGTATAGGTAGGGCTCGGGGGCTCGAAGCGTTCCCCTGGGGAGGTCCCCATGACCGCCACCGTGCGCCCAGCCGCCGTGGCGGGGTCCTGGTACCCCGGCACCGCCGCGGCGATCACCGCCGAGGTGGACCAGTACCTCGACGCGGCGCGTGATGTCTCCGCGCCGGGCCGGGTGATCGCCCTCGTCAGCCCCCACGCCGGGCTGCGGTACTCGGGGCCGGTGGCGGCCCACGGCTACCGGTTGCTGCGGGGACGGTCGCCCCTGACCGTCGTCCTGGTCGGGCCCTCCCACCGGGCCGCCTTCGGGGGCGTGGCGCTGCAGGCCCACGGCTCGTGGGAGACACCCCTCGGGCGGGTGCCGATCGACGAGGAGGTGGCCGGGGGCCTGCTGGGTGCCGGAGCCGGCGTGCTCGAGCACCCGGACGTCCACCGGGACGAGCACTCGCTCGAGATGCAGATGCCGTTTCTGCAGCGGCTGGTCTCCGACCTCCGGATCGTGCCCGCGATGATGGGCAGCCAGTCGCGCCACGAGGTCGACTCCCTGGCCGAGGCCCTCGCCAGCGCGCTCTCGGGACGCGAGGACGTGATCATGGTCGCCTCGAGCGATCTTTCCCACTACCAGCCGGCCCCGGTGGCCAACCAGCAGGACGCGGTCGTGGTGGAGCACGTGGGGCAAATGGACGCCGCCGGGCTCATGGACCGTCTGGAGACCCACGAGAACGTGGCTTGCGGCGGCGGCCCGGTGGTGGCGGTGATGAAGGCGGCGCGGGCTCTCGGCGCCGACCAGGCGACGGTTCTCAAGTACGCGGACAGCGGCGACGTGGGACCACGCGACAAGTCCCACGTCGTGGGCTACCTGTCCGCGGCGCTGACGGCCTCGTCGTGAGCGTGAGAGCGACGGCGGCGGGTGACCTCACCACCGAAGAGCGGACCGAGCTCCTACGCGTGGCGCGTCGGTCGCTGGAAGAGCACTTCGCGGGGCGAGGCCCCTACCGGCCGGAGCCCGTGACGCCCACGCTGGGAGAGAAGCGCGGGGCCTTCGTCACCCTGCACCGGACCCGGGGCGGGGACCTGCGCGGCTGCGTGGGGATGATGCGGTCGGAGGAGTCTCTCGTCCGGACGGTGGCCCGAATGGCGGTGTCGGCGGCCACCGAGGACGGCCGCTTTGACCCGGTCACCGCCGCGGAGCTGCCGGAGCTCCAACTCGAGATATCCGCCCTTGGCCCGATGCTCCCGGTAATCCCCGAGGATGTGGAGGTGGGGCGGCACGGCCTGCTCATCAGCCACGCGGGTCGGCGCGGCGTGCTGCTGCCCCAGGTCCCGGTCGAGCACGAGTGGGACCGGGAGACCTTCCTCGACCACACCTGCTTGAAGGCGGGGCTGGCTCCCGGGACCTGGAAGGAAGAGGGCGTCGAGCTCCTCGGCTTCACCGCCGAGGTGTTCGGGGAAGAGGACGCCCCCTCGTAGGAAGGGCCACGCGCACGCGAAGGGACGGGCTCGGTCCCCGAGTGAAGCCTCAAGCCACATCGTCCGAGGTCTCCGGATTCCCGGGTACAAGCCGTCGTCGAAGGCCAACGAGCTGTCGTTTTCGGCCAACGAGTTGTCGTCCTGGGGCATGAACGGTGGAAGGGCTCTATGATGTCCGGCCAGTCCAGCCGCCAGGAGCGTTCATGACCCGTTGGATGATGCGCATTCACATGTACACCGGGCTGTTCAACTTCACGGCCCTCGTCCTCTTCGGCGTCGTGGGGGTGATCGCGAGCGTGCTCCCGCCCCACTCCGATCGGCCCCGGCCCGAGCGAGAGGTCGAGGAGGTGGAGCTCGAGGTTCCGGGAGGGCTCGACGACCGGCAGCTCGCCGATCACGTCCAGGCCACCCTCGCCCTGCCCTTCACGGGCCCCGCACCGGCCTGGACGCTGCGCCGCGACGACGACCACCACCTCCAGTTCCGGCTGCCGACGCCGGCACGGTCCTAAGAGATCACCGTCCTCGAGGAGGAATGGCGCCTTCGCATCGAGACCCTCCAGGCCGCCTCCTGGCAGTACCTCATCCACCTGCACGAGATGGTGCCCTCCCGCGTGGCGTCGTCGGACCTGCGGGTCCGGGCCTGGGCCTGGTACCTCGAGCTGTCGATCTGGTCGCTGCTCCTCATGGCTCTCTCGGGTGTGTACCTCTGGCTGAGCACCCGCCCCCGGCACCGCTGGGCCCGCGTCTCCCTGGTCGTCGGCACGCTGGTCCTCGTGGGCTTCTACTGGGTGGTGAGGTAGCCATGTACCAGCTCTGGCGCGACGTGCACCTGCTGCTGGGTCTGTTCTTCCTCTCCTTCATCCTGATGTTCGGCGTCAGCAGCCTGAACTTCTCCCACCACTCCTGGTTCGACACCGAGCCGGCCACCGACGAGGCTGTCGTGCCTGTCGATCCCGCCCGGGCCGGGACCCCCCGGGAGCTGGCCCGTCTCCTGATGGAGACCGAGGGCTACCGGGGAGAGCTCGGCGAGGTCCGGGACGCCGAAGGCCAGATCGGCTTCAACATCGGCCGCATGGGGACGGTCCACGACGTGGCCTACACCCGAGGGGAGACGCAGGCCCACGTGAAGACCCGGGTCTGGCCCTTCTCCGCCATGCTGACCTGGATGCACGCGACCTTCTTAGTCCAGCACGAGTATCCGCTGCACAACGTCTGGGGGTGGCTCATGCTCCTGACCTCGCTGGGGCTGCTCGCCCTCGGCGGAACGGGGCTCTATCTCTGGTTCAAGCTGAAGAAGGAGCGGCGGATCGGTGTCGTCCTGCTCAGCGCCAACGTCGTGGCGGGTGTGGCGCTGATCGTGCTCCTCTGGATCGGGTGAGGCGTCTTCGGATCACGGGAGGCCGCCGAGCCATGGCCGCGGTCCTGGCAAGGGGCTCACGACGATCCCACAGGTCCCAAGTAGCGATCCAGCCAGTCCAGAGTCTCCCGGATGACCGGCAGCCTCGGTGGGGCGTGCCCAGAATCGATGCGGACCAGCTTCTTGTCGGGCACCGCGACTCCGAGCTTGTCGAACATTGGGCGGATACTCGTCTCGAGAGGAAAGATGAGGTCCTCGCGACCGCTGATGAGCAGGGTCGGGGGCTGCGCGCGTCCCACGAAGTTGAGGGGGGCCAACTCCTGCGGGGCCTTCCAGAGCACCAACCCGCCGGCCACAAGGATGCTGGCCTTGAACCTTCGTTCCACGGCCGTCTCGACCGGGCCGCGCAGGGCTCCCCAGCTGAACCCGAAGTAGGCCAGCTTGTCGTGCGCGACGTCCTCGCGGCTCTCCAGATAGTCCACCGAGCGCGCCACATCCTTCGACTGCTGGATGCTCAGGTCACGCCAGGCCTTCTCCCCTTGGACCCTCGTCGCGGAGCGGCGCTCGTACGTCCCCTTGTACATGGGCAGGAGGACGACCCGGCCGCTGCGGACGAGGAAGCCCACACACCCGAAGTCGTACGGTGTCGAGCGCCCGCCGGGGGCTCAGGCGTCCGTGTCCAGGGCCACCTCGTGGATCTCCAGCTCGCCATGCCCCTTGAACATCTCCTTCGGGGGGACGCGGGAGTGGGCTTCCTTGAAGGCGTCGCTCTCGGTCCAGGCCCGGAACTGCTCCTCGGTCTCCCAGAAGGTCAGCACGATGAAGTGGTCGCCCTTGATGGGGCGGAGCACGACGTTGCGGATGAAGCCCGGCTGCCCGTCGACCAGGCCGCGCCGGGTGCGGAAGCGGTCGAGGAACTCCTCCTCGTAACCTTCGGCCACGGGAATGCGGTTCTGGACCACGATCATCGTCGACCTACTGCCGCGCGCCGCCGGCGACCTCGAGGACCTGCCCGGTGACGAACTCGGCGGCCGGGGTCACGAAGAAGAGGACGGCCCGGACGACGTCGGCGGAGCGGCCGGCGTGGCCCACGGGCACGCGGTCTCCGAGCATCTGGTCGGCGGCCCTCGCGTCCTTGTTTCCGGTCTCGTCCTGGAGGAGGCCGGGGGAGACGACGTTCACGGTGATGCCGCGGCGGGCCTCCTCGAGGGCGAGGGCCTTCGAGAAGGCGACGACGCCGGCCTTGGCCGCCGAGTAGGCGGCCATCTGGGGCTCGCCCAGTGTGGCCTCGGCCCCCACCGCCGCGAAGTTGACGATGCGGCCGAAGCGCTGCTCGCGCATGTGGGGGAGGACGAGCCGGCACGTGTGGAAGACCGAGTCGAGGTTCGACGCGATCACCCGGTGCCACTCCGCCGCCTCGAGGTCGGAGAAGCTCTTCCAGTTGAGGCTGCCGACGGTGTTGACGAGGATGTCGATGCCGCCCCAGGTCTTGCCCACGTGGTCGACGAGCCCCTGGGCCTGCTCGATGTCGGTGACGTCGGCTCGGAAGGCGAGGGCCTCGCCCCCCGCCTTGCGGACCGCGGTGGCCACGGACTCGGCGGCCTTGAGGTCCTGCTGGCAGTTCACGGCTACCCTTGCCTTCTCGCCCCCCGCCGCCTTCGCCACCGCGGCCCCGAGACCCCGTCCGCTTCCGGTGACGAGAACCACCCTGCCCTTGAGCCCGTCTTCCTTCATTTGCCCGTTACCCTCACCATCTCCGTGGTCGTGGTGAGCCCACGGAACACCTTCTCGATCGCTGCTTCCTTGAGGGTCCTCAGACCCTCCTCGCGGGCCGCCTTGTAGATCTCCAGCGAGGCCGCCTTGTGGGAGACGAGGCGTCGGATCTTCTCGGTCATGGGGAGGATCTCGTAGACTCCGGTGCGTCCCTTGTAGCCCGTCTCACGGCAGTGCAGACAGCCCCTGCCCCGGCGGAACTGATAGGGCTTGAGCTTGTCGAAGGGGATCTTCATCGCCAGCGCTTCCTCGTCGGTGGGGGCGTACTCCTCGGTGCAGTGCGGACAGTTCTCCCGCACGAGCCGCTGGGCGATGATCCCGATGAGGGTCGAGGTGATGAGGAAGTGGGGGACGCCGAGGTCGAGGAGCCGCGTGATCGACGACGAGGCGTCGTTGGTGTGGAGCGTCGACAGCACCAGGTGGCCGGTGAGCGCGGCCTGGACCGCGTTGTCCGCGGTCTCCGCGTCGCGGATCTCCCCCACCATGATGATGTCGGGGTCCTGGCGCAGCACGGTGCGGAGCGCGCTGGGGAAGGTGACGTCGATCTGGGGGCGCACCTGCACCTGGTTGAAGTCCTCGAAGACCATCTCCACCGGGTCCTCGATGGTCACGATGTTGACCTCGGGTCGGGAGAGGTGCTTGAGCACGGAGTACAGCGTGGTGGTCTTTCCGCTGCCGGTGGGGCCGGTGACGAGGATGATCCCGGTGGGCCGGCCGATGAAGTCGTAGAACTTCGGCAGGTCGTGAGGCGAGAAGCCGAGCTGGTCGAGGCCCTTCAGCAGGACCTCGGGGTCGAAGATCCTGAGCACCGCCTTCTCGCCGAACGAGGTCGGCATGGTGGAGACGCGCAGCTCGACCTCGCGGCCACCCTGGTCGCGCTTGATACGGCCGTCCTGCGGGCGCCGCTTCTCGGCGAGGTTCGCGCCGGAGAGCAGCTTGATGCGCGACACCACGGCGTCGTAGACGATCCGCGGGATGACGTGCACGTCGTGGAGCACCCCGTCGATGCGCAGTCGGACCAGGGTGAGCTCCCGCTTGGGCTCGAAGTGGATGTCCGACGCGCGCTGCTCGAAGGCGTTGGCGAGGATCTGGTCGAGGGCCTTGACCACCGGGGCGGCGGCGGGGTCGAGGTCGGCGTCGGCCTTCGAGAGGAACTCCTGGTTAGTGAGGTCGACGGTGGCGATGCGGCTCTCGGTGAGCTGCTTCTCGGCGTGCTTGAGGCTCGACTTGAGGTCGTAGAAGCCCTTGTTGATGGACTCGACGTCGCTCTGGGTCGCCACCACGCGCTTGGCGTCGAGGCCGGTGACGCGCTTGATGTCCTCGTAGGGAAAGGGCGCGAAGGGGTTGTAGACGGCGAACGTGAGGGCGGCATCGGTCTTGTCGATGGCCACCATGCCGTGCCGGCGAGCGAAGGGGCCCGCCACCGCCTTGGTCACAACGTCGATGTCGAGGTCGAGGGGGTTGATCTTGACGAAGGGCAGCCCGCTCTCCGCGGCGAGAGCCTGGGCGATCTGCACCTCGTTCACGACCCCGAGCTGGACGAGGGCCTGCTCGGCCGGATAGCCGTTGACCTTCTGGGCGCGACGCACGCGCTCCGCCTGCTCCTCGTTCACCACCCCCTGCTTGACGAGGATCGCGAGAACGTCCGGCGCCTCTGGGGCCGGCACCGCCCGTACGCGCCTGTGAGCCGCGGATCTTGGCATGGATCGCCCGAGAGGATTATCGGAGCCCCTCCGGGGGGCGTCAACCGACGTCGGCGCGTTGAAGGGCTCGCCCCGGGCGTGCTAGCGTCGAGTCCGCATGACTCCGGGACGCGTGAGGCTGATCGGTGTGCCGCTGGACCTGGGCGCGGGTCGCCGGGGAGTGGACATGGGACCGTCCGCCTTTCGGGTGGCCGGCGTGGACGACCGGGTCCGGGAGCTCGGGTGCGAGGTCGACGACTGGGGCGACCTGGCGGTCAAGATCCCGGAGACACAGGCGGCCGGCGACCCCCGCCTCAAGTACCTGGGGGAGATCCTGGAGGTCGTCACCGACCTCCGCGACCGCGTGGAGCGCGCGCTCGACGAAGGGGGAGTCCCGGTGGTCCTCGGTGGCGACCACTCCGTGGCGATGGGCTCGGTCTCCGGCCTCGCCCGTCATCACCACCGCCGCAAGGAGAAGGTCGGTCTCGTCTGGTTCGACGCCCACGCCGACGCCAACACCGCGGAGACGAGCCCCAGCGGCAACATCCACGGGATGCCCCTCGCGGCGGTCCTGGGGTTCGGGACGCCCAGCCTGGTGAACCTCGGCGGGTTCTCGCCGATGGTGGACGGGGCCCGGGCGGCCCTCATCGGGGTCCGCAACGTCGACGGCGCCGAGCGGGAGAACGTCAGGGCCTCCGGGATCGGCGCCTTCACCATGCGCGACATCGACGAGCGGGGGATGCGCACGGTCATGGAGCAGGCCATCAGGCGCGCGTCCACGGGAACCGCCGGCATCCACGTCAGCTTCGACATGGACGGGATGGACCCGGATTTCGCCCCCGGGGTCGGGACCCCGGTCCCCGGGGGGATCTCCTACCGCGAGGCCCACCTGGCCATGGAGATGCTGGCCGACACCGGCAAGGTCCTCTCCGCCGAGTTCGTGGAGACCAACCCCGTTCTGGACCAGGGCAACAGGACGGCCGCCCTGGGGGTCGAGCTGCTGACCTCGCTCCTCGGGAAGAAGATCCTCTGAGGACCGCTCCGGCCTTCGGCCGGTCAGCCTCGGCCCAGGACACGATCCTGCCATTGCGATCGCGTCCTGGGCAGGACCGCACCGGCCTGCGACCGGACGCCCTGGCAGGGGGGTCCCGGGAGGCCGCAAGGCCTTCTGGACACGGACTTTTACTTGCGATCGCCCCCCCCGGGGCGTATCCTGCAGACGTTATTTTTGCGGACTCGCATGTCCCTCCGGAGGCTTCGTATGTTTTCGAGACGGTATTCGCACTTGGCGGCCCTCGCGGTCGCCGTCAGCTCGGCCGCGCTGCTGAGCGTGTCGTGCGGAGACGGTGACTCCTGGAGCGCCCCCTCCTCCCCGGTCGACTCCGCCTCCCCGGCCCCCACGACCCCGCCGTCGAGCGGGGGCTCCGCTTCGTCGAGCTGCCCGCTGGGCGAAGGCACCAGGAAGACCTACTGTGACCGCACGTTCTCCGAGCTGCACGACTACGTCGAGAGGGCCATTGACAGGCTCGTGGAAGGGCGTCCCGCCTTGTTCGACCTGACCATCGAGAAGGGGCTGGAGACCCACCAGTACATGGTGCTCCAGAAGGAGGAGTATCTCGACGGCCTCGTGGACGAGCTGAGAGGCATGGGGCTCTGCGCCGGACGCTCGAACACGGACTACGAGATCATCCAGGTCAAGAACACGAACGACTTCTCCGAGGATTACGACGTCTACACGTCCGATGGGTTCATGCGGAGAGGCGGCGGCGCCTACCGCCTGACCTGCACCCCGGCCTCGTTCCCGGTGACCCGGGACCCGAACGCGCCGCCCCAGGGGAGCGGCTGCGGCGTTCCGTACCCCCCGCCGGTCAGCCGCATCAAGGTTTACAAGCACCTGAAGGGCCACGACTACGACACCCTCGACGCGACCCCGCTCGTGGGCCACGACGTGGTCTACTGCGCCTCCATCGGCTTCACGGACGGGCGGTCTCTCTGCCCGGTCCGGCCCGAGGGCCATCCGGAGCGCGAGGCGTGCGAGGCCTGGGCGGTCGGGCGCGCGGAGGACACCAACCGGTACGGACCGACCTGGACCAACGGCGCCGGCAACTACTGCACCGGCGGCGACAGCGGCTGTCGCAACGCCGAGAACCAGTACCAGCTCTGGGTCCAGCTGTCCGGCACCTACACCGCGTGCGCCACCAACAAGGCCTGCGGCTCGCTGGACGTCCGGCGCTGAGGACCAAACGGCCTGCGGCCGGATGCCTTGGCCAAGGACACGATTTCGCCACGGCGATCGTGTCCTCGGAGGGCGCTTGGCCCCTCGGGTCCGCCGAGACCGAGGGGCGGCCGGGTCGAGGGTGACAGAGGCCTTGGGCCCGGCCGTCGGGCCCGGGGTCTTCCCGACGCCCCCCCGCGGCGTTGACACCCCTCGCCGGGCCCCCGTGGCCCGGCTGGACGGCCCCGATGACACCTGCTCGCCGGGCCCTGGTGGCCCGGTTGGACGGCCCGTTGACATTCTCCGTATGCCTCTGGTAGTTTTGGCTTTCCGGCGTCAGGCGCGTGGCTCAGTGGTAGAGCGCTTCCTTGACACGGAAGAGGTCGGTGGTTCAATTCCACTCGCGCCTACCATCCCCGTGTGTGGGGTGGCCGAGACCCGGAACGGAGGAGCCGAGGCGGACTCGAACATGGTGCTCTCTAACTAGATGTCGTCGCCGAGCGCGATCGAGTCGTTCGACCAGACAGGTCCCTCCGGAGAATCGAAGCCGGCCGATTCCCCCCTCGAGATCTACCGTCACTCGTCCGCCCACCTGCTGGCGGCGGCGGTGATGGAGCTGTTCCCGGACACCCAGTGCGGGATCGGCCCCCCGACGGGAGACGGGTTCTTCTACGACTTCCTCGTGAGCAGGCCGTTCACCCCGGAGGACCTGAAGGCCATCGAGAAGAAGATGGCCCACATCGTCAAGCAGAACCGCCCCATCGAGAAGAAGCTGATTCCCAAGGCCGAGGCCCTGGAGCTGTTCGAGCAGCGGGGCCAGACGCTGAAGTGCGAGCTCATCCGGGAGAAGGGGGGGGACCCCGTCCAGTGCTACACCATGGGTGACTTCATCGACTTCTGCCTGGGACCCCACCTGGCCTCGACGAAGGAGATCAAGGCCTTCAAGCTCAATCCCTCGCCGGCGGCGGCCTACTGGAAGGGCAAGGAGGGCAACCCGTCGATGCAGCGCATCTACGGGTACGGCTTCTTCACGAAGGAGGAGCTGCAGCAGCACCTGGACCGGCTCGAGGAGGCCAGGCGGCGCGACCACCGCAAGCTCGGACGGGAGCTCGACCTGTTCTCGATCAGCGAGGAGACAGGGGCCGGGCTCATCCTCTGGCACCCGAAGGGCGGGTTCATCCGGAAGCAGATCGAGGACTTCTGGCGCGACGAGCACCTCAAGGGCGGGTACGACATCGTCTACTCCCCGCACATCGCGAAGCTGGACCTGTGGCACACCAGCGGGCACACCGAGTACTACCGGGAGAACATGTACTCGCCCATGGACATCGAGACGGTCGAGTACCAGCTCAAGCCCATGAACTGTCCGTTCCACCTCACCATCTACCGCTCGAAGCTGAGGAGCTACCGGGAGCTGCCCTTCCGGTGGGCGGAGCTGGGGACGGTGTACCGCTTCGAGCGCTCGGGGGTGCTGCACGGGCTCATGCGGGTCCGGGGCTTCACCCAGGACGACGCCCATGTCTTCTGCCGCCCCGACCAGCTGGAGGACGAGATCCTCGGGGTCCTGGACTTCACCACCGGGATCCTCCGTGCGTTCGGGTTCGACCGTTACGACATCTACCTCTCGACGAAGCCGGAGAAGGCCATCGGGACCGACGAGGAGTGGGAGGTGTCCACCGCCGCGCTCCGCAAGGCGCTGGACCTGCGGAAGCTGCCCTACGAGGTTGATCCCGGCGAGGGGGTCTTCTACGGGCCCAAGATCGACATCAAGATCAAGGACTCGCTGGAGCGGGCCTGGCAGTGCTCCACCATCCAGGTGGACTTCCACAACCCGGAGCGCTTCGGGCTCGAGTACATCGCCGAGGACGGCAAGGCCCACCGCCCGGTGATGATTCACCGGGCTCTCCTCGGGAGCCTCGAGCGGTTCTTCGGCGTCCTGATCGAGCACTATGCCGGGGCCTTCCCGCTGTGGCTGGCGCCGGTGCAGGTGGTGGTGCTGCCCATCGCGGAGCGCCACCAGGAGTACGCGGACAAGGTGGCGGGGGACCTGCGCGCCCTCGGCCTCCGGGTGAACGTGGACGACCGGAGCGAGAAGACCGGCTACAAGATTCGTGAGGCGCAGCTGCAGAAGGTCCCCTACATGCTGGTCGTGGGGGACAAGGAGGTCGCGGCGGGCACGGTGGCCGTGCGGCACCGACACGCCGGGGACCTCGGCCCACAGGCGGTGGCTGAGTTCGGGGAGCGGGTGGCCCGGATGGCCACCGAGCGGTCTCTGCAGGAGGAAGACCAGCCACAGAGCGCAGGAGGTGTCTCATAGACAGCAGGACGGTTCGGATCAACGACCGCATCCGGGCGAAGGAGGTCCGTGTCATCGACGAGGACGGCTCCCAGCTCGGAATCATGCCGCCGTCGCAGGCCATGATGCTCGCGGAGGAGAAGGGCATGGACCTCGTGGAGATTGCGGCCACCGCGACGCCACCGGTCTGCCGGATCATGAACTCCGGCAAGTTCTTCTACCAGCAGTCCAAGCGTGACGCAGAAGCGCGGAAGCACCAGCGGCACATCCAGGTCAAGGAAGTGAAGTTCCGGCCGAAGATCGACGAGCACGACTTCCAGTTCAAGCTCCGCAACGCCGAGCGTTTCCTCAACGGTGGGAACAAGGTGAAGTCGGTGGTCATCTACCGGGGCCGCGAGGTCGTCCACATGGAGGTCGGGCGCCGGCACCTCGAGCGTCTGGCGTCCGAGCTGTCGGAGCTGTGCAACGTGGAGTCTCCTCCCAAGCGGGAAGGCAACACCATGGTGCAGATCCTCGCGCCCAAGAAGGACGGCAGCACGAAGAAGGCGGCGAAGAAGGCCGGCGCGGCGACCAAGGGCGAGGCCCCGAAGAAGGAGGGCGCCGAGAAGAAGCCGGCGGCGGCGAAGAAGCCCGCGGCGGCGAAGAAGGCCGCGGCCAGCGAGAGCGCTCCGCCGAAGCCGGCGAGCGAGAAGAAGGTCAAGGCGGCGAAGAAGGCGGGGGGCGACGGGAAGGCCGTGCCGGCCGCGAGCCGCACGAGCGGGAAGAGGGCCGGTGAGCCGGCCGAGGCGGCGAGCATCGCCGGGAAGAACGAGTAGACTGAGACGATGAGAAAGCCAAGAGTTCGTGCCAAGCTGAAGAGCAAGCGAGGCGCGGTGAAGCGCTTCAAGCTCACCGCTTCGGGAAAGATCAAGCGCCACAAGGCCCTGAAGCGTCACATCCTGACCAAGAAGTCGCCGGGTCGGAAGCGGTCGCTTCGCAAGGCGACGGTGGTCTCGGACTCCGAGGTCGCCCTGGTCCGGGCGATGATCCTCGCCTGAAGAGCGCCACGGGCGGGCCTCGGCGCCCCGCCCGGCGCCCGGCGACGGGCGTCGAACCCCGAAGCGTTGAGACACAAGGGCAGCGGTCGAGCTGCCCGGGCCGACGTCGCCGCCTGGAAGCGCGACGGGCCGGGCCGATGGGGGCCGGCCGGACGAAGGGACAGCCGTCATGCCGAGAGTCAAGCGCGGGAGCAACCGGCGGGATCGCCGCCGGAAGGTCCTGGGTCGTGCCAAGGGCTACTTCCTCGGGAAGAGCAAGCTCTACAAGTTCGCCCGGGAGGCGGTGGACCGCGCGGGCACCTTTGCCTACGTCGGGCGCAAGCGCAAGAAGCGGGACTTCCGCCGTCTCTGGATCATCCGGATCAACGCCGCTGCCCGGCAGAACGAGATCAGCTACAGCCAGTTCATGGCCGGGCTCAAGCACGCGGGCATCGACCTCGACCGCAAGTCGCTGGCCGATATCGCGGTCAAGGACCCGGCTGCGTTCACCAAGCTGGTCGAGTCCGCCAAGGCCGCCCGCGCGAGCGCGTAGTGCCGGTACCGGCCCCGACCGCCGGCGCTCATCAGTGAGGCGAGGCTGATGGCCGAGACCGTCGAGTCCATACGCCAGCAGGTGCAGGGCCTCCGTGAGGAGGCGACCGCGGCCCTCGCTGCCGCCGGGGACACCCCCACGCTCCGGGCGGTCCAGGACCGGTTCCTGGGACGCCGCTCGGGGGTGGTGAGCGGGCTGCTCAAGTCCCTGGGCAAGCTCCCGTCCGAGGTCCGCCGTGACGCGGGGCGGGAGCTCAACGTCCTCAAACGGGAGATCGAGGGCCGCCTCGAGGAGGCCCGGGCCCGGGTCGAGGCGCAGGCGTTCGCGGCGCGGCTCGCCGGGGAGCGCCTGGACCTGAGCCTGCCCGGGCGGCGTCCCCCCCGGGGGCGCCGTCACCCGGTCACCGTGGTGCGGGAGGAGCTCGAGGACATCTTCATCGCCATGGGCTACGAGGTGTACGAGGGACGGGAGGTCGAGGACGACTACCACTGCTTCGAGGCCCTCAACATGCCGCCGGACCACCCAGCCCGGGACATGCAGGACACCTTCTACCTCGAGGGGGCGGAGGGGCAGCGCCTGCTCCGCACCCACACCTCCTCGTCGCAGATTCGCTACATGCTCGACAACGAGCACCCGCCCCTGGTGCGGATCATCTGCCCCGGGAAGGTCTTCCGGCGCGACGACGACATCACCCACTCCCCGATGTTCCAGCAGGTGGAGGGGCTGGTGGTGGGACCGGGGATCACCCTCGGGGATCTGAAGGGCTCCATCGAGGCGTTTCTCCACGCCCTCTTCGGGTCCCAGTACCCGGTCCGGTTCCGGCCCTCGTTCTTCCCCTACACCGAGCCGTCGGTGGAGGCCGACCTGGGCTGCATCGTGTGCGGCGGCAAGGGCTGCCGGGTGTGCAAGGGCACCGGCTGGGTGGAGATCCTCGGCTCGGGGATGGTGAATCCGGCGGTGTTCGAGGCGGTCAACTCCCGGCTCGGCGGCGCCGTGTACGACCCCGAGAAGGTCACCGGCTTCGCCTTCGGCATCGGCATCGAGCGGGTGGCCATGATGCGCCACGGCATCGACGACATTCGTCTCTTCTACGGAAGCGACCTGCGCTTCCTGGAGCAGTTCCGCGGATGAAGCTCCCTGTCTCCTGGCTGCGAGAGTACGTCGACGCACCCGAGGACCCCCGGACGATCGGCGAAGCCCTGACGATGGTGGGCTTCGAGCTCGGGGGGGTCGAGGGGAGAGGCGACGACGCCGTTCTCGACCTCGACGTCACCACCAACCGCGTGGACGCCATGAACGTCTACGGCCTCTCCCGGGAGGTGGCGGTGATCTACGGCCGGCCCCTCCGGCCCCTCGAGCTGTCCTTCTCGGAGGCGGGGGCGGAGGCGGGGGAGTCCCTCGCCGTGGAGATCGAGGCCCCGGACCTGTGCCCGCGCTTCACCGCCCGAGTTCTCGATGTCCGCCTCGGGCCGTCTCCGGAGTGGATGCAGAAGCGGCTGGAGCAGATGGGGGTCCGCCCCATCAACAACATCGTCGACCTGAGCAACTACGTCATGCTCGAGATGGGGCACCCCTCTCACGCCTTCGACCTGGAGCGGATCCCCTCGGGCCGTCTTCACGTCCGGTGGGCCCGGGAGGGCGAGACGCTCCAGACCCTCGACGAGGCGGACCGCACGCTGACGCCCCGCATCGGGGTGGTGGCGGGACCGGACGCCCCCCTGGCCCTGGCCGGGATCATGGGCGGGGCCTCGAGCGAGGTCTCGGACGAGACGCGCGCGATTGCCCTCGAGGCGGCGTACTGGGAGCCCCTGGCCATCCGCCGGGCGGCCAAGGCCCTGGGGATGCACACCGAGGCATCCCACCGCTTCGAGCGGGCCGCCGACCCGAACGGGCCGCCGGTGGCCACGGCCCGCGTGGCCCACCTCCTCGAGAAGCTGGGGGCGGGAACCACTCGCCCGGGGCAGATCGATCGGGTGCCGGCGCCGATCGGGCGCCGCCAGGTGACCCTGCGGGCGGCCCGGGTGAGCGCGGTCCTGGGAACGGAGGTCCCCCCGGAGCGCTGCCCGGAGATCCTCGCCGGTCTCGGGTTCGAGACGACAGAGACCTGCGCCGGAAGCTGGCAGGTTACGGTGCCGACCTGGAGGGGAGACGTCGCGCGAGAGGCGGACCTGATCGAGGAGGTGGGACGCCACCACGGCCTCGACAAGATCCCGTCGACCATCCCGCCCAGCATCGGGGTGGGCCGGCTGGGTCCCGGCCAGCGGGAAGAGCGCCTCGTCCGCGACGTGCTGGTGGGGGCGGGCCTGACCGAGACGGTGCAGAACGCGTTCGTGGAAGACCGCGGCGGCGAGGGACCGAGCCCGGTCCGACTCGCCAATCCCCTCGCCGACCACCACTCGGTCCTGCGCTCGTCGCTGGTGCAGCCGGGGCTCCTGGACGCGCTGGAGACCAACGTCCGGCAGGGCCGTCGCGATGTGGCTCTGTTCGAGGTGGGACGGGTGTTCTTCCCCGCCGATCCCCTGCCGATGGAGGAGCGGCGCCTCGCCCTCCTGCTGGCCGGCGCCGCCCGGTCCGGCCACTGGTCCGAGGGGGTGCGGTCGGTCGACCCCTTCGACGCGAAGGGACTCCTGGAGCTGCTCTTCGAGCGGCTGGGGGCCGGCCCCCTGGCCCTCGACCCCGAGGGGCCGCGGCCCGACATGCTGCATCCCGGTCAGAGCGCGGCGGTCGTGCTCGACGGCGACGCGGTCGGCTGGATGGGGGCCCTGCGCCCCGGCGTGTGGGAGGGACGCGACCCGGTCGTGGTGGCCGAGGTCGTCCTGGACCCGCTCCTGGCGCGGGCCGGAAGCGTGGCCCGCTTCGAATCCCTGGCGCGGTTCCCCTCGGTGGACCGGGACCTGTCCGTGCTCGCGGACGTGGCGGTGGCGGCCGGGGGTATCGTCGAGAAGGTGAAGGGCGCAGCGGGAGAGCTGCTGCGTCTCGTGGAGGTGAAGGACCGTTACGATCGACCGCCGGTCCCGGAGGGCAAGGTGAGCCTGACGCTCAGCCTGCGGTACCAGCACCCGTCGCGGACTCTCACCAGTGACGAGGTTCAGGCCTCCGTCGAGGCCGTGATCCGGGAGCTCCGTGGCGCGGGGCTCGAGATCCGGGACAAGTCCGGCGAGTCCGGAGAGTGAGGGGGCAGATATGGAAGACAGCTTCGAGCTCCTCGAGGACAGGATCCGCCGGGCGGCTGCCCGCCTGAAGGAGCTCCAGTCCGAGACGGAGTCCCTCCGGGCCGAGCTGGCCACGGCCCAGTCGCGGGCGGAGGACGCCGAGAAGCGCCTCGAGGAGGTCGCGGACGCCGAGAGCTCTCTCGCGCGGGACTCGAAGAAGGCGGAGGGCCTGGCTCGCGAGGTGAAGTCTCTGGAGAAGGAGCGCGAGGAGATCCGCTCGCGCCTCGGCCGTCTCGTCGAGCTCCTCGAGACCCTCGACTAGTCTCGGACCGCCGAGTCGTCGGGGCGGCGTCCGAGGCCGGGGCGCTATATAATCCCAGCCCATGGCCGACAAGGACAACCTGGTCCACGTGGAGATCTTCGGCCAGGACTACGCCGTTCGCGGTGGCGACGACACTGGCTATGTCGAGAAGCTGGCCGCCTTTGTCGACGAGCGGATGAAGGAGATCAGCCGGACGAGCGGGGCCGTCGACACCCTGCGCATCGCGGTCCTGGCTGCCCTCAACGTGGCCGACGAGTGCTTTCGCCTCCGGGAGGAGCTGTCCGACGCGGAGGCGCGGTCCCAGATCGCGGGTCAGGCGGCGGACCAGCGCGTGGCCCGGCTGGCCGAGAAGCTGGGAACGGCGCTGGGGGAGTGAGCTTGCCCGGGTCCCGGGGCGCGGCTAAGATGCTCCGGAGGCTCTCTGCTATGCACGTGATGGGTAAGTAAACCTCGAACCAACGCTGTCTTTTCGGGGGCTCGATCGCCCCGCTATGAGCAGGCCTCCGCGACGAGGAAGCTCGGAGGCGGAGCTCAGGGCTCCCACCTGGTGACCCGGTTCAGGTCGCCGACCACACGGCAGGTGCGGAGAGCCTCCTTCCTTGACCATCCATCCCACGAGAATCGACGACGTTGGTGAGCGGGAGCTCCTCCGGCGCCTGCAGCTGCGCATTCCCGAGGCCCCCGGAGTCCCGGTGGGGGTGGGGGATGACACCGCCCTCGTCGAGGTCCCCTCGCCCGCCCTCGTCACCGTCGACAGCCTGGTGGAGGACGTGCACTTCCGGCGCGAGTCGGCCCCGGCCCGGCTCCTGGGCCGCAAGGCCCTGGCCATCAACCTGTCGGACGTGGCGGCGATGGGCGGGGTCGGGCGGCACGCCATCGTGAGCCTGTGCCTGCCCCCGGACTTGGAGCTCGCGTGGGTGGACTCTCTCTACGACGGTCTCCTGGAGCGGGCGGCCGAGGCCGGGGTCGCGATCGTCGGCGGCAACGTGTCGAGGAGCCCGGGTCCGATCGTCATCGACGTGACCCTGATCGGGGAGAGCCGTGGGCCGCTGCTGCGCTCGGGGGCGACGCCAGGAGATCTGGTGGTCGTGACCGGCGAGCTGGGCGCCGCCGCCGAGGGGTTCCGGCTCCTGGAGCAGGGGGCCCGTCTGGACGAGGGCGGCGAGCTCGCCGCGGCCCCCGCCTGGACCGAACCCCTCGGGGAGGCGGTGGAGCTGTGCGTGTGGGCCCATCTCGACCCTCGGCCCCCCCTGGTCCTGGCGGGCTCCCTCGCCGAGCGCGGCCTGGCCGCCGCCGGGATGGATCTCTCGGACGGGCTTTCGAGCGACCTCGCCGACATGTGCCGGCAGAGCGGCGTCGGGGCTCTCGTCGACGCCATGGCGGTGCCGGTGGCGGGCCCCGTCCTCGAGCTGGAGCGGCTGCGGGGCGGCGATGCCCTCGCCCTCGCCCTCCACGGGGGCGAGGACTACGAGCTCCTGATGGCGGTGGATCCCGGCGACTTCGAGGCGTTGGAGGAGCTGGCCCGGGTCTGGGGCGTCTCCGTCACCCCGATCGGCGAGTTTCTCGAGGGTCCGCCCGACGTCCGGCTCACGGATGCCGACGGGGGGCGTGAGCTCCGTCCGGGCGGGCACGACCACTTTGCCGCCGGCGAAGGCCCGGCCGAATGAGACAGCTGCGCCGCCTGGCGCGGCTCGTCCTCCGGCTCCAGGGGACGCCCACCCAGGTCGCGCGCGCCTTCAGCATTGGCGTCTTCCTCGCCTTCTTCCCGGTCTACGGCCTCCACACGCTGCTGGCCTTCGGGCTCGCCCTCGCCTTTCGCCTCAACAAGGTGGCCATCCTCGCCGGGACCTTCGTGAACAACCCGTGGACGATCGCACCGATGTACACGGCGGGCACGCTGCTCGGCACCGCGCTCCTCGGGGTGCCGCCCGCCGCGGTGGCCGACATCGACTGGAGCCTCTCCGGGCAGGAGTTCTACGCCTCGTTCTCGGCCGGGTTCCGGAGGCTGCTCTGGCCCTTCGTGACCGGCAACCTGGTGCTCGGGGTGGTGGCGGGAACGGTCGCGTTCTTCGCCATGCGGGCCATTCTCGAGTCCCGCCGTCGCGGGGCTCCGGACGAGCCCGGGACCCCGGCCGCCGGACGCTAGGACCCACCCGTCAGGTCAGAGGCGGCGTCCGCTCGTGGTGGTCGGTGAGGCGCTGGTAGGCCGCTCCGCAGCGCAGGAGCGAGGCCTCGTCGAAGGGACGGCCGAGCAGCTGCAGCCCGACCGGCAGACCGCCGACGAGCCCACACGGGAGCGAGAGCCCCGGGATCCCCGCCAGGTTGGCGGGCACGGTGAAGATGTCCTCGAGGTACATCTGGAGGGGATCGTCGGTCTTCTCGCCGAGCCGGAAGGCCGGCGTCGGGGTGGTGGGTGTGGCCACCACGTCGCACGCCTCGAAGGCCTTCTCGAAGTCGCGCCGGATGAGGGTGCGGACCTTCTGGGCCCGGAGGTAGTAGGCGTCGTAGTAGCCGGACGACAGGGCGAAGGTCCCGAGCACGATGCGGCGCTTCACCTCGGGGCCGAAACCCAGGTCGCGGGTCTGGCCGTACATCTCACGCAGGTCCCCGCTCTCCGGCGTCCGGAGCCCGTAGCGCACGCCGTCGTAGCGGGCCAGGTTGCTCGAGGCCTCCGCGGTGGCCACGAGGTAGTACGTCGCGATGGCGTGGGGAAGGTGGGGGAGCTCCACGTCGACGACGCGGAGGCCCGCCCCCTCGAGAGTTGCCAACGCCTCGCGGAAGCGGGCGAGCGTCTCCGTCTCGACGCCCTCGGCGAGGAAGCTCTCGGGCACTCCGATCCGCAGCCCCTCGGGTCCCGCTTTCAGGGCCCCGGAGAAATCCGGCGCCGGCTCGGCCGCGCTCGTGGAGTCCCGGGGGTCGTGCCCGCACAGGGCGTTCGCCACGAGGGCCACGTCGTCCACGCTGCGGGCCAGCGGGCCCACCTGGTCCAGGGAGGACGCGAACGCCACGAGCCCGTAGCGGCTCACGCGGCCGTAGGTGGGCTTGAGGCCGACGACGCCACACAGGGCCGCAGGCTGTCGGATGGAGCCGCCGGTGTCGGACCCCAGGGCGACCGGGGCCATGCGAGCGGCCACCGCCGCGGCCGAGCCGCCGGAGGATCCGCCCGGCACCCGGGCCGGGTCCCAGGGGTTCCGGGTGGGCTTGAAGGCGCTGTTCTCGGTGGACGAGCCCATGGCGAACTCGTCCATGTTGGCCTTCCCGACCACGATGGCGCCGGCGTTCTCGAGGCGGGCCACCGCGGTGGCGGTGTAGGGCGGCCGGTAGCCTTCGAGGATGCGGGACCCACAGGTGGTGGGGAGCCCCTCGATGTGCAGCACGTCCTTGACCACGAGGGGCACGCCGGCGAGGGGGGGAGGCGCGGTCCCGCCGGCGAGCTTGTCGTCCAGAGCCCGGGCCCGCTCGAGGGCTCGCTCCCCCAGGGGCGCGAGAAGGGCGTCCACTCGGGGCTCGGTCGCGGCCACGTGGTCGAGGTGGGCTCGGGCGACCTCCTCGCAGCTGGCTTCGCCGGACGCCACGAGGCGGCGGATCTCGGTCGCGCTCGCCCCGACGGGGGAGCTCATCCTCCGATGACCCTCGGGACGCGGAAGAGGCCCTCCGCGGAGTCGGGGGCACTGGCCAGGAGCGCCTCCCGGTCGAGGCCCTCGTGGGGCACGTCGGCCCGGAAGCGGCCGCCGGCGAGGGCGTGGCTCATGGGGGGGACGTCCCCGGTGTCGAGCTCCTGGATCGACTCGGCGTAGGCGAGGATCTGATCGAGCTGGCGGGCGAAGGTCTCCCGCTCCTCCTCGGTCAGCGAGAGGTGCGCGAGACGGGCCACGTGATCGACGGTCTCCACGGTGACTCGGGCCATGGGCGGCAATATACACCGCCTCGGCGGCGCTCTCGCGCGTCTCGCGGCGGAGCCTGGTGCATAATCCGGGCGAGAATCGCCGAGACCCCAACGGGAGGAGATCCGACATGGCCCTGTGCCCGCACTGCCGGAACGCGCTGCCGGAGACCGAGACGCGCCAATGCCCGAACTGTGGTGGGGACATCGCGGCCGCCCCGCCGGTGCCCCCGGCGGCTCCACCCCCTGTGCCCCCGGGCGCTCCCACGCCCGCGTCCCTCGCGGCGGGGGGAGCTGGCGGGGCCGTTCCCCCCCCGATGACTCCCCCCGCGGGTGGGGCTGGCGCGGGTGGCCCCGGCGGGAGCGGGCAGGGCGGAGAAGTGCCCTGGGAGGAGCGCGACCGGATCGGCTTCGGCAACGCCCTGGTCGAGACGACCAAGCGCGTGCTGAGCAACCCGGTACCACTCTTCCGGGCGCTCTCTCGCCCGTCCGGGATCGGGTCCCCGCTTCTCTACGCGGTGATCGTCGGCTGGGTCGGCGTGGTGGCCGCGAGCTTCTACTCGGCGCTCTTCCAGTCCCTGGTGGGCTCCAGCATGGCCGGCTTCGGCGAGAGCCCGGAGCTGGCCGCGGCCCTCGGCTTCGCCCAGAGCTGGGGGGGCTTCTTGGTCCAGGTGATCTTCGCCCCGGTGGGCCTGGTCATTGGCCTCTTTCTCGCCGCGGGCGTCTTCCACCTGGTGCTGTTGATCCTGGGCGGAGCGAACCGCAGCTTCGAGACCAGCTTCGCGGTGGTCGGCTACGCCCAGGCCCCCGCCATCCTGATGGTCGTTCCCTTCTGCGGCAGCCTGGTGGCCTGGGTCTGGAGCCTGGTGCTGTACATCGTCGGCCTGTCAGAGGCCCACGGGATCGGGCGGGGCAAGGCGGCGGCGGCGGTCCTGCTGCCCCTGGTCCTGGTGTGCTGCTGCTGCGGCCTGCTCGCGGGGCTCTTCGCGAGCAGCATTGCCGCCCTCGTCACGCAGGCGCAATGAGCACTGACGGTGCGGGACTGAACGAAGGCACGGACACCGGCGGCGCCGTGCGCGTCTCGGCCCTCGCCGGGGCCGCGCCGCTCGGCGCCATCTTCGGGGGCATCGGCGTCCTCGTCGCGGCGGTGGTGGGCCTGCTGGGCCTCGACCGGCTGCCGCTGACCTTCTGCGTGTTCAAGGGCCTGACCGGGCTGCCCTGTCCCACCTGCGGCTCGACCCGGACCGTGGCTCGCCTGTTCGACCTCGACCTGGCCGGGGCCCTGGCCATGAACCCCTTCACCACCGTGGTCGCGGTGGTCATCGCCGCCTGGGCCGTGGTCGACGTCCTTCTGATCCCCCGCGGCAAGGCCCTCCGAGTCGGCGTCTCTCCCTCCGTCGGCCGCCTCCTCCGCCTTGCCGCCTTCGCCCTGTTCCTCGCGAACTGGATCTACCTCATGCTCGCCGGCCGCTGACCAACCCCCTCGCATATACTTCGAGGCGGCATGAGCGCTCCGACCCGACCTGAGATCTCCGTGGTTGTTCCCCTCTACAACGAGGCCGAGAACCTCGACGATCTTCACCGCGAGATGAGCACGGCCCTCGAGTCCACGGGGCGGGAGTTCGAGCTCGTCCTCGTGGACGACGGGAGCACGGACGGGACCCGCGCCCGCCTCCTGGCCCTGGAGGAGTCCGACCCCCGCGTCCGCGTCGTGCTGCTCCGGCGCAACTTCGGGCAGACGGCGGCGTTCTCCGCCGGCTTCGACCGCGCGGAAGGCGACTTCGTGGTGACCTCGGACGGCGACCTTCAGAACGACCCCGCCGACATCCCCGCCCTCCTCGCGAGGCTGGAGTCCGACGACCTCGACATGGTGTGTGGGTGGCGCCGTGAGCGGAAGGATCCGCTCTCGAAGCGGATCCCGTCCTTCTTTGCCAACCGCCTGATCTCCTGGTCCACGGGCGTTCAGCTGCACGACTACGGCTGCTCGCTGAAGGCCATGCGGGCCGAGGTGGTGAAGGGCCTGCGGCTCTACGGAGAGATGCACCGGTTCATTCCCGCGGTCGCCTCGTGGATGGGGGTGGCGCTGGCCGAGGTCCCGGTGAACCACCGGCCCCGGACGCGGGGCAGCAGCAAGTACGGCCTGGGGCGGACGGTGCGTGTCCTCCTCGATCTGTTCACCGTGAAGTTCCTGCTCGCCTACGGGACCCGGCCCGCCCACCTGTTCGGCCTCATGGGCCTGGCCTTCGGGGGCACCGGCTTCGTGATCCTCGTGTACCTCGCCGGGATCAAGCTCTTCGCGGATCAGGCGATCGGCGGACGGCCCCTGCTGCTGCTCGGGGCGTTGCTCTTCCTGACCGGGGTCATCCTCGTCAACTTCGGGCTGATGGGGGAGCTTCTGGTGCGGACCTGGCACGAGAGCCAGGACAAGCCGATCTACGTGGTGCAGGAGCGTCGTCCGCGACCTGGCGGCGACGCCGCCCCCCCCTCCGGCTCTTGATCCGGGTCCTCTTTCTCACCGAGTCCTTCCACCCCGTGCTCGGCGGGGGCGAGACCCACGTCCGCCAGCTCGGCGCCGATCTCGTGGCCCACGGTCACCGCGCGACGGTCGTCACCCGCCGCGGCGAGGCCTCGTGGCCCGCGGAGGACGAGATCGACGGCGTTCGGGTGAGGCGCGTCCCGCCCGCGGGGCCAGGACGGATCGGCAAGTACCTCATGGTGCCGGGCGCCCTCCGGGCCCTGGCTCGGGAGGCCCCGGGGCACGACGTGATCGTGGTCCGGAGCACGCGCGTGCTCGGGGTGCCGGGGCTGGTCGCCGCGCGGGCTCTCGGGCGGCCGGTGATCCTCCAGCCCGAGGTCAACGGGGAGCTGAGCGGCGAGGCGTTCACCTGGGGGTGGAGCCGAGGCCGGGGCCTCGACCCGGTGGTCCGGCGCCTCGTGGCGGTGCGCAACCGGTGGCTGCGGGACGCCGACGCCTTCGTGGCGATGTCGAGCAGGATCCGGGAGGAGATGGTGGAGGCCGGGATCGCGGCCGAGCGCGTCGCGCTGATTCACCACGGCGTCGACACCGCGCGCTTCCGCCCGGCGGAGCCGGGCGAGCGCAAGGGTCTTCGGAGGTCGCTGGGCCTGCCCGGGGGCGTGCTGGCGGTCTTCACCGGGAGGCTCCTCCGGGGGAAGGGGCTGGAGACGCTTCTCGCGGCCTTCGAGGCGTTGGCCTCGGCCCGTCCCGACGTCCACCTGGTTCTCGTGGGCAGCGGGGAAGGCCAGGCCCTGTCCGTCGAGGAGGACCTGCGTGCCGACGTGCGGGCCCGGGGCCTCGACGACCGCGTGGTCTTCGCCGGGCGTCGGGACGCGGTGGAGAGCTACCTGCGGGCCGGCGACGTGTTCGTCTTCCCGTCCGTCTTCGAAGCGCTGGGGATCTCCCTGGTCGAGGCCGCCGCTTGCGGTCTGCCCGCGGTGGCCAGCCGGACCGGCGGCATCGTGGACGTGGTCGAAGAAGGCCGGTCGGGGTTCCTGGTGACACCGGGGCAGGCGAGGGAGCTGGCCTCCGCACTGGCCTCCCTGGTGAGTGACGCCTCACGGCGTGAAGCGATGGGCGATCGCGCTCGGCGGATCGCCCTCGCTCATTTCGACGAGCGCGACGCTGCCGTCCGCTACCGGGCGCTCTTCCGCCACGTCAGCGTTCGTCGCTGACCGGGGCGCGCCCCGCCACGACCCTCGACGCTACTCGTCCCGGTCGGCGTCCGCCCTCGCCTGGAGGGACGACGGGATGTGCTCCTCGTGCAGGTGGAGGTCGTCGTCCATGACTGGCTGCTCGAGCTTGAACGAGAAGTACAGGGCCAGGAGGATCACCGTGCCGAAGACCCCGATGAAGTGCAGCCACAGGTAGCGCGTGACGCTCTGGATCGGGTGCAGGGCCTCCTCGAGATCCTGCTCGACGGTGACGAGCCACAGGACGCCGGGGATCTGATCGACCGGAGAGAAACCGACCACCCGCGCGGGCTCCACGACGACCTGCCGCCCCTCGACCTCGGTCTTCACCTCCTGGACCGTCCAGTAGCCCCGGCGGATGCGGGCCTTGCCGAAGATCGCCTCGCCGTCGGCGGCGAGGGGGAAACCTTCGATGGCGCCGGAGAGGGAGTCGAAGCCCGGGAAGGTCGCGTTCAGGATCCGGTCCCCCTCGTCGGAGGCGAGGATCATCCCGTCGGTGGCCCGGATGAGGGTGGCGTGGCCGGTGCGGCCGACGCGGACCGGGGCCAGCACGCCGTAGAGATCCCTGGCGTCGAGAAGGCCCCTGATCGCTCCCCGGAAGAGCCCGTCGCCGTCCAGCACCGGATAGGCGAGCTCGAGAGCGGCCATCGATGCCCCCCGCGAGCGCTCGATGTCACCGATCCAGGCCTGGGCCTCGCCCTCCTGGGCCGACAGCTCCTGGAACCAGGGACTCTCTGCGTGGAAGAGGCGCCCGCCGCGGCCGGAGGACGCCACCACACGGCCGGTGGCGTCGACTACCCGGATGGACTTCAACCCCGGCCGCACCGCGGTCACGTCGCGAAGCTGCCGGGCGAGGTCCGACTCGAGGACGGCGGGATCCCCGTCGGAGTTCCAGGCCTGCTCGAGCCGACGGGCCTCCTCGGGCGAGACGGCCTTCGCTGGTCGGCTCAGGATCTCCGTGACCTCCTGCCGACGGGCGAGGAGGCGCAGCTCCAGGATCTGCTCTCCAATGTGCCGCTCGAGAGCGAGCTTGGTCTGGACCGCCCGTTGCTCGAGGCCGACACCGACCGAGTCGCGAAGCTGGTTCTTTGCCATGTTGACGACGATGAAGGACCCGAAGGCCAGGAAGGGCATCGCCGCGAAGAAGAACGCCGTCAGGACCCGCGTGTCGAGGTAGTACTTGTGCTTGGCCATCGGCTTCCTCCCGGAAGGACCGAGATCCGGCCGCGGCCGAGGGGCAACCTGCCTCGAAGGGGCCGGCTCCCCGAACGGGACGGTCGAGTCTCGGTAGGTCTCGGCAGCAACGGCGCCAGAGAGCGAAGCGTAGGCCGCGCGGTTCGGCGGAGTCAAGCAAAACGCACCAGGTGTGCCATGATCGCGGCGGCTCACGACGGATCGCGGGGTGCCGTTACACTGGACGCGGCCCGCGCCGGCGGGTCGCGGATTCCTGGAGGGGCGGAGAGCATCATGCGGGTGGCGCTGACCGGCGCTTCCGGTTACACCGGGGGGCGGCTTCTCGGGACCCTGCGGGGCCGGGGGGAAGACGTGACCGCTCTCGTACGAGCCTCCTCGGTCACCGAAGAGCTGCGGGGGGCCGGCGCCACGCTGGTGGAGGGCGACCTGGCCAGCGACGAGGCCGTACGCCGTCTGGTGGACGGTGCCGACGCGGTGGTGCACGTGGCCGCGGTGTACCGCACCGCCGGGCACCCCGACTCCTACTACCGGGAGGTCAACGTCGGCGGCACCGAGCGGCTGCTCGAGGCGGCGGCGGCGGCGGGGGTGCGGCGGTTCGTCCACACGTCCACCGTGGGGGTCCACGGTCACGTGAAGAACCCCCCGGCCGACGAGAACGCGCCCGTCGCGCCCGGCGACGTCTACCAGGCGACGAAGGCCGAGGCCGAGGCCCTGGCCCTGGACTTCCACCGCCGGAGGGGAGTCCCGGTCGCGGTGGTGCGGCCCGGGGCCATCTATGGCCCGGGGGAGACCCGCCTCCTCAAGCTCTTCCGTGCCATCGCCCGCGGGCGCTATGCCCTCGTGGGAGACGGGCGCAGCTTCTACCACCCCGTGTACATCGACGACCTGGTGCAGGGCTTCCTCCTCGCCCTGGATCGAGACGCCGCGGTGGGGGAGAGCTTCCTGATCTGCGGTCCCGAGTACGTGTCCCAGGCCGAGCTCGCCGCCCTCATCGCGCGGCACACCGGCGGGCGCGTGCTGCCCTTCCGCCTCCCGGCGGGGCCGATCCAGTGGGCCGGTGACGTCGTGGAGGCCCTCTGCGTTCCCCTCGGGATCGACCCGCCGCTCCACCGCCGCCGCGTGGACTTCTGGACCAAGAGCCGGGCCTTCAGCATCGAGAAGGCCCGGAAGATCCTCGGGTACGACCCCCAGGTCCATCTGGAGGACGGAATCGCCCGCACCGCGCGCTGGTACCGGGAGGCGGGGTGGCTGTAGTGCCCGGCCCGGGGAGCGGGGACCGTCGGGCCCGGGCGATCCTCGTCACGGTGGCGGTGCTCCTGGTCGGGCTCGCGGTCTCGACTGATCTGCCCTCGGTCTCCGAGCACGAGTTCTGGGGGGACGGGGCGACCTACTACGCGATGGCCTGGAGCCTCGCCCGGGACCACGACGTCCGCTACGAAGGGGCGGACCTCGAGCGCGTCCGGCGCGAGTATCCGGCGGGCCCCCAGGGCCTCTTCGTCAAGCGGTCCAGCGGCGGGCTCACCCTCGACCCGGACGGGCCCTTTCCGTGGGTGCGTCGCGTCCGGCCCGACGAAGCCCGGCTCTACTTCGCCAAGGGCCTCGCCTACCCGTTGGTCGCGGCCCCGCTGGTGGCCCTCGTGGGCACCCGGGGGCTGCTGCTCACGAACGCCCTCGTCCTGGGGCTCGCGCTGTGGCTGGCGTACGCCGTCCTGCGTCGCCGGGGCGTGGACGCGGGCCGGTCGGTGGTCACCGTCGTCGTCTTGATCCTGGCCACCGTGGCCCCCGTCTACCTCTTCTGGCCGGCCCCGGAGCTGCTCGGCCTGGCCCTCGTGACCGCTGGCCTCGCGGCCTGGTTCTCGGGGCGACCGCTGCTCTCCGCGGCCTTCTTCGGCCTGGCGGGGTACGTGAAGTGGCCCAACCTCCTGATGGCGGCTCCCCTCGGCTTCGAGCCCCTCGTGGAGGGGTGGCGCTCGGGGCGGTGGCCGGGGGCCGGGGCCGGGCTCAAGGAGTCCGCGCGTCGCGGAGTCGTCATGGGGCTCACCGTCGCCGGTCTCCTGGCCATGAACGTGGCGTTCACCGGGGAGCTCAACTACCAGGGGGGTGAGCGCAAGACCTTCTACGACCGCTTCCCCTTCGACGAGCAGGGGACCACCTTCGACGCCGCGGGCCAGTGGATGACGACGGAGAGCCTCGGGCCCCTCGTGGCCGAGCGGGACGACGAGGGCACGAGTGAGCGGACCGGCCCGGCCCGGGCCCGGGTGGAGATCTGGGAATCCCTCGTGTGGAACCTCGGCTACTACTGGATTGGCCGGTTCGGGGGAGCGCTCGCCTACTTTGGAGGGGCGGTGGTGGCCCTCCTCCTCTTCGCGCTGGTGGGACCGCGCTCCCGTGCCGGCGGGCTCGCCCTGGTCGCGGTCCTGCTCTCCGCCTTCGCCTACATGTGGATCATTCCCGACAACTGGTACGGCGGAGGGGGCACGGTGGGGAACCGGTACTTCCTGAGCATCCTCCCCGCCTTCCTGTTCCTGGTGCCACGGGGCCGGGAGTGGGGAGTGGCCCTCGGGGGGGTGGCGCTGTGCGGCGTCTTCCTGTCGCCCGTCCTCCTCTCGCCCGTCGAGCACTCGCGCCGGCCCGGGGACCACGCCACCCGGGGGCCCTTTCGCCTGCTGCCGGCCGAGCTGACGATGCTCAACGACCTCTCGGTGTTCACCGAGAGCTGGCGCAAGAAAAGGCCCTTCGGCTTCGTCGGAAACGCGGGCCGTCACGCCGACCCCGACGCCTACAACCTCTACTTCCTGGACAACGGGACGTTCGGGAAGGAGACGTTCGGCGAGCGCCAGGGATTCTGGCTCCGCGCCGGGAAGCCGGCGGAGGTGGTGGTGCGCGCCTTCGATCTCGCCCCGGTGCGGCAGATCGTCGTGCGGCTGAGCGGCGGCCCCATGGGCGACGTGGTCTCGGTGCGGCGCGCGTGGTCCTCGCACCGGGTCTCGGTGAGTCCGGGGCAGACGCGCGAGGTCAAGCTGGCGGTGGGGAGGGGGCTGCGGTACTACGACACCTACCTGCACGTCCTCCATCTCGGCTCTCGACGGGGAGCGTCGCTGCCCGACGGGCGGGCGGTGGGCGCGTTCGTCGAGATCCGGCTCGAGCTCGGCCCGCCCTTCGCCACGGCTTCGGGCCCGTGACCGACCGGGCGGCACGCCTCGTTCTCGGGGTCGTTTCCGGCCTCGCCCTGGTCCTGGTCCTGGTCAGCCCGCTGGCCCTCCTGACCGACGGCCGGTTCTGGAGCGACGCCGCGACCTACCGCACCATGGCCGAGAGCCTCGCCCTCGACCTCGACCTGGAATACGGGCCGGAGGATCTCGCTCGCGCTCGCGCGGAGTACCCGGGTGGCCCCCAGGGCCTCTTTCTCAAGCGCACCGACCGCGGGGACGGGGAAGGACGCCTGGTCTACGGGAAGGCCCTCGTCTACCCACTGGCCGGGGCCCCCTTCGTCCGTGTCTTCGGCGCGGACCGGGGCCTCCTCGTCCTCAACGGGCTGGCCTTCGTGTTGGCCCTGGGGCTGGGCTACGCGGAGCTGCGCCGTGCCGGGACTCCCGGGAACGCCCTGGCGGGGACGCTGGCCGTCTTCGTCCTCGGGGTCGTCCCCGTGTACCTCCTCTGGATGACCCCGGAGCTGTTCAACCTCGCCCTCGCGACTGGAGGCCTCGTCGCGTGGCGGCGCGACCGTCCGACCCTCGCCGCCCTCCTGATCGGTCTGGCCGCCTACTCGAAGCCGCCGAACGCCCTCCTGGCTCTCCCCCTTCTCCTCGACCCGCTGCTGCGAGGGGGGGACTGGCGGCCGAGGCTCCTGGTCTCGGCGAGGCGCGGGGCGATCGTGGCCGCGGTGGCGGCCGCGGGCTTCGGGGCCACCTGGCTGGCCACGGGCGAGCTCAACTACCAGGGCGGCGAGCGGAAGACCTTCTACGACCGCTACCCCTTCGATCCCGGTGTGACCTTCGACTCCGCCGGGGTCTGGATGGCCACCGACCACCTGGGACCCCTCGTGGAGGGTCGCGACGAGGACAAGCGGACGGAGCGGGTGGCGCCGCCCCGGTCCCAGCAGGAGCTGCGGCGCTCGTTCGTGCTGAACCTCGTCTACTTCTGGGTCGGGCGCTTTGGAGGGGCTCTGCCCTACTTTCCCGGGGTGGTCCTGGCGGGGGTCGCCTTCCTCGTTCTCGGCCCGCGGGGGCGAGCGGGATGGCTGGGGCTCCTCACGCTGCTGGCCTCGGGGCTCGCCTACATCCTGATCATCCCCGACAACTGGTACGGCGGGGCGGGGACGATCGGCAACCGCTACTTCCTGAACCTCGTCCCCCTGGGCCTTCTCATCCTCCCCGCGCGTCGGAGCTTCTGGGTGGCGGTCGGGGCGGCGGCGATCACCGGCGTTCTCCTGCTGCCCGTGCTCGTCTCTCCAGTGCGCCACTCGCTCGCCCCCGGGGCGCACACCACGACCGCCGTCTTCCGGCGGCTTCCGGCCGAGCTGACCATGCTCGGCGATCTCTCGGTCTTCACCGACGTCTGGCGCAAGCACCGCCCGTTCAACGCCCCGGGCGGCGATCCCGCCCGGCGGCCGCCCGGCAGCCCGCCGTCCTACTTCCTCTGGTTCCTCGACGACGGCACCTATGGCCAGGAGACCTCGTTCGAGGAGGAGGGGTTCTGGCTGAAGGGCGGGGCCGACGCCGAGGTCGTCATCCAGGCTCTCACGCCACCGCCGGCGATCCATCTTGTCGTGACCGCCGGGCCGGCCGGCGAGATCCTGACCGTGCGCCTCGGTCGCGAGCGGCACCGGCTCGTGCTGCGGCCGCTTCACACCCGCGAGGTCGTGCTGGAGCACCCGTCGCCCGTCCTCGGCTACTACGGGACCGCTCTCTTCCGGCTGCGGCTGAGCTCCCGCTACGGCGGCGAGCCCGACGGGGACCGAAGGAATCTGGGCTCGTTCGTGCAGATCATCCTGGCCGAGGAGCCGCTTCCTTCCGGAGCAGGGCGTCCAGGCCGCGACTGATCTTCCGGCACCGCTCCACCGGACTCGCCTCGAGGAGCTTCTGCCGCGCGCTGGCGGTGATCGGGAGGTGCTGGCAGGCGAGGTTGACCCAGGACATGGAGTCCGCCTCCCGGCGTTGCTGCTCCAGGAAGCCGCGCAGGTCCGGGTGGGCGTGAAGGTAGCGCGCGAGGGCCTCCACCGCCGGGCCAGCCTCGTCGCCCACGTCCTCCTCGGGCTGAAGAACCGCCTCCGCGATCATCAGCCGGGGGCCCACGAGCTCTCTCGCCAGGGCGCGGGCCACGCCGTCGACCTCGAGCCGGAGCTCGAGGGGCGAGACGGCGAGAGCTTCGCGGATCGTGCCGAGCGTGCCCAGGGTGTGCAGGCCCCGGGGGCCGACCTCGGGGGCCTCGGGATCGCGCTGGGTGAGGGCGAGGAGCATGGTGTCGCAACGCTCGGCCAGGCGCACCGCGGAGATGGCCTGGGGACGGCTGAGGACGAGGGCGAGCGAGGCTCCCGGAAAGAGGGACACGTCCTTCAGGGGCAACACCGGCGCCAGGCGGCTGTCCGAAGTCGCGACTACGTCAAGGTCGTCCACGGCGGCCTCCTGGCGTTCGGCCCGGATGTTACTACGCGCCGCGACCGAACCGGCGCCCCCACTTGCGTCGGAGGACCTCGCGGAGTGTGCGCCGGTTCCTTCCGGGGAGGAGCTCGACGTAGTCCTCGCCCAGCCGGGCGATCTGCTGCAGGTCACCGCCGGAGCGGGTGATCGGGACCCCGGGAACCTTGCCGCCGAAGGCGGCCCGGTATCCCACGGCCCGGGCCAGTTCCCGGGCGGTGGCCCCGGACGCGTGCCACGGATAGCACAGGTGGAAGACGGGCCGACCGGTGCGTTCCTCGATGAGTCGCCTCGACTCCGCCAGCTCGCGCTCGATGGCGGCGGCCCGCTCCCCTCGGGTCTCCAGGCGGCCGCGGACCCGCCGGCGGGACAGCCGCCTCCTCAGGGTCGTCTCCCAGTCCGGGCGGCGGAAGAAGGACTCGCCCTCGGCCTCCACCGTCCCCACGCAGCGTTGCCGGATCGCCGGGTCCTCGAAGAACCGAAGGACCTCGGAGGTGCGGGGCGCGGAGTGGAACAGCGGGGTGCCCAGGGGAACCTCTTCGCCCAGGAGATCGCGGTCCCCCTCGCGGACGAGGGGCTGGTCGAAGGCGTCGTAGCCGCGACGGGACCGGGGGGTCACGAAGCCCTCGAGCCGGGGCCCGGTGTGGACCCGGGCGTGGGTGAGGGTGTGGCTCTGGAAGTCGAAGAGGCCGGATCTCGAGAGGGCCTCCACCTCCTCCCAGGACAGGAGCGCCCCCGGTCCCTCCTCGCGGCGCATGACCTCGGCGAGATCGGCGCGGCCGGTCTCCACGTCCGAGAGGTTGGGCGCGGGTGGACCCGGGCGCGAGCGCATGCGACCCGGCACCAGGAAGACCACCGCCTTCATCCCGAAGCGGTTGAGCAGCGGGTGGGCCACGCTCCAGACCGAGCCTCGCCCGTCGTCGAAGGTAAGGACCACCGCACGGTCCGGCGCGGGACGGTTCCCGAGCAGGACCCCCACATACTCGTCGGCGGTGAGGGTCTGGTAGTCGTTGTCGTGGAGGTGCCGCAGCTGCCGTTCCAGCGATCGAGGCTCGGCCCCGTGCAGCACGAAGACCGGGATGTCTCCCCGGGGAAGGGGCCCCCCGGTGACGAAGGGCGGATAGCGGCGGAGGAGGAGATCCCGGGGGACCTCCCAGGCCTCCTTCACGCTGCGAACGAGCCTTCCCGCCATCGGGTCAGCCTCCCCGCTCGTCCAGCAGCTCGTCGTAGAGGGCCTCCATCTGCTCGACGCTGGACCCGACGTCGTAGGCCCGGGAGGCCTCGAGGGCTTCCCGCCCGAGGGTCTCGCGGAGGCCGGCGTCGGCGAGCACCCGGTCGAGAGCCGTCCCGAGGGCGGCGGCGTCGCCGGGGGGGACCAGGAGCCCGGTGACACCGTCCTCGAGCACCTCACGGCACCCGTCCACGGCGGTGGAGACGACCGCCCGTCCGGCCGCCATGGCCTCGAAGAGGGCGAGGGGGGTCCCCTCGTAGAGCGAGGAGATGCAGAAGACGTCGAGCGCGGCGAGGAGGTCAGGCACGTCCGTGCGGTGGCCGGCGAAGAGAACCCGATCCGCGATCCCGAGCCCCGCGGCCTGCTGCTGCAGGTCGTCCATGAGATCGCCGTCGCCCACGACGAGGACGCGCAGGTCGCTCCGCTGGCGGCACAGTGGTGCCGCGGCCTCGATGAGGAACCGGTGGCCCTTCTGGGCGTTCAGGCGACCGATGGACCCGACCACCAGCCCGTCCTCGGGAAGGCCCAGCTCCCGGCGGACCCCCCGCCCCCGCTCGGGTCCCGCGGGGGCGAACTCGTCGAGGGGGGCGCCGTTCCAGATGAGGCGCACCCGGTCGGGCGGGACGAACCGCTCCCGGACCAGGAAGTCGCGGGTGGAGTGGCTAACCGCGATGGCGTGGTCGATGAGAGGAGCCAGGGCCCGGTCCGCGAATCCCTGGTACGCGGGCATGGCCGGGTCCGCAAAGTGCTCGTGGAGGACGAGCTTCGTCCCGGCCAGCCGGGCGGCCAGGCGCCCGAAGTCGGCAGCGGCGTAGCCGTGAACGTGGAGGATGCGGGTCCCGCGCCGACGAGCGAGAGAGGCGAGGTCCGTGAGGATCCGGGGGTCGAAGCGACCCCGCCCCAGATGGTGGACGGGAAGGCCCTGGTCCGCCAGCCACTGGGTGGCCGGCTCGGGGTGCTTGAGCCCGACGAGGCCCACCTCGAAGCGGGTGGCGTCGTAGCGGGGGAGCCACCACGAGAAGAGCCGGGAGACCCCGTGGATGCTGGAGCCCCGGACCCCGAACTTGTCGCAGACGTGGAGGACACCGGCCGGCATGGGCTCAGGAGCCGGCCGGCTCCTCGGCCGCGGGGATGGGACCGCGGGCCATCCAGACGACCGCGCCGGAGAGGGACAGAAGGATGATGAGGCCGGCACCCGTGAGGGAGAAGGCGAGGGCGCTTTCCCGGGGGAGACCGACCTGGGAGAAGTACAGGGCGAAGAGTCCCTCCCGCAGGCCCCAGCCGTTGAACGAGATCGGGACGGCCTGGAGCAGCGTGCACAGCGGGACCATGAGGAAGGCGGCGGACGCCGAGAGGGGGATCCGGAGGGCCCGGGCGATGGCGAAGAAGTACACGACCACCAGTGCCTGGAGGGCCAGGCTGGCGGCAAAGGCCAGCCACACCGTGCGCACCTGGGCCCGGTAGCTGTGCACCGCTGCCTGAACCACCTCGAAGCGCTCGCGGGCCCAGCCGATGGCGTTGAGGCGAGACAACGCCATCAGGCGCCGGGCGATCCCGGGCCGGAAGAAGACGGTGCCGAGGACGGCGAACACCAGGCCCAGGCCCAGGATGACCGCTCGCGCTCCGGCAAGCTCCCTCAGGTCGGGGCTGGCGAAGACGAAGGCGACGGCGGCGAGCAGCCAGAGGGCGCCCAGACCGAGGATGCGGTCGATGCCCACGACGGCGAGGGACGAGGTGGTCGAGCCGGTGAGCCGCGAGCCGTCGCGGACGCGAACGATGTCGCCCCCGATGTTGCTGGGAAGGAAGTTGTTGAAGAACGTGGCCACGAGGTAGGAGGCGGTGAGGTGTCGGAGGGGGGCGACCACGCCGAGCGCCTCGAGGAGCAGCTGCCATCGCCAGGTGGCGAGGGCAAGCATGACGAGGTAGCAGCCGACGGCGGCCACGAGCAGCAGGAGGTCGGCGGTACGCACCCGCACCTCGAGGGCCTGGAGGTCGCTGGTGGCGAACAGGTAGCCCAGGAGGACCAGGCTCACCGTCACCTTCACCGCGAGGAGGGCGCCGCGCTTCATGGGTCGGAACCGCATGCTACAGTAGCGCCCCGAGGGCCGCAAAAGAATGGACGGCACTCGTGCGGGGCCGATGGACAGCGAGGGCACGACCGGACGGCAGCAGATCGGCATCCAGGAGGCGATGGAGGCCTCCGGGCAATCGGCGTTCCGGAAGTACCAGGACCTCGTGGTCGGCAGCCGGAGCCTGGGTCGGCTCGTGCTCTACGAGCTGGTCGTGCTCGTCTCCTCCTGGGTCCCCGGGGCCCTCGGGCTCCTCCTGCGCAAGGTCATGTACCCGTGGCTCCTGGGGGCGGTGGGCCGGGGCGTGGTCTTCGGCCAGGGGGTGGTGCTGCGCCACCCGGGGAAGATCCGCATCGGCGACGGGGTCACCATCGACGACCTGGTGGTCCTGGACGCCAAGGGGACGGGCAACCGGGGGATCGACATCGGCGACGGCGTCTTCCTCGGTCGCTCCACGATCCTCTCGTGCAAGGACGGGGACATCGTCCTCGGGAACCACACGAACCTGGGCTTCCACTGCGAGGTATTCTCCGGCTCCACGGTCACGGTGGGCCGGCACGGTCTGTTCGCGGCCTACGTGTACCTGGTGGGAGGCGGTCACGAGTTCGAGCGCGGCGACGTGGCGGTGATCGACCAGCCCCGCGCGTCGGAGGGAATCGCCCTGGGCGACAACGTGTGGCTGGGCACCGGAGCCAAGGTCCTCGACGGCGTGAGGCTCGGCTCGAACGTGGTGGTCGGCGCCAACGGCGTCGTGACCTCGGACCTTCCCGACGGCGCCATCGCCGCTGGAGTCCCGGCCCGGGTGCTGCGGACGCGGGAGAAGCCCCCCGAGCCCTGAGGGCTTTCTCCGCCCTGCTCTCGAGCCCCGGGGCTCTGGTTCTTGGCTCTCTGGCTCTCCTGTTCTCTCGTGCCCTGCGCGCTTGGACGTCCTGGTACGGGGTCTGGCCCCGTTTGTTGCGCCGCCCCGACGTTCTCGCTCGCGGTGCAATGAAAGGGGCCTGACCCCTTCCGTGTGCTCTCCCCCCTCGCCCGGCGAAACGCTTCTCGGTGTTCCCTGCCCCATGCCCCCCGCGCCGGGGACCCGGGCTCTGACTCCAACCTCACCCCTGCTAGAATCGACTCATCACCATCCCTCTGTCACGGGAGAGCACCGCATGAAGAAGGTCCTCGAGGAGAGCGCACCACCGGCGCCTCCGGACGTGGCCGAGAAGCGGCACACGACGATCTCCGGTCGCCGCATTGCGCCCCTCTATAGGCCCGACGACGTGGCCGACGTCGACTACGACCGGGACACCCCGGACCCGGGGCGGTATCCCTTCACCCGCGGGATCCACGAGACCATGTACCGGGGCAAGCTCTGGACCATGCGGCAGTTCGCGGGGTTCGGCACTGCGTCCCAGACCAACGAGCGCTTCAAGTACCTGCTCGAGCACGGGGGCAGCGGGCTCTCGGTGGCCTTCGACCTGCCCACCCTCATGGGGCGGGACCCCGATCATCCCCTCTCGCTCGGCGAGGTGGGGAAGTGCGGGGTGGCGATCTCCTCCCTCGAGGACATGGAGACGCTGTTCGACGGCATCCCCCTCGACCAGGTGACGACGTCGATGACGATCAACTCGCCGGCGGCGATGCTGCTCGCCTTCTACATCCTCGTCGGTGAGAAGGAGGGAGTGGGCGAGGAGGTCCTGGCGGGGACGATCCAGAACGACATCCTCAAGGAGTTCATCGCCCAGAAGGAGTTCATCTACCCGCCACGGCCGAGCATGCGGATCATCGTGGACATGATCCGGTACTGCACCGAGCGGATGCCGAGGTGGAACACCATCTCCATCTCCGGCTACCACATCAGGGAGGCGGGGGCTACCGCGGCGCAGGAGCTGGCCTTCACCCTGCGCGACGGCATCGAGTACGTGCAGTGGTGCGTGGACGCGGGGATGGACGTGGACAGCTTTGCCCCGCGCCTGAGCTTCTTCTTCAACTCCCACAGCGATTTCTTCGAGGAGATCGCGAAGTACCGGGCCGCCCGCCGCATCTGGGCCCGGACGATGAAGGAGCGGTTCGGGGCGGAGAACCCACGCTCGTGGATGCTGCGCTTCCACACCCAGACCGCAGGGGTGAGCCTCACCGCCCAGCAGCCGTACAACAACGTGGTGAGAACCGCCCTGCAGGCCCTCGCCGGTGTCCTCGGGGGGACGCAGTCGCTGCACACGAACTCCCTCGACGAAGCCCTGTCGCTCCCCACCGAGGAGGCGGCGACGATCGCGCTCCGGACGCAGCAGGTGATTGCCCACGAGTCGGGAGTCACGAACGCCGCGGACCCCCTCGGGGGATCGTGGCTCGTGGAGAAGCTGACGAACGAGATCGAGGCCGAGGCCCTCGACTACTTCCGGCGGATCGACGCGCTGGGCGGGATGGTGACGGCCGTGGAGCGGGGTTTCCCCCAGCGGGAGGTCCAGGAGGCGGCGTTCCGCTTCCAGCGGGAGGTGGAGCGCCGGGAGCGGGTGATCGTCGGGGTGAACGACTACGTCATGGACGAGAAGCCGGTCCCCATCCTCTACATCGACGAGGCGGTGGAGAAGGAGCACACGGCGAGAGTGAAGGCGCTCCGGGAACGGCGTGACGACGCCGGAGTCCGCCGTACTCTCGAGGACCTCAAGGACGCGGCCCGGGGGGCGGACAACCTCATGCCCCCGATCATCGAGGCGTCCCGGGCCTACGCCACGCTCGGCGAGATGTGTGACGCCCTGCGCGAGGTCTTCGGCGAGTACGAAGAGCCCCCGGTGTTCTAGAAACGGAGAGCGGGGTCAGGTCTTGCGTTTTGCGTCACGCGGCTTGCGGGCGTCGGGATGCGATATGCAAGACCTGACCCCTTCCGATATCATCGCGGCATGAACGAGACGGCTCGGAGTCGGCGAGTGCTCATCGCCAAGCCTGGCCTCGACGGGCACGATCGAGGGGCGAAGGTCGTGGCCCGCGCGCTGCGCGATGCGGGGATGGAGGTCATCTACACGGGGCTGCGGCAGACCCCCGAGCAGATCGTGGCCGCGGCCGTTCAGGAGGATGCCGACATCATCGGGCTGAGCATCCTCTCCGGCGCTCACCTGCCCATCTGTCGACGCGTGCTGGAGCTGGTCCGCGAGCGCCAGATGGAGGAGGTCACGGTCTTCGTGGGGGGGATCATCCCGACCCAGGACATCCCGGAGCTGAAGGCCCTCGGGGTGGCCGAGGTCTTCCTGCCCGGAACGTCGACTGAGGAGGTGGTCCGGGCAGTGGAAAGGCTCGATGCCGAGCGAGCTTGAGGCCTCACGGCTCATAATCTCGTTGACATATGAGGAACGGCGTTCTATCCTCAGCCTGCTGCACTCCGCGGGCCGTTCGCCGAGCGCCCGCGGACAACCGATGGTGCGCCTGACGGTCCGCAAGGGCTTGGGGGGTCTGTAAAGGCGATGGGCAAGAAGATCCTGCTCGCCGACGACAGCATCACGATTCAGAAGGTCATCGAGCTGACCTTCTCGGACGAGGACTTCGACGTCGTGACCGTCGGGAACGGCCGCCTCGCCCTCGAGAAGCTGAACGATGTGCAGCCCGACGTCGTGCTCTGCGACATCATCATGCCGGAGAAGGATGGGTACGAGGTCTGCGAGTACGTGAAGAACAGCGAAGCGTTCTCCCACGTACCCGTGCTGCTTCTCACCGGGGCTTTCGAGCCGTTCGATCAGGAGCGCGCGGAGCGCGTCGGCTCGGACGGGTTCCTGGCCAAGCCGTTCGAGCCCGAGACGCTGATCGCGAAGGTCAAGGACCTGCTGAGCCGGGCGTCGGCGCCGCCGTCCGTGGGCGTGTCTCCGGGCATCACCGATCTCGGCGTCACCGCGCCCCAGGCGGTCGTTTCGCCAGCGGATTCCCCGGAGGCGCCGGCGGCCGAGTCGCGGGACAGCGGTCCCCCCCCACTCGCCGAGGTGCCGCCCGCCGTCCCCCCGGCCGCCTCGGAGACGGCACCACCGCTGGGCGCGAGCCTGATCCCCGAGCAGCCGTTCGAGGCCTTCAGCGCCGGCGACGAGGCCTATTCAGCGGAGCCCGGGACCGCGGCGGAGCCGCTGGCCCCGGTGTCGCAGGAGGAGCTCGCCACCCTGACCGGCGAGACGCGGGTGGTCCCGCCCGAGCCGGAAGAACCCGATTCCGCCTCGACGGTGATGTTCACCGCCGGGCAGGCGCCCTGGTCGGAGCAGCCCGCGCCCCCGGTGGAAGCCCCGCCCGAAACGGGGGGTGCACCCGAGCCTCCCGCGCCGCCTGATCTGGCCGAGGAGACCGGTGCGGCCTTCGAGGAGGTCCTCGAGGAGGACGCCGACTTCGGGGTGGCCACCACAGGCTCGGACACCCAGGCGCCGATCACCGCCGGTGTGGTGTCGGAGGAGCCGGTGGAGTCCTCCACCTTCGAGACCGTCGCGCCCCCGCCCCCGCTCGAGCCCGAGCCGGAGCCCGGGCCGGACCTCGAGCCGGTAGGGGGTGAACCGGACGGCCCGAGAACGTTCGAGGCGCCCAGCGCCTACTCCGGGGAGCCCCCGCCGGACCTCGAGGTCGAGCCGGCGAGAAGGCCGCCGGAGCCCCCGCCGGTGCCCGAGGCGGCTCGGCCCCCGGAACCAGAAGCCGCGCCGCCGCCACCGGAGACCCCGGTCTTTGAGCCGGAGGGCCCGTCCGCGCCCGGCGTGCCGCCGGTGTACGAGTTGCCTTCGGCGCCCGAGCCGGTGGCCCCGCCGGTGCCCGAGCCAGCCCCACCCCCGGAGCCAGAAGCGCCACACGCGTTCGAGGCAGTGCCTCCGCCCGAGCCGGCGGCTCCTCCGGTCTTCGAGCCCTTTGAACGGTCCGCGCTGGAGTCGCCGCCGGTCGAGGAGACCGCGGGCCCGCCCGAGCCCGAGTCGCCGCCGGCCGAGGAGAGCGTTGGCCCGCCCGAGCCCGTGTTCGAACCGATCCGACCGGTGGCATTCGCGAGCCCCTCGACGGCGGATCGACCGGAGACGACCCTGCCGCCGCTTCAGCCCGAGGCGGAGCCCGAAGCCGGATCCACGCCGGAGCTCCGCCCCGAGCCCTCGTTGGACCTCGAGCCCGGCCCTCCCAGCGTGAGAGAGGTCGAGGCGCCCGCCGGTGCTGAGCCCGAGCCTGCTGCCGAAACGGAGACCGCCCCAACGCCGGTCTTCGAGCTGGAGCCGGCTCCTCCCGAGCTGGAGCCCGAGCCGCCGAGCTCGTTCGCATCGGAGCCCGAGAGAAGCCCGGAGCTGGAGTCGACTCCGGAGCTGGAGCCCGAGCCCCTCTTCGCGGAGCCGGCGCCGCTCCCCGGGGAGCGAGAGGGGGCGCCCGAGCCTCCGCCCGAGCCCGAGGCGCCGGCGGCTCCGGACGAGCCCATCGTCGCCGAGGTCGTCGAGGGACCGGGCCGGGAGGATGTCGTCGAATCCTTCGCGGACGTGGAGACCGGGGGCGAGACGGAAGAGCGGCCCCTCTCGCCGTCGGAGGCGGCCTCCGTTCCGGTGCCGGTGGACATGGTCGAGAAGATCGCCCAGCGTGTCGTCGCGCAGGTGTCGGACAAGGTCGTGCGCGAGATCGCCTGGGAGGTGATCCCGGATCTGGCCGAGGCCCTGATCAAGCAGGAGATCGAGCGGCTGAAGGACGAGCTTCAGAAGCTCTAGGGCGTTCCGCCCACTCCCGAGAGTCCAGACCGCCGCGGAGTGTCGTTACACTGGGGTCAGGTCTGTTGAGGGGAATGGAGTGGAAGCGGGGGAGAGGGAGTGGGGGGAGAAGGGCCGGCGCGAGAGGGGTGAGGCGGGGTGTTCTCACGACCTGACCCCCTTGGGGCTCGCGGACGACGGCCTCTGAGCTCCTGATCCTGAGTGCCTGGCCCTGCGCCTCCCTGGCGCCGTGGAGGACGCGGGTCGGGCGGGGGGAGCGATGCGGGGTGTCACCGCGACCTGACCACTCCGGGATTCCTGGAGTTCGAGGCTTCAATATAATGATCCTCCCATGACCATCAGCATCGACCCGAGTACCCTGAGCAGCCACTTCGATTCCGGGGAAGAGGAAGCGAAATGGGAGCGCGTGTGGACCGAGAGCGGCCTCCACGCGTTCGACCCGTCGAGCGAGGGCCCTCGCTACGTCATCGACACCCCGCCCCCCACGGTCTCCGGCTCGCTCCATGTGGGACACGTCTTCAGCTACACCCAGACCGACGTGCTCGCGCGGTTCCAGCGGATGCGGGGGAAGAACGTCTTCTACCCGATGGGATGGGACGACAACGGGCTTCCGACCGAGCGTCGGGTCCAGAACTACCACCACGTTCGTTGTGAGCCGGGCGTTCCCTACGAGCCGGGCCTCGAGCTCCCCATGGCCGACAAGGCGGCCCGGAAGGAGCCCGCGCGGCGGGTCTCGCGGGCCAACTTCATCGAGCTCTGCCTGGCCCTGACCGCGGAGGACGAGCAGGCCTTCAAGGGCCTCTGGCGGCGGCTCGGGCTGTCCATCGACTGGTCCCTCGAGTACTCCACGATCAGTGCCCACAGCCGGCGCCTGGCCCAGTGGAGCTTCCTCGATCTTCACCGCCGGGGCCACGTGTACCAGGTCGAAGCCCCGACCCTGTGGGACGTGGATTTCCGGACCGCGGTGGCCCAGGCCGAGGTCGAGGACCGGCCGAAGCGGGGGGCCTTCCACAACGTGCGCTTCGGGGTGGAGGGTGGCGGGTCGTTCGTCATCGCCACGACGCGCCCCGAGCTACTTCCCGCGTGCGTGGCCGTCGCCGCCCACCCCGAGGACGAGCGCTACCGGGAGCTTTTCGGGCGTCGGGCGATCACACCGCTGTTCCGGGTGCCGGTGCCCATCTTTCCGAGTCCCCTCGTGGACCGGGAGAAGGGGACGGGGATCCTGATGGTCTGCACCTTCGGAGACGCCACCGACGTGCAGTGGTGGCGCGAGGAGGGCCTGCCCCTCCGGCAGGTCGTGGGCCGCAACGGACGGCTGGCGGAGGTGGAGTTCGGCACCGACGCCTTCCCGAGCCTGGACGCGGGGGCCGCCAACCGCTACTACGGCGAGCTTTCCGGCCGCACGGTGCGCGAGGCCCAGAAGACGATCGTCGAGAAGCTGCGCGAGCCCGAGGGCCGGGCCCACGACGGGGACGAGGCGCCGCTGGTGGGAGAGCCGGAGCCCATCGAGCACCCGGTGAAGTTCTACGAGAAGGGCGACCGGCCCCTCGAGTTCGTCTCGAGCCGTCAGTGGTTCGTGCGCCTCCTCGACCGGCGCCAGGAGCTCATCGACGCCGGGGAGCGCATCGCCTGGCATCCCGACTTCATGAGGCTGCGCTTCCGGAACTGGACGGAGAACCTCCAGCTGGACTGGTGCATCAGCCGCCAGCGCTACTTCGGGGTGCCTTTTCCGGTGTGGTATCCCCTGCGGGAGGACGGCTCGCGAGACTACTCCCGTCCGATCCTCGCCGAGGAGGGAGCACTTCCCGTCGACCCGGTGACTGACGTTCCCGCCGGCTACGACGAGGGGCAGAGGGACCAGCCCGGGGGATTCACCGCCGAGCCGGACATCTTCGACACGTGGTTCACGTCATCCCTCACCCCGCAGATCGCCACCGGGTGGGTGGAGAGGCCGGAACGCCACCGCCGTCTGTTCCCCATGGACCTCCGGCCCCAGAGCCACGAGATCATCCGCACCTGGGCCTTCTACACCATTGCCAAGGCCTGGCTGCACGAGGAGACGATCCCCTGGCACCACGTGGCCATCTCCGGATGGGTGCTGGACCCCGACCGCAAGAAGATGTCCAAGAGCAAGGGCAACGTGGTGACGCCGATGCACCTGCTCGATCAGTACGGCTCCGACGCGGTCCGCTACTGGTCTCTCTCGGCCCGCCTGGGAACCGACACGGCCTTCGACGAGAAGGTCCTGAAGGTGGGTCGCCGGTTGGTGACGAAGGTCTTCAACGCCTCGAAGTTCGTGCTGTCGCAGAGCGCCCCGGAGGGCGACATTGTCCACTCTCTCGACCTGAGCTTCCTCGCGCGCCTCGAGGAGACGGTGGAGAAGACCTCGACCTTCCTCGAGGCCCTCGAGTATGCGGCCGCCCTCGACGCCGTCGAGCGTTTCTTCTGGGGAGGCTTCACCGACACCTACGTGGAGATGGTGAAGAGCCGGGCGCGCTCCGAAACGGATCCCGAGGGCCGGGCCTCCGCGGTGGCGGCGCTGCAGCTGGGGCTGAAGGTCCTCCTCCGCCTGCTGGCCCCCTACCTTCCCTACGTGACCGAGGAGACGTGGTCCTGGGGCTTTGCCCGGACCGAGGACGCCCCCAGCATCCACCGTGCGCCGTGGCCGTCGGGAGCCGACTTCGCCGGGCTCGCCCCGGTCGAGGGCCGGGGAGCGGCCTTCACCGCCGGCTGCGCCTTCCTCGAGGCGGTGCGCAAGGGCAAGAGCGCAGCCGGGGGGACGGTCGGACGCCACCTCTCTCGCCTCCGCGTGGCGGCGAGCCCGACCACCGTGCGCCTCGTGGCGCCGTGCCTCGGAGACCTCGCGGCGGCGGCCCGGGCCGAGGGCGAGATCCTGGAGGTGCGGAAGGGGCTCGCCGACGGCTCGTTCGAGGTCGTCGAGATCGAGCTCGCCGAGCCCCGGCCCCGGGACTGATGGACCGCGAGGCGCGTCTGCGCCGGGCGCTGCTCACCCGCGGCGCGGCGTGGCCGGCCCCCCTCGAGTGGCACCCGAAGCTGGGCTCCACCAACGACGTCCTCAAGGCGAGGGCTCGCGGCGGCAGCCCAGAGTGGGCCGCGGTGCTGGCGGACACCCAGACCGGCGGGCGTGGCCGGGAGGGTCGCGCCTGGACCTCGCCGCCGGGCGGTCTCTATCTCTCCGTTCTGCTGCGGCCGCGCTTCGAGGAGGTGGGCTTCGTCCCTCTCGCCGCCGGGGTGGCGGTGGCGGAGGTGGCGGGGGAGTACGGGGTGGAGGCCCGGGTCAAGTGGCCGAACGACGTCCTCGTGGGAGGCGCGAAGCTGGCGGGCGTCCTCACCGAGAGCTCGTCGTCGTCCCGGGGCGTGGACTGGGTGGTCGTCGGCGTGGGGGTCAACGTCGCAGTGGACCAGACCTCCCTCGGGCCCCTGGCGGAGACGGCGACGTCGCTGCACCTCGAGGCCGACCGGACGCCGGCGGTGGAAGAGGTTGCGGCGGGGGTCCTGGCCCGGCTGTCGGTCTGGTACGATGCCCTGGAAGGTCGCCCATCCCGGGTGGTCGACGCGTGGCGCGCGTGCGCGATCCCCTGGTGGGGAAGGCCGGTCGAGGTGCACACCGCCCAGGGCGTGCTTCGCGGGACCCTCCGTGACGTGGACGAGACGGGAGCGCTCCTCGTGGACCGGGAGGAGGGCGGCGTTCAGAGAGTGCTGTCCGGTGAGGTCAGACGGCTGAGGCCGACGGGATCGGACTCGCGCGACACCTGAGGCGGAGAACGAGATGCTTCTCACCGTGGACGTCGGCAACACGAACACCGTCCTCGGCGTGTTCGACCAGACCGAGCTGCGCGTCCACTGGCGGCTCACGACCCGCCGGGCTCAGACCGCCGACGAGTACGGCATCCTGGTGCGCAACCTCTTCCAGGGCTCGGGCGTCGACCCGGATCGCATCGACGGCGTGGCCCTGGCCAGCGTGGTCCCGCCGCTGACCCCGGTGCTGGTAGCCCTCGCGCGGCAGTACCTCGGCCACGAGCCCCTGCTGGTGGAGCCCGGGGTGAAGACGGGGATGCCGATCCTCTACGAGCCCCCCGGGGACGTGGGCGCGGACCGGATCCTCAACGGCGTCGCGGCGTTCGCCGGCTACGGGGGACCGGTGGTGGTGGTGGACTTCGGGACGGCCACGACCTTCGACGTGATCACGAGGCGCGGCGAGTACGCCGGGGGAGTGATCTGCCCGGGGATCGGGATCAGCGCGGACGCGCTCTTCCAGCGGGCGGCCCGGCTGCCGCGGGTCGACGTGGGGAACCCCGGCCAGGTGATCGGACGCAGCACCGTCGCCTCCATGCAGGCCGGGTTGTACTTCGGATACGCCGCAATGTGTGAGGGCATCATTGCCCGGATCCGGGCCGAGCTGGGTGAGGCGGTCCGGGTGGTGGCCACCGGGGGGCTGGCGGAGATGCTGGCGGTGGAGATCCCCTCGATCGAGGCGGTCGACCCGGTGCTCACCCTGACCGGATTGCGCCTGATCTGGGAGCGGAACCGAGAGCCGACCCGGTGAACGGCCCCCCCGGCCCCGACCCCGAGGCCGCCTACTACCAGGCCGTCGAGGAGTACTTCGTCTCGCGCAGGGGCGACCCCCTCATCCTCTCCAATGCCGACTGGCACCTCGTCCGGAAGTGGCGGACCGCGGGCCTGCCGCTGCGGGTCGTCCTGCGCGGCATCCGTGATGCCCTCGACGCCCACGCCCACGGGTGGAGCCGCGACCGCAAGGTGCGGAGCCTCTCCTACTGCACGCAGGAGGTGGAGGCGGCCCGGGAGCGTTGGGAGCGGGCCCTGAGCCTGGGCCGGGACCCGGGCCTCGACGTGTCCGCCGCGCTCGAGGGCTTCGCAGACGATCTGGAGCGGGCGAAGGGGACGACGGGGCCCCGGGCGTCGAAGACCGCCGCCGTCCTCGCCGCCGCGCTCCGGGCCCGGGGCCGGCGAGAGGTGCGGCTGGACGAGCTGACGGGCTGGCTGTCGGGCCTCGAGGACCGGCTGGTCGAGGCGATCCGCGACGATGCCGGGCCGGCGCAGCTGGCAGCGATGGAGGCGGAGGTCGAGCAGTCTCTGGAGCCCTACCGGGAGCGGATGCCACCGCGGGTCCTCGAGCAGCTGCGACAGGAGTCCATCACCCGTCGGCTCCTCGAGGCCCACGGGCTGCCGCGCCTCAGCCTCTTCCACCTCGCCTCGGGAGAGGAGAAGGCCGAGTGACGGCAGAGGAGGAGAGGCCGGCGGGGGACCTCCGCACCGGGCAGGCGATCGAGGCCACCATCGAGAAGGCGGTCTATCGGGGGAGGGGCCTGGCCCGGGTGGGGGGACGAGTCGTCTTCGTTCCCCGGGCCCACGCGGGGGACCGGGTGCGAGCGCGTGTGGGCGAGGTGCACGCGGGTTGGGCCGAGGCGAGCCTCGCGGAGATTCTCGTCCCGGCCGCCGGACGGCGGACGGCTCCCTGTCCGTACGTGCCCCGCTGTGGTGGCTGCGTGTACCAGGACCTCGGCTACGAGGCCCAGCTCGCCGCGAAGGAGGGCGTCCTGCGCGAGTCCCTCCTCCGGGCGGGAGCGCCCTGGGAAGGACCGATAGCGGTCCACTCCTCTCCGGAAGAGGGCTGGCGCCTGCGGGCGAGCCTCCACGTCGCCGCCGGGAGGGATGGGCTGCGCCTCGGGCTGCGGGAGGAAGGAACGCGGCGAGTCGTGGACCTCGAGAGGTGCCTCCAGCTCTCGGAGGGAACGAACGAGGCGTGGGTCGAGCTCCGGACCCTGCTCACCGAGAACCCGAAGCTGGGGGCCCGGGTGAACGGGATCGACCTGCTCGAGTCCCCGGACGGCGGGGCCCGGGTCGCCGCCGTGACCACGACGCTGGCCCCGCGCCAGGCGACGGCGCTCCTGCGTGCCTCTCCGCCGGAGCGCCTCACCGGCCTCGGTGTGGAGGTGGGCCGCGGCCGCCTCCACTGGCTCCAGGGGACCCCCTTCGTCGAGATGAACGTGGGCCCCCTGACGCTGCGGGTGCACGTGCGCTCGTTCTTCCAGGCCAACCGCTTCCTCTACGAGTCTCTCGCGAGCACCGTCTCTGGCCTGCTCCCCGGGAAGGGCCGGGTCCTCGATCTCTATGCCGGCGTGGGGCTGTTTGCCCTTCCTCTCGCCGCTCGCGACGGGGGAGAGGTCGTGGCGGTGGAGCGCGCCCTGACCGCGGTCGAGGACGCCCGGGCGAACGTGCGTCGCAATCGTCTCGAAGGGGTACGGATCGTGCCCACGGACGTGCGCCAGGCGCTGGCGGCGACACGCCCCGAGCCGGGGGAGCGCATCGTGCTGGACCCCCCGCGGACCGGGCTGGAGAAGGAGGTGGTGGCCCTCGTGGCCGACCGCCGTCCGGCGGCGGTGGTCTACGTGTCGTGTGATCCGCCCACCCTCGGGCGGGACCTCGCCCGCTTCGCGGCCCGGGGCTACCGCCCCGACACCGTGCGGCTGTTCGACCTGTTTCCCGACACGTTCCATCTCGAGACGGTGGTCCGGCTGCGCCCGGCCTGAGCCGGCCGCTCTGTGACAGTCGCGGAACCGTCCTGGAGGGCCGCCCGGGGAGGGGGTGCACGTCCTAGCCTGAGCGGCCATGCGTCGTCCCCTGCTGGCCCTCGCGGCGCTCTTCGGCGCCGGCGGTCTCACCGCCGACACCGGGGGCAGCACCGCCGAGGCCCTGGTGCTCGGGGCTCTCGTGGTGGGGCTCCTGGCCCTGGCCCTCGCGGCACGGCCCGCGGCGGCCGGGCTCGCGCTGGGGGCGGCCGCCTTCGCTCTCGGGGCCGCCGCCGCGGAGGTGGAGGCGCTGCGCTTCCAGGACGGCGCCTTGAGGCAGGCGGTCGTTGCCGACGAGTGGGGATCGTACCCGGTTCGACTCACCGGTGTCGTGCGCGGCGACGCGCGTCCGCGGGACGGGCGCCTGGGTGTGACCCTCGACGTCGAGGAGGTCGGGGCCCGGGGACGAAACGAGGCCTGGCGGGGCCGGGTCCGGATCGAGGTGGGCGGGCACACCGACCTGCCGGCCTTGACCGACGGCGACCGGGTGGCGGTCTGGACCACCCTCCGCCCGGCCGAGCGGACCGTCGGCGTGCGTCGGGGAGTGGTCGCCCGCGGGTACTGCAAGACGGCCCGGCTGCTGGAGCGGCGCGAAGAAGGGGCCGGCGGTCCGATCCGGGGGCTCACCGCGCGGGTTCGCCGACGCTTGCGGGCCACCCTGATGGCGGCGCTCCTGCCGGGACCCGAGCGGGGCCTCGTCCTGGCCATGGTCCTGGGGGACCGCTCCGAGCTCGACGAGGAGACGGCCGAGGCGTTCCGGGCCTCGGGCACCTACCACGTGCTGGCGTTGTCGGGGGCCCAGGTGGCCCTCGTGGCCGGGCTCATCGTCGGGGGGCTTCGCTGGCTGCGGGTCGGGCCGGGCCTGGAGGCAGTCCTCACCAGCGGGGCGGTCTGGTTCTACGCCCTGCTGGTGGGAGGCGACGTGCCGATCGTCCGGGCCGCCCTGATGGCCTCGGCGGTCCTGGCCGGGCGGGCGTTCGACCTCGCCGGCGACGCCGCCAACACCCTGGGGCTGGCGGCCCTGGCCCTGCTGGTCCTGCGGCCGGCGTACGCGTGGGACGTGGGCTTTCAGCTGTCCTTCGGGGCGACGCTCGGCATCATCCTCCTCGTGAGGCCACTGGCCCGCGGTGTGCCGGCTCTGCCGCTGCGGGCGGATCTCGCCCTCGTGGCCTCGGTGGCGGCTCAGGCGGTTCTCTCGCCGCTCCTCGCCCTCCAGTTCCATCGTCTGGCTCCCGGCGCCCTCTTCCTGAACCTGGCCGCGGTGCCGCTGTCCGGTGCAGTTCTGCTGGCGGGCCTGGGCACGCTTGCGCTGGCGCCGGTGCCGGTGCTGGGCTCCCTCGCCGCCGACGTGGCCTGGATCGCCGCCCACGCCCTGCGGAGGTCCGGCGACCTCGGCCCGCTGGGCCCGTGGCTCGACGTCCGGGTCGCGGCGCCCACGCTGGTCGTGGTGGGCCTCCACGTTGCCGCGCTGACCCTCCTCGTCCGCGGGCGGCGCGGACGGGGGCTGGGGCTCCTGGTGGTGAGCCACCTCGGCCTGCTCGCGGGCCCGTCTCCCCTGACCGGAGACGGCCGGCTGCATCTGAGCGTCCTCGACGTGGGGCAGGGCGACAGCCTTCTGCTGCGCTCGCCGTCGGGACGCGTGCTTCTCGTCGACACCGGCGGATCCTGGAATCCCCGCTTCGACGTCGGTGAGCGACGGGTGGCGCCGGTGCTCTGGCGGTCCGGGATCCGGCGTCTCGACGCCCTGCTCCTGACCCACGCCCACGGCGACCACGTCGGCGGGGCCCCATTCCTCCTGCGCGCCTTCCACGTGGACGAGGTCTGGGCGGGTCCCGCCGCGCTCGAGGACCCGGGATGGCTCCGTCTCGACCGGACCCTCCGGAAGGCCGGGGTGGGCCGTCGGACCCTGGTGCGCGGAGCGGCCCTGGACTGGGACGGCGTCGAGCTGAGGGTGCTGGGGCCCCCGCCCCCGAGCCGTCCGCTCCGCCGCTCTCGCAACGAGGACTCGGTGGTCCTGGTCGCCCGGCTGGGGGCGGTGGCGTTTCTGCTCCCGGGCGACGTCGAGGGCGTCGTGGAGGACCGGCTCCTCCTGCCCCCCGCCGCGGTGGTGAAGGTCCCGCACCACGGCAGCCGTACCAGCTCCCGGCCCCACCTCGTCCGCGCGACCCGGCCGCGTCTCGCGGTGGCGTCCCTCGGAGCGCGGAACCCCTTTGGCTACCCCCACCGGTCGGTGGTGGAGCGCTACCGAGAGGCCGGCGCGCTCTTCCTGCGGACCGATCGCGACGGGCAGGTCGACGTGGCGACCGACGGAAGGCGGGTCTGGGTGCGGGCGGCCAGCGAGGCCCTGGAGCGACGGATCCGCTGATCGTGCTAACATTTGCCGGCTGTGCGGCGGGGGAAAGGGGCTTCCCTCGGGCGACGACACTGGGCTGGCCTGCGACTGGATGAGCGAGAGCAAGAAGTCTTTCACCGTCAAGGACCGGAGGCACTTCACGCCCGAAGGTCAGGTGCGTGAGGAGCCGGAGAAGCCGGTCGACGCCGGCGAGTCGTCGGGCGAGGCGTCTTCCACGGCCGCGGCGGCGGGAGCGGACCACGAGCTCTCCCCCCCGGCGACGGATCCCGAGGACGACCGGCCGGTGGGCTCTGCTCCCGCCGAGGCCCCGCCCGGGTCTTCTTCGACGACGCCCGACCCGGGCGGTGGGGAAGCGGCTGGCGCTGGTCCCGCGGACTTTGGCCAGTTCCTTCTCTCTCTCGGTGCCCAGGCCGGCATGCTGCTGAGTGGGCAGGGGCTGCCCGAGGGCACCGATGCCGGCGAAGCCCTGGCCGGGGCGCGCTCGATCATCTCCATCCTCGAGATGCTGAAGGGGAAGACCGAGGGACGGCGGACCGACCAGGAGGACGAGGTCCTCGAGGGTCTGCTCTACCAGCTGCGAATGGCCTACGTCGAGAGGTCGCGGGCAGGCGGGTCGTGAGCCTGTCCCCCGGCGTCGGGCTTCTCGCGCTCCTCATGGTCGTGCAGGCGGATGCTCCGGCGCCCCCGACCTCCCCGGCCGCACCGAATGGAGTGGCGGTACGCCCGCCGGCCGCGGCGGTCGCGCCGCCGCCCTCGAGGTCGAGGCGCGCGAGCCCGAGCGCCTCCGTCGAGGACCTGTGGAACCGCTCGGTCCGGGCCGAGGTGGCGGGGGATCTGGAGGAAGCGGGCCGCCTGCTCGGGGAGATCCGCCGTCTGCGGATCGAGCGCAACATCGACACCCTCGAGACGATCGGCCTGGGCCTGGTCGCACGAGGAGTCGCCCACCTGGACGCCGGCGCACGCGACGAGGCCGAGACGGCCTTCGGCCGAGCCGTCGAGCTGGCGCCGGGCCTGCCCGACGGGCAGTGCGGTCGGGCCTCGGTCCTGCTGAAGGGGGGGCCGCTCGGAGTGGTCCCGAGCCTGGAGGCCATGGCCTCGGGACTGGTGGCGTTCCTTTCCACCGCTCGGGGTCAGCTGCGGTCCTCGGTGCTGCTCGTCGCGGGGGGGCTGCTCGCCGCCTTCCTGGTGTTGTGGGCCCTGTCCCTGACCCTCCTGATCCGGCATGGGGGACTGCTGTGGCACGACCTCGAGGAGTGGCTCGGCCCGTCCCAGAGCCGCTCGGCGTCGCTCGCCCTGTTCCTCCTCGCGGTCCTGCTTCCGCTGGCCGCGTTCCAGGGGTGGGGATGGCTTCCGTTGTGGTGGCTCGCCATCCTGTTTCCCTACTTCAGCCGCGCCGAGAAGCTCGTGTCGGTGGCCGCGCTGGCGGGCACCCTCGCCGTGGGGCCGGCGCTGGAGATGATCGAGCGGTGGGAGGTCACGGCGCGGAACCCTCTCTATCGAGCTGCGGTCGCGGCGGTGGAAGGCGAGCCGGACCCGCGAGAGGCGGCCGTGCTGGAGGCCGCGGCGATCGCGGATCCCGAGGACCGGGACCTGGCGTATCTCCTTGGCTCGGCGTGGCGCCGCTCGGGCCGGGTCGACAGCGCCGCCGCTTTGTATCGAGAGCTGCTGACCCGAGACCCGGCCGACGCGGTGGCGCGCAACAATCTGGCCAACCTGGAGTTCGCCCACGGACGGTACGAGTCGGCCCTGGAGCGCTACCGCGAGGGTGCCGAGGCCGGGGGCGCGCCCGAGGTGGCCGCGACCTCGTTCTACAACCTCTCCATTGCGCATCTGGAGAAGTTCGAGTACCAGGCCTTCAACGAGGCCAAGGCCAACGCCGATCGTCTGGCCGCGAGCCGGGTTGCCGCGTACGACCGGTGGAAGTACGAGTCGGGCGACTACGCGGTCGTGGACATGGGCCTGTCCGGCGACGACGTCTGGACGAAGTTCGCCGGCGTCGGCGACGGAGTGGGGGCGCGCAACGTGTGGGCCGGCGGAGTGGCCCCGGGGGCCCCGGTTGGCCTGGGCTCGCTGGCGAATCGCTTCACCGCCGCCGCCCTCATCCTGGTCCTCGTGGCCCTCGGGGTGAGCCTGCTGCGTGGGAGCAAGGCCTTCACCGTTCACTGCTCCCGGTGCGGGACTCCGTTCTGCCGCCACTGCCATCTGGGCAACGTCGTGGGTGAGCTGTGCTCCCAGTGTCACCACCTCTTCGTGGTGCGAGACGGGGTCTCGGGCCCGGCCCGGAATCGCAAGATGCAGGACGTGCAGGCCCGGGAGGCGCGGCGCTCCCGGCTCTTCCGCGTGCTGTCGGTCGTCTCCCCCGGGGCGGGCCATCTCTACGCTCGACAGACCTTCCTCGGGGTGGCGCTGGTGACCGCGTGGTACTCGGTGATTGCCGGATTGGTGATCATGCACGTGATGCCCCTGACCGAGGTCTCGTCACGCCTGACGCCGCCGTGGTGGTGGGTGCTGCTCGGAGCGACCCTGGTGGTGATCTGGGTGCTGGCGAACCGCCTCCGGCCCGAGTTCGACGTGGGGCTGCCCAAGGGGAGCAAGAGCCGGCGTCTCCGGGCGGGCCAGGGAGGGTAGAGCGGAATGGCTCTCGAGGGGACGATCAAGGACTTCGGGCTGCCCGATATCTTCCAGCTCATCGGGCTGCAGCGGAAGACCGGCAACCTCACCCTCACCAACGAGAAGAGCGACGAGACCGTCACCGTCACCTTCGAGAACGGGATGGTGGTGATGGCCGACTCCTCGGCCCGCCGGCTCGAGGATCGCCTCGGCAACGTCCTCGTCAAGCAGGGCAAGCTCAGCCGGATGCGCCTGGAGGAGGCGCTCGAGGTCCAGGAGCAGACGCTCCAGCGCCTGGGCCACATCCTGTCCAGCGGAAGCGTCATCACGGCGAAGGATCTCCGCGACGCGCTGCAGGTGCAGGTCTCCCAGATCGTCTTTCGCGTCTTCCGCTGGCGCGACGGACGCTACCAGTTCAGCCCGTCCGACAGCGTCGACTACGACCGCGAGAACTTCGCTCCCATGAGCGCGGATTTCATCCTGATGGAAGGGATCCGCATGGTGGACGAGTGGCCCATCATCGAGAAGAAGATCCCCTCGTTCGACATCGTCTTCCGGCCCGTGGTCGATCCCATGCTCATCGAGGTGGGCGCCCCGGGTCCCGACGACTCCGGCGAGTTCCGTCGGGGAGCTCCGGCGGCGTCCGGTCGCATCTGCCTGACCCCGGACGAGGACCGCGTGTTCCGGAGAGTGGACGGCGAGCGGACGGTCCAGGCGATCATCGATGCCGCCGGCGTCGGCGAGTTCGAGGTCTGCCGGACGCTGTTCGACTTCCTGAATCGGAACCTGATCGCCCCCGAGGGGCGGGGGGAGACGCCGGCCCTGGAGGAAGGGGAGGCGAAGGCCCGGGCCTCCTCGATGCCCGGCTACGCGGTGGCGGCCCTGGTGGTCCTGCTCGCGGCGGCCGGTCTGCTGGCCCGACTCGGCTCGCCGTTTCTCGTGAGCGGTCGGCCCCCGGTGGTCGAGGAGAGCTGGGACCTGGTGATCGACGGCGTCACCTGGTCGCGCCTGGCCCGACTCGACCAGGCGATCCACGCTTGGAAGTCGACGTACGGTGCGCCTCCCCAGACCCTGGAGGAGCTCGTGGAGGCGGGCCTCGTCGACCGGAGCTACCTGCGAGATCCGGCCCGCCGACCCTTCCACTACGAGACTGGCTCGGGGGGCTATCTACTCAGCGCCGTGGACGACGCCGGCCAGTCGCGCCCGGACGTCGTCCTGGACCGGCGGGCGGGGACCTGAGCCGGGCGTCGAGCCCACGCAAGCGAATGGAGCGGGTTCGTCTGGAGAGTCTCGCCCCGCGGGGATGGCCGTCCCCGGCGGTGACGATCGGGAACTTCGACGGCGTCCATCGCGGGCACCAGGCCCTCGTCGACTCGGCGGCACGGTGGGCGCGAGCCGAGGGAGGACTCACGGTCGTGCTGACCCTCGACCCTCACCCCGCGCGGCTCCTCGATCCGGCCCGGGCCCCCGGTACCCTGACCACCCTCGACCAGAAGGCCGAGCTGCTGGCGGCCCTCGGGGTGGACGCGTTCGCCGTGCTCCCGTTCACGGCCGAGCTTGCCCGGCGTCCAGCCGAGGAGTTCGTCCGGCAGGTGCTGGTCGGGGCCCTCGAGGCGCAGAGGGTCGTGGTCGGGCAGGACTTCCGGTTCGGCCACCGGCGGGGCGGAGACGTGGCGACGCTGGAGGCGCTCGGGGCCCGGCTCGGCTTCGGGGTGGAGGCGGTGGCGCCGGTTCTCCACCGGGGAAGACCCGTCAGCAGCAGCCGCGTGCGAGAGGCGCTGGCCCGGGGGCGGGTCGAGGAGGCCCGGGTGCTTCTGGGCCGGCCCTTCTTCGTCGACGGTCGGGTCGTGGAGGGAGCGCGTCGGGGCCGCACTCTCGGCTTTCCCACTGCGAACCTCGAGACCCCCAACGAGACGCTCCCCCAGGAGGGCGTTTACGCGGCGCGGTGCCAGGTGCCCTCGGGCCGCTGGGTGAACGCGGTGGTCAACATCGGGCGGCGCCCGACCTTCGGCGGTGACACGGTGTCCGTCGAGGCGCACCTCATCGACTTCGACGCCGACCTGTACGGAGCCGATCTGAGAATCGAGTTCGCCGACCGCCTGCGCGAGGAGCGGCGTTTCGACGGCCCCGACGCCCTCGTGGCGCAGATCCGCGAGGACGTCTCGCGAGCCCGGGACGCCATGGCGGACTCGTCGGGGAAGGGCGTATAGTCGGGGAGGCAGGGACGACGCATGAGCGAGCTGCAGGTCGACAGTCGGGAGCTCGAGGGGGTTACCCTCCTGTACCCGAAGGGCTTCGTCAACGCCCACACCGTTCGGCTCTTCGAGAGCGAGATCCAGAGGGCCCTCGACGAGCAGCGCTACCGCCTCGTCGTCAACTGCTCGGAGCTGACCTACATCGCCAGCGCCGGGCTCGGGGCGCTCATGGGCGTCATCGAGGAGGTTCGCCACCACGGGGGCGACATCCGCCTCGCCGACCTCAACGAGACGGTCCGCAACATCTTCGAGATCCTCGGCTTCCATCATCTCTATCGCATCTTCCCGTCCGAGGTCGAAGCGATCCTCAGCTTTCGCGAGGAGGGGGAGGGCGGCGGTTCGATGGGATGACCGCCCCGCGGGGCCCGGCGCCCCTGATCCTCCAGGTCCCCAGCCGCACCGAGTTCCTCGCGGTCGTCCGCGACGTGACCCGGTCGTGGGCCATGGTCGCGGGCTTCGACCGGGGCGATGCCGACCAGATCGCCCTCGCGGTGGACGAAGCCGTCACCAACGTGATCGAGCACGCCTACGGGGGGGCGACCGACGAGGTCGTGGAGCTGCGGTACGAGGACCGCGGTGACGACCTCCGGGTGGACGTGGTCGACCACGGGCGCACCGTGGACCCGAAGACGGTGCCGCGAGTGGACCTCGACCGCTACGCGAGCGAGCGACGCAAGGGCGGCCTCGGCGTGCACCTGATGGGCAAGATCATGGACTCGGTCACGTTCCGCCGGTCCGGTCGCCGAAACGTCTGCTGCCTGGTGCGGCGCAAGCCAGACGGAGCCCCGGACGCCCCATGAGCGCCCCCGTCGTCTTCCAGTACCAGCAGGCCCTCGACGAGTTCCGGCGCGAGGGGCGCGAGCCGCCGCTCCTGAAGCGCATGTCGGAGCTGATCTCCCTTCTCGACCTCACCGCCACCCTCAACTCGACCCTCAGCAGCCGTGACGTCCTGGACGCCGCTCTCCTGATCGTGATGGGGGAGCTGCAGGTCGCGCGTGGGGTCCTGTACGTGCGGGGGGACGGGGAGCGGTTCCACCGGCGCTCGATCCGTGGCCTCCCCCAGGGGGCCCCGGACGACATCGAGGTCGGGGACATCCCCGCGGAGCCCTACGACCCCGGGGCCTCGCACCCAGTGCTCTCGGACCTGGGTCTCGCCCTGGTGTGCCCGGTGCGGAAGGGGGAGCGGACGATCGCGCTGCTGGGCCTGGGGCCGCGGGCGGAGAATCAGGCCTTCGGTCCCGAGGAGACCGGCTTCCTGAAGAGCCTCGCCGCCTGTGCGGCCACGCCCATCGAGAACGGCCTGATGTACGACGAGCTGCACCGCGTGAACCAGTCGCTCTCGGTGAAGGTCTTCCAGCTCCACAACCTCTTCGACATCGGGCGCGAGCTCACGTCGAGCCTGGACGAGGAGACCATCAAGAGCCTGGTGATCACCACCGTGATGGGTCACTTCCTGGCCTCGCGCGCGGCGCTGTACCTCCTGGGCCCCAACGGGCTCGAGCTGGCCCACGTCCGGGGCCTTCGCCCGGACGAGGCCCCGGTCGGCCTGGCGGCCGAGGCGAGCGGCCAGGCGGCCGAGGTCCGTGGCCCCTGTCGGGTGGGCGACCTGCCCGACTGCCCCCTGCGCGAGGGGCTCGAGAAGGCCCGCTTCGGGCTGGTGGTCCCCCTGGTGGCGGGGGAGCGGGTGAGCGGCCTCCTGGCGGTGGGGGAGCGGGCCTCGGGCGCGCCCTACGGGGACGACGACTTCGACTACGCCCAGGCGCTGGGCCGTCACGCCCAGGCGGCGTTGGAGGGAGCGCGGCTGCACCAGGTGGCGCTGGAGAAGGAGCGTCAGGACCGCGAGCTCCAGATCGCCCAGGAGATCCAGCGCAGCCTCTTCCCCCGGTCCCGGCCGACGGTGGCCGGACTCGAGCTGGCCGCGGAGAGCCGTCCCTGCCACCAGGTGGGGGGGGACTACTACGACTTCATTCCCCTCGACGGGGGCCGGCTGGCGGTGGTGATCGCCGACGTCTCGGGAAAGGGAACGCCGGCGAGCATCCTCATGGCCTCGGTGCACGCCTCGCTCCGGGCCACCGCGGGCACCGAGCGCCCCGCCCGGCTCATGGAGCGGCTGAACCGGTTCCTCTGCGCGAGCACGCAGGAGAGCAAGTACGTCACCCTCTTCTACGGGGAGATCGAGCCCGGCGCCCGCCGCCTGCGCTACGTGAACGCCGGACACATCCCCCCGTGCCTCGTGAGGGCCGGGGGCGAGGTGGAGCGCCTCCGCACCGGGGGCCCGGTCATCGGTGTCCTGAGCGAGGCGGACTACGAGGAGGGCCGGACCGACCTCGGAGTCGGGGACCTGCTCGCGGCGGTGACCGACGGGGTCACCGAGGCGCGGTCCCCCCGGGACGAGGAGTTCGGCGACGCGCGCGTCTGTGAGAGCCTCCAGGGGGCGGAGGGCAGCGCGCAGAGCGCCCTCCGGCACCTCGTGAAGGCGGTGGAGGAGTGGACGCGGCCCGCCGACGGCTTTGGCGACGACCTGACGGCAGTGATCATGAGAGCGAAATGACCATGGAGATACGCCTGTTCAACACCCTGACCAGCCGGGTGGAGGCCCTGGAGCCCCTGGATCCCCCCGAGGTCCGGATGTACGCCTGCGGCCTCACCGTCTACAACCGGGGGCACGTCGGCAACTACCGGACCATGGTGACCTCCGACGTGCTCCGGCGGACGCTCCGTCACCTCGGGTACCGGGTGAAGGGCGTCCTGAACATCACCGACGTCGACGACCGGATCATCCAGCAGGCGGTGGCGGCGCAGAGCGACATCCAGAGTTTCACCGCGCAGTGGATCGAGGCCCTCGACGAGGACATGGCGACGCTTCGCCTCGAGCGTCCCGAGCACATGCCCCGGGCCACCGACCACATCCCCGAGATGATCGACATCGTCGAGCGGCTGACCGCGAACGGGCACACCTACGAGGCGGACGGGAGCGTCTACTTCCGGATCGCGTCGTTCCCGGAGTACGGCCGCCTCTCGGGGCTCGACGTGGCGGGGATCAAGGACGGCGCCCGGGTCGACACCGACAAGTACGACAAGGAGAACGCCCGGGACTTCGTCCTCTGGAAGCTCAAGAGCGACGAGCCGGAGTGGGCGCAGTGGGAGGCCCCTTTCGGCAAGGGGCGCCCGGGCTGGCACATCGAATGCTCGGCCATGAGCATGAAGTACCTGGGGGAGACCTTCGATCTCCACGTGGGTGGCGAGGACCTGATCTTCCCCCACCATGAGAACGAGATCGCCCAGAGCCAGGGGGCGACCGGCCACCCCTTCGTGCGCCACTGGATGCACGTCAAGCACCTGCTCATCGACGACGAGACCATGTCCAAGAGCAAGGGCAACTTCTTCACCATCCCGGACATCCTCGAGCGGGGCCACCGACCCGACGCCATTCGCTACCTGCTGGCCGGCTCGCACTACCGGAAGCCGCTCAACTTCGGCTTCGAAGGCCTGAGCCAGGCCGCGACCGCGCTGGAGCGGATCCACGGTCTCGTCCAGCGTCTGGGGGAGGTGGAGGCCGAGGGCCCGGAGGGGGCGGCCACCGAGGCGTGCGCGGCCGCCCGAAAGGCCTTCGACGCCGCTCTCGCCGACGACCTCAACACCCCCGAGGCCCTCGCGGCGGTCCACGGTCTCGTGGGCGGGACCAACGCGCTCCTGGCCGAGGGCCAGCTCACCCGGTCCGGGGCGGAAGCGGTGCGCTCGACGATCGAGGCGATGGACTCGGTCTTCGGGGTGCTGGTGCCCACCGCGGTCGAGGACCGCCTCTCCCCGGAGGAGCAGGCCCTCTTCGACGAGCGCCAGGAGGCCCGGCGACAGCGCGACTTCGCCCGGGCCGACGAGGCCCGCGCCCGCCTCGTGGACCTGGGCGTCGTGCTCGAGGACACCCCCCGCGGAACCCGCTGGCGGCGGAAGTCCTGAGCACGCCGGGCCCTTGGTCGACGACGGACACCGGGGAACGGCGGGGGAGGAGAGGGCCTGCGCCCACCTCCAGCGCGGGGGCCTCGCCATCCTCGAGCGCAACTTCCGCTGCCGGGTCGGAGAGATCGACATCGTCGCCCGGGAGGGAGACACCATCGTTTTCGTGGAGGTCAAGGAGCGGGGCGACGCCTCCCACGGCACCGCGGTCGAGGCCGTCACGCCGGCGAAGAGGAGCCGGGTGATCCGCGCCGCCGAGCTCTGGGCGGCCCGCCACGGTCACTCGGAGTCCACGGTCCGCTTCGACGTCGTGGGAATCGACTGGGA
>JAJDNS010000080.1 GCA_022340585.1 Acidobacteriota bacterium
TCGTGGCCCACCTCCTCCAACAGACGCGCCACCCACTCACTGATGGTCGAGGCCTCCATGAGGATCCTCGCCTTCGGGCGATCTGTGAAGAACTGCCGCAGCCGCTCCCGCTCCGTTCGCAGCCTCTTCTCGATCAGCTCCCCGGCCTCGGTGATGATCGCGATTTGGCTTTCCCGCTTCCCCAGGTCCATGCCAACATGTTCCACGGCGGCTAGCCTCCTTGACCCTTTGCGCCCTAGAGCGCGTGTTAGTCCTGTGGGGCCATCGTGCCACCACGCGGGTGGCTAGCCGCCGCTTCATCTGATCTATGAGCTATGAGCCGACCTGCGTCTCGGACCCGGGTCGAGCCAGCTGTACTACCTGTCGAGGACACCCGACCCGCCGCCGGCCGATCTCGGGCTGTCAGGTCGCGAGGTGCGCGGCCTCCCGCCTCACTCGTAGCGGAGCGCCTCCACGGGGTCGAGGAACGCCGCCCGGCGGGCGGGAAGGTAGCCGGCCACCACGCCCGTGAGGACCGAGGCGCCCAGGCCCGAGGCGACGGCCCAGGCCGGGGCCACGGCCGAGAACCCCGGGGCCACGAGGGTGATGAGGAGTCCGAGGAGCGAGGCCACCCCCACGCCGGCCAGGCCCCCCGCGCCCGAGAGAAAGGCCGCCTCCAGGAGGAACTGGCGGAGGACCTCGGAGCGCCGGGCGCCGAGGGCCCGTCGGACGCCGATCTCCCGCGTGCGCTCCGTGACCGCGATGATCATCACGTTGGCGATCCCGATGCCGCCGATGAGCAGGCTCACCGCGGCGAGGGCGAAGGTCGCGAGGCCGACGGCCGCGCTCACCTGATCGAGGGTCTGGATGATCTGGTCGGCGGTGGAGAGGTTGAAGTCGTTGGCCTCCTCGGGTCCCAGGCGGCGCAGGCGGCGCAGGACCGCCTCGGTCTCCACGAAGGCCGCGTCGCGCTCGCCCGGCTTCGCCCTCGCGTAGAGGACGGTGTCCTCCGCCTCGGAGAAGCGCCGCTGGGCCGCCCGCAGGGGGATGAAGATCACGTTGTCGTTGCGGTTCTCCCCGAAGAAGCCGCCCTTGCGGGGGGGCTGAACTCCCACGACAGACCAGCTCTCTCCCTCTAGGAGGAGGGTCCGGCCCAGGCCGGACCGGCTCCCGAAGAGGGCCTGGGCCACGTTGGCCCCCAGGACCGCGACCCGGGCCCCGGCGCGCGACTCCAGGTCCGTGAAGGGACGTCCCTCCGCGAACTCCGCCCCCACCACGTCGAAGTAGCCGTAGGAGACGCCCTCGACGAAGACGCGGTCCGACTCGTTCCCCCCGGCCCGGGCGACCAGGGCCCGTCCGTTGACGACCGCGGGCACGATCAGCTGCACGCCCACGTCCCGCACGTGGGGGGCCTCTCGAGCGATCACCTCGGCGAACGCCGGCTTCAGGGGCAGGCGTCGCGCCTCGGCCTCGGACGGGGGGGCGTAGGGGTCGCCGCTGCGGTGGTAGGCGAAGACGTTGTCGGTCCCCAGCTCGCGGAAGAGCAGGGCCACGGAGTTGCGGACGTTGGCCAGGACCGACGCCACGAGAACGACGGTGACGATGCCGATCACGATGCCGAGGACGGCGAGGACGGAGCGCAGGGGGTGGGCGGCGAGGGAGTCGTACGTCCGTCGCGACGCCTCGAGCACCGCGTCGGGTGCTCCCTTCAGGCGGCGGAGCACCCCGGGGGCGGGATTCGCCGCTGGCGAGGGTGCGGCGGTCATTCCTCCCTCACGGCGGCGACGATGTCGATGCGCGACGCCCTCTGGGCGGGGTAAAGCCCCGACAGGACGCCGGCCAGGGTGGCCGAGCCGAAGCTCCACAGGGCCGTGGAGAGACTCAAGCTCAGGGGCGCGGTCGTTCCCGCCCGCACTGCCGAGCTGGCCCCGACGACGAGGAGGATCCCGGCCGTGCCGCCGACGAGGGCGATGAGGGTCGACTCCAGGAGCACCTCCCGCACGATCTGGCGTCGGGTGGCCCCCAGGGCGCGCCGTACCCCGATCTCCCGCGTGCGCTGCGTCACGGAGACGAGCGTCGTGTTGGTCACCACCACGATGGAGGCGAGAAGCGCCATCGCCGAGAGGGGAAAGGCCGCGGCGCTCACGCGCTCGGTGAGGCTGGCCACGAAACCCCGTGCCGCGCTGGGGCTCAGGATGTCGAAGGTGTCGGCCACGCCGGGCTGGAGGCGTCGCCGGGCGCGCATGGTGGCACGGGTGCGGTCCTCGGCTTCGATCGTCCGGGCGGTGTCCCGGGCGCGGGCGAAGACCTGCAGCGTCTCCGGGGCACCGTAGAGGCGCTCCCAGGTGGTGAGGGGCATCCACACGTAGCGGTCCTGGGAGGCCCCTGCCGCCGTCCCCAGCCGCGTCTGGACCCCGATCACCTCGAAGGCCCGCCCCGCCACCCGCAGCGTCCTCCCGACCGGATCGAGCCCTGGGAAAAGCGCGTCGGCCACGTCGCGGCCGATCACCACCACGGGGGCGGCGCGGGTCTCGTCCTCCCGAGAGAGAAAGCGACCCCCCTCGACGGCGAGCTCGCGGATGTCGGCGAGGGCGGCGGACGTGCCCGTGATGGCCGCGTTCTCGAAGGAGCGGCTGCCCGCGGTCACGTCGCCCTCGCGTCGGGCCGAGCCCGCGTAGAAGACGTCCTCGCCCGCCCACTCCTCGAGGAAGCGCAGATCCGAGCGGCGGAGAGCGGGATTTCGGGCGAGCTTCTCCTCCAGCTCCCTCCGGCCGATGCTGCCGGGCGAGGCGATCCGGGCCAGCACGAAGGTGTCGGCCCCGAAGGCGCGGGCGGTCGTGGTCCGCGCGAAGTCGGAGAGGCCGTCGAGGGCGGTGATGACCGTGGCCACCGTGGCCACGCCCACCGCCATGGCCAGCGCCCCCAGGCCGGAGCGGAGGGGGTGGGCCACGGCGGTGCGAGCGGCTTGTCCGATGGCCTCGTGGACGGTGGAGAGGGCCCTGGAGAACAGCATGGTGCTTCGGGAGCATACCGCGCCTGCGGGGCGGCCATGCTAGATTCCCGGGATGCCTCGACTCGCCCGGAGTGACCGCTGGCTCGCCGCGACGACGCTGTCCCTCGTCGCCCTCGCCTGGGGGTGCGGTCACGGAGGAGCGGTCGACGTGGAGGTCGGCCGCGTGGAGACCCGAGACGTCTTCCGGTCGACGGTCACCGCCTCCGGCGAGATCGTCGCCGAGCGCTACGCGGACATCGGCTCTTCGGTCATGGGGAGGCTGGTTTCGCTGCCGGTGCGGGAGGGCGACCGGGTCCGCGCCGGCCAGGTCGTGGCCCGCATCGACGCCGTACCGGCCCGGAGCGACCGGGACGCGGCCGCCGCCCTCGTGCGCGCCGCCGCCGCCGACCTCGAGGCGGCCCGGGCCCGGGCCGGGGACGCGGCGAAGGCCCTGGCCCGGGGGCAGGAGCTGCGGGACGAGGGCCTGCTGCCCCAGGCGGACTTCGACGCCCTCGAGGCCGCGGCCGACGCGGCGGCGGCCCAGACCGAGGCCGCGGCCAGACGCGTGGCCCAGGCGCGGGCCCAGCTCGCCCGGGCCAGCGACCTGGTGGGGAAGACGGAGATCGTCTCCCCCCTCGACGGCGTCGTCACGCGGCTCCCGGTGCGGGAAGGGGAGATGGTCGTGATCGGCATCCAGAACATGCCGGGCACCACCATCATGACGATCTCGGACCTGTCGGCGATCAACGCCGAGGTCAAGGTGGCCGAGGCCGACATCCTCACCGTGCACGTGGGCCAGCCGGCCACCGTCACCCTGGAGGCCCTGCCCCGGCGCGAGTTCGCGGGCGAGGTCGTGGAGGTGGGCGCGAGCGCCCTGCCCGTCGCGGGCACTGGGGCCGCTGCCCGCGAGTTCAAGGTCAAGGTCCGGATCCAGGACCCCGAGGAGGGCCTGAGGCCAGGGCTGACCTGTGACGCCGAGATCCTCGTGGGCGAGGCGACGGACGCGCTCACGGTGCCCCTGCAGGCGGTCGTCCTGCGCGGTGAGCCGAACCGGGAGCAGTCGGGCGTCTTCGTGGTGGACGGGACCGTCGCCCGGTTCGTGCCGGTCGAGACCGGGATGATCGGCGGCCTCGACATCGAGGTGAAGGGCGGGATCGAGCCCGGGCGCGAGATCGTCATCGGACCCTGGCAGTCCCTGAAGGACCTCCAGGACGAGGCCGCCATCCGGCCCGCCGACGATTAGGCGCCCGTCCTGCCGGCTCGCCGCGTTCGGTGTTCTCCCGACGCCGTGACCAGCCTTCTGCGTCAGCGAGCCAACCGGTGGCGGACAACATCGTCCGGACGATGTTGGCTCAGGCGATGCCCATCTCCGCGTTGAGCGGGCCGACTTCGCCCTAACTCATTGAAATAAATCTACTTGCGAAATCGATCGCGGCGCCCAACCTTGTGTATTCCGAGCGGATCGTTTCCATGCCCTCTTCTCTCCAAGGGCGGAGGCGTCGTGTGCACCTGCGCCGTCTGCCGTCGACGCCCGATCTCGCGCGTCTCGTGCCAGACCTGGAGCCCCGTGTCCTTCAGGAGATCGTGCGGCGGTGGGGGCTCGAACAATCAGGCGAGATCGTCGCGTTCGCGACGAGCGAGCAGCTCTTGCGGGTCTTCGACGTCGACCTCTGGGGCAGCGACGAGCCGGGTGGCGAGGAGCGCTTCGACGCAGACCAGACGTCTCCGGGTCGTGGCCGGCGAGACCGTGAGCGTCTGCCTCACCGAGGTGGTCTTCGCCCTGTCCGGCCGCCTCGGGGAGCGGAGCGCCTTCACCTTCCAGCTTCCCTCGTCGGCCTGAGCGGTTGCAGGTGGCCGACTTCCGGCCAGCGGCGATCCCGCCTAAACCCCAAAGTCAATGTGGAGAAGCGCTTTATCGAATCTCCTTCCGTGGCATGGCGCTTGCTCGAAGGGCCTCCCGTGAGGAGAGTGCGTGCCGTGTTCACGACAGGCGTCGCGAGGCAGATTCCCCGTTCCACGCTGACGGCGGGCCTGGTGCTCCTGCTGACAGCGGCCGTCACGCCGGCGACGGCCCAGGTCACGAGCCCCCACCTGATCTACGCCACGAACGACCCTCCAGCCGACACCCCGCGGTTCCGTGGCTGGAACGACGATCCCGACAACCAGGGCTGGACCAGCGAGATCCAGACCACCAGCGCCTCCAGCGGGGTGAACTGGGTGGTGAGCGCCCGCTCGCCCTTCGGCAACGAGGCCCTCACCGTGAACCTCACCACCGGCCCGGGGATCGACGTGCTGCGTTGGGACGGCACCGACTGGACGGTGGACTGGAGCGCCGCCCTGACCGCCAACACCGCTCACCGCGGGGCGGCCGTGGCCTACGAGCAGACCTCCGGGGACGCCCTCGTCGTCTACTTCAACGGGACCTCGAACCCCCTGTTCCGCGTCTGGGACGGGACTTCCTGGACCGCCGCCGCCTCGGTCTTCGACCAGGGCCTCCCGGCCGCGCCGGGCACGGGCGCGGTGGACTGGGTCGAGCTGGCCAGTGACCCTACCAGCGACCGGATCGCCCTCGTCTACAGCGACGCCAACAACGACGTGCACGCGGTCATCTGGAACGGGAACGACTGGGACGAGACGAACACCCAGATCACTCTCACCGCCGACGGGGCCGTCTTCCGGGACATCCGCGACGTCGCCGCCGCCTACGACAGCGCGGGCAACCTCGTGGTCGTCTTCGCCCGCTCCCGGGGCTTCAACGACTACCGGATGGCCGGGGGCACCACCACCTGGGTGTCCGGCGGGTACCACGACATGTTCAACGGGAGCGCGGCCTTCATCGACCTGGCCGCGGAGCCCGGGGGCAGCCGGATGGCCGTCGTCACCGTCGACCAGGACTTCGGGATCGAGAGGATCGCGGGCGCGGTCTGGACCGGCGCGGCCTGGGTCAACGTCGGCGAGCTGGACACCACGTTCCCCCACTGGGACTCGTTGGGCGACGGGCCCTTCTGGGCCAGCGTGGCCTGGCTCGGCCAGTCAGGCACCGCGGTGATCGTGGCCTCGGACGAGGAGAGTCCGCCGCCGCCCGCGCCCGGGGACTCCGACATGGCCTGGTACACCTGGACCTCGGGCGCGGGTTGGACCACACAGACGGACCTGACGGTGCCGGGCATCAGCGCCGCCAACCACATCCGCTCCCTCCAGGCCGAGTCCTTCCAGGACCAGAACACGATCATGGTCGCCTTCTCCGACGACTCCGGCGACCTCCGCGCCGCGCGCTACGACGGGACCAGCTGGACCTTCAGCGACGTGCTGAACGCCGGCCTCCCCACCGCCCAGTACAAGCCCTTCGCGCTCCTGGGACCGGCCACGCCGGACGCCTACGGCTACCTCAAGCCCGTCACCGTCGACCGCTCACGCATTCCCGGTGGCTGTGGGACGACCCTGACCGACTTCCCCATGCTCTACCGCGTCACCGACCCCGACCTGGCCCACACCGGCAGCGGCGGGCAGGTCACCGATCCCCAGGGCGACGACATCATCTTCCGGGGCATGGACGACGCCACCTGCGGCGGGGCGGGCCTGGCCCCGTGCCAGCTCGACCACGAGATCGAGAGCTACGACCCCGCCACCGGTGCGCTGGTGGCCTGGGTGAGGATCCCCTCGGTCAACACCGCGTCCGCGGCCTCGAACACCACCATCTACATCTACTACGGGAACCCGACCGTCACCGCGCCCACCGAGAACCCCACCGGGGTCTGGGACGCGAGCTACGCCGCGGTCTACCACCTTCACGACGACCTGCTCGACAGCACCGCCAGCGCCAACGACGGGACGCCCACCGGCACCAGCAACGCCTCGCCGGCACAGGTCGCGGATGGGCAGGGCTTCAACGGCACCGGTGATGCCATCCAGACACCGAGCGCGGACCTCCAGGCCCCCGACAGCTTCACGATCAGCGTGTGGCTCAAGGCGAGCGACACGGCGGCGCCCCAGCATCTGCTGTGGGAGGGAGTCGCCCCCGGCAACGGGTGGGGCGCGGCACTGGTCGCCCCTCCTCCCGAGCCGGAGATGCACCTGTCGATCGGGGACATCCTGCCCGGAACGGTGGGGATTTCGCCGAACTACCTGAGCTTCTTCCTCGGAAACACCGACGCCGGCACCAACGGCAGCCCCGACGTGCTCAGCGTCCGCACGCCGTTCAGCGACACCACTGGCTGGCATCACGTCGCGGTCGTGGCGTCGGCCCTGAGCACGCTTCCTCGGGCCGATCTCTACTTCGACGGGGCGTTCGTGATGAGCGACACCGGGACCACCGCCCGGACGTCCCGCCTCGGCTGGGACACCGACCTGCGGCTGGGCCGACCGGGAGCCAACGAGCGGTACTACAACGGGGCCATGGACGAGGTCCGCCTCTCCACCGCCGCCCGCTCCTCCTGTGAGATCACCGCAGCCTTCAACAACGAGAGCGACGTGGCAAGCTTCTACACGGTGGGTCTCTCGGTCGCCACGGCGGTGGAGCTCGTCTCCCTCGAGGCCGTGCCCGGGGACGGGGCGATCGACCTGCGCTGGGAGACGGGGTCCGAGGTGGACAACCTGGGCTTCCTCGTCTACCGGTCGCTGACTCCGGAGGGTCCCTGGGAACGCCTGACCGCGAACCTCATCCCTGGGCTGGGCTCCTCTCCCGAGGGGGCTCGCTACGGCTACCGCGACCTGGGCCTGACGAACGGCGTGACCTACTTCTACCAGCTCGAGGACGTGGAGACGACCGGTCACACGGAGCGGCACGGCCCGGTATGGGCCGCCCCTCTGCCCAGGAGCGAGGACGCATCGGACCCGTCCGACACGCTCGACCTCGACGAGGACGCGGCGGCGCCCGAGGCCCGGGCCTGGATGGTGTACGGAGAACCCGAGGCGACGTCCCTGCGCATCGTGGAGCGGGGCCCCCAGCACGTCGTGGTGGAGCTGGAGACCGGGGGCTTCTACGCCCGGGCCGACACCGACGGCAGCGCGTGGGCGTCCATCCCGGGGTTCGAGGAGGCCGACGAGCCCGGGACCCCGGCCCTGCCGGTGCGGTTGGCCTGGCTGGAGGCGATGGCGGGACGGCAGGTCCATCTGGCCAGCGTGGTCGCCAGCGAGGTTGAGGCCTTCACCGGCCTGCGCCCGGGCATCACCGGAGAGCCGCAGCTGTTCGAGGACGAGGGAGGCGTCCTCGTCACCGGACGGCGGGAACGCCCGGCCGGGGCCGCCTTCCGGGGGACCGGACTCTACCCCGAGGAGGCCGCGCGCGTCCGGAGCACCGCCTTCCAGGGGGACGTGAAGAAGGCGCAGCTGGAGATGTCTCCCCTCCGCTGGGACCGGTCGGGGGGACAGCTCCTCCTCGCCCACCGGCTGCGGGTGGAGGTGGTGTTCGCCGGCCGGGAGCGTGACGAGCTCGGCCTGGGTGGCCCGCGCGGTCGTCGTCCGCGACAGACGCGCACTCATTCTCCCGAGGGCGTGGTGGCCCGGCTGGCGATCCGCGAAGCGGGGCTCTACGCCGTCGCCTTCGAGGAGCTGTTCTCCGGTCGCGGCCTCCCCGTCTCCAGCCTGTCCCTGAGCCGACAGGGCGAGCCCGTGGCGTTCCACGTGGAGCCGGCGGGGACCCGCTTCGAGCGGGGATCGGTGCTGTACTTCGCCAGCGGCGGGGCGGCGCTCAACCCCTACGGCGCCGAGGCGGTCTACGAGCTCAGCCTCGGCCAAGGCGGAGTCGTCATGCCGGTGGCCGACGGGGCGCCCCGCGGCCGTCTGGTGGGCCACTACTGGCAGACGGAAGAGAGGGAGACGAACCGTCTCTACCAGCCCACCCTCCTGAACACGTCGGACCTCTGGTTCTGGGACTACGTGCCCTCAGGCCAGACAAGGGGCTACCCCTTCACCGTGGACGAACTCGCTCCAGCGACCGAGACCGCCCGGCTCCGGGTCTGGCTGCACGGGGGGAGCGACTACGCCGCCGACCCCGACCACCACCTCCGCGTGAGCCTGAACGGCCTCCCCCTGGGCGAGGCGAGCTGGAACGGCAAGGAGCCCTTCGTCCTCGTCGAGGACGTCCCACCCGGCGTCCTGCGTGACGGGGAGAACCTCCTCGAGCTGGAGAACGTGGGGGACACCGAGGCCGCCTACTCCCTAGCCATCCTGGACCGCTTCTCCCTGAGCTACCCGCGCCGCCTGGCGACCTCGAAGGGCCAGCTCCACGGCTGGCTCGACACCGGGGGCACCGCCGTCGTCGACGGCCTGGGACCCGGATCCCTCGTCCTGGACACGACCCGGGACATCCCCCTCTGGATCGTCGGCGCCCAGCCCACCGGCGCGGGCCTGAGCTTCCGGTCCGAGGCCGGACACCGGTACCTGGCGGTGGGGCCGGACTCGGTGCGACGGCCGGACGTGCGGCCTTCCCCCACGAGCGACCTGATGGACGCGGGGCGCCGGGCCGACTACCTGGTGATCACTCCCCGGGAGTTCCTCCCCGCCGTCGAGCCGCTCCTGGCCCATCGGCGCGCCCAGGGCCTGGAAAGCCAGGCGGTGGCCATCGAAGACGTCTTCGACGCCTTCGGGCACGGGGAGGGACACCCCGAGGCCCTGCGGAGCTTCCTGGGGCACGCCTACCACACCTGGGAGGCGCCTCCTCGCTACGTACTCCTCCTGGGCGACGCCACCTACGCCTTCAAGGACGAGTACGGCACCGGCATCTCGAACCAGGTCCCGCCCTACATGGTGAAGGACGCGTACATGTGGACGGTCTCCGACCCGGCCTACGCTTCGGTCAACGGGGACGACCTCCTGCCCGACCTGGCCCTGGGTCGGCTCCCCGCCCAGACCCTGGAGCAGGCGGAGACGCTGGTGCAGAAGGTCCTGGCCTGGGAGCTGGGGGGCTTCGACCTGAGCGGCCGCGCCGTCCTCGTGGCGGACAACGCCGACGCGGCCGGCGACTTCGAGGGCGAGGCCCGGCACACCGCCGGTCTCCTGCCCGGCCGCGAGGTGGAGCAGATCCTGGTGAGCCGGCTCGGGCGAGGCGCCCGTCTGGCCATCGGCGCCGCCTTCGACCGCGGCGCGTCCCTCATGAGCTACTTCGGCCACGGGTCCACGGCCATCTGGGCGTCGGAGAACGTCTTCAACGTCCGCGACGTTCCGGGTTTGGCGGCGCAGGACCAGCAACCCTTCCTGTTCACCATGAACTGCCTGAACGGCTACTTCCACCTCCCGGCGGGGAACAACTCCCTCAGCGAGGAGCTGCTCAAGGCCGAGGGGAAGGGCGTGGTGGGGGCCTTCTCCCCGAGTAGCCTGAGCGTCCACTGGGCCGCCGCCCTGTACCACCGGGCCCTGGTGGAGGAGCTGGCCTCGGGCCGCCACCAGCGCCTCGGGGACGCGGTCCTGGCGGCCCAGGAGGCCTACGTCGGGCTCGGGGCCCGGGCCGAGCTGCTGGCCGTCTACCAGCTGCTGGCGGACCCGGCGCTCAAGCTGAAGTAAAGGGGCAAAGCAGAGCCCCGCCGAGCCCGGACAGGCTCAAGGGCAGGGGTCCGGTCCCATGCCCTGGTTCTCGAGGCAGCTACCCTCCCGGGTGCTCGATTTCGCCTGGCGACGGTTCGGGAGCGGCAACGTGTCGTCGGCGGAGCTCGTGGATCCTGCCGTCGCCTGCGCCCGGGACGGCTACGTCCTGGGCCCTTTCCGGCACCGGGCCCTCCGGCGACACGCCCGCGCCATCCGCCGCGACGCAACCGCCACCCGGCTCTTCCTGGCCGAAGCCGCGGCCCTGCCCCGGCGAGGGACGACGTTGCGCAGCGACCCGCTTCTCGGTGGCGGATCGAAACGGGCTGACCGTGGACGTGCGCCGGGTCAGGATCCCCCAGTGTCGCCCGGGTCCCCCAAGACGTCCACGTGGACGAACGGTCCGTGCGCCGGCGTCGTTCGATACCTCGCGAGGCCGCCGGCCAGGGCGGCGTACCAGGGCCGAACTGCCCCAGACGAAAGTGGGGAGACACGGGGGTGTCGACGTTCTCGGCCGTCACCTCGGCCAGACCGGCCGGGGCCTAGTAGATCCTCAGGCCCGTGAGTCGTGGCGCCTCGGTCTCGAGGTCGACCTCCGCGCCTCGTGACACAAAGAGGGCCAGGACGCGGTAGGGAGAGACCCAGCCGTCGTGCTTCAGCGAGAGGCTCAGCCGCCCGGGGTCGCAGTCCGCCCCAGACAGGTGCTGTCCAGCCGGTGGCGGCTCCGGAGTGGAAAGTTGGATGCCAGACGTGGCGCGTCGCGGAGGTCGAGCTGGCATTCGACTTGCCAACTCAGGCGGCGACGGTCTGCGCTGGCCACCCCTGGGGAGGCTGGCGGCGCCGTCGCCGAGCAGGAGGCTCGAGAGAGATGAGACGAGGAACGGGTGTTCGCGGGATTGCTGGCCGGGGCGGCGACGCCCGGGGACGACACCGGCATGCGGCAGGCCCGAGAGGCCCGGGGCCGGTACATCGCCGAGAGCGTCGGCATGTGTCAGGACTGTCACAGCCCCCGAAACGACGAAGGGGCCTTCGTCGTCAGTGAATGGCTCGGCGGCGCCCCGATTGGGTTTGCCCCCCTGGGCGCCATGCCCTGGGCCGACGCGGCGCCGCCCATCGCCGGGCTACCGACCATGACCGACGACCAAGCCGTCCTCTTCCTGACCACCGGCGAGAAGCCCGACGGGAGCTCCGCTCGACCGCCCATGCCGGAGTACCGCATGAGCCGGGAGGACGCCCAGGCCGTGGTGGCGTACCTGAGGAGCTTGTCCCCGGCAGACTAGCGACCGGCCTCACCCCTCGGGAGGGCCGGCCGGCCGCTTCGCACCATCCCGATCGGGGTGGGTTCCACACGGACCGCGGCCGCCCTTCCGGGCTCCGGGCTCCGGGAACGGAGTCTGGCGCCCGAAAGAATCGGCTGCTGGCTTCCGACCGCAAGCCTCAACACGCCCTGGCCACCCCGGCTTCCGTCCCGGTTCGAGCGATCCCGTCTGGACGGTTCAAGGGAGCCTGGATTCTCCGGGTGTACGAAGTGGACCCGCGCGTCATCGGCTTCAGGCCCCTCCTCCTGCCTAAGCAGGCGGATCTGCTGGCGGACACCGTCCTCGAAGATTGCGAGATCGGCTTCGCTGCCGTCCAGGACCGGCCGGCCGGCGGGATCGGTCACGGGCGACGTTCAGGCTCACGAACTCGACGTCGACCCCGAATGCCGCGACCGCCCTGGGCGGTCAGGGGAGCGAGGAACATGTTGGCTGC
>JAJDNS010000090.1 GCA_022340585.1 Acidobacteriota bacterium
CCCGGCGGCGACGTCGAGTCGACCACCGGCCTGGCCGGCGCCGGGGCCAACGTGATCCTCTTCTCGACGGGCCTGGGCACGCCCACTGGGAACCCGGTCACCCCGGTGATCAAGGTCTCGACCAACAGCCTCCTGGCCCGGCGCCTCCCCGACCTCATCGACTTCGACGCCGGGCCCATCGTCACCGGCGAGAGGACGATCGAAGAGATGGGGGAGGAGCTGATGTCGCTGGTCGTCCGCGTGGCCAGCGGTGAGGTCCAGCCCCGGGCCGTCCGCCTCGGCCAGGCCGACTTCATCCCCTGGAAGCGGGGGATCTCGCTCTAGGAGGAGGGGTGGCAGGGCTGAAGGCCGACGTGGTGCTCGTCGGGGGCGGCCTCGCCAACAGCCTGATCGCCTGGCGCCTGCGCCGCCTCCGCCCGGAGGTGGAGCTGATCGTCCTGGAGCGCGGCGAGCGGCTGGGGGGGCATCACACCTGGTCCTTCCACGAGGGGGACCTGACCCCCGAGCAGCACGCCTGGATAAGACCCCTCGTGGCGCGCTCGTGGGAGGGGCACGAGGTCCGGTTTCCCTCGCTCTCGCGCCGGCTCCGGGGGGCCTACCACTCCGCGACCTCGGCGAAGCTGCAGGAGATCGTCGGCGAGGCCCTGGGGCCTCGCCTGCGCCCGAGCGCGGAGGTGGCCCACGTGTCGCCCCACGAGGTCAGGCTGGTCGACGGAACGCGCTTCACCGCGGGCGCGGTGATCGATGGTCGGGGTGACCCCGGCGACCGACACCTCGTCCTGGGCTTCCAGAAGTTCGTGGGTCTGAACCTCGAGCTGAAGCACGACCACGGCCTCGAGGGCCCCATCCTCATGGACGCGACCGTCCCGCAGCTCGACGGCTTCCGCTTCGTCTACACCCTCCCCTTCGCCCGACGCCGGCTACTCGTCGAGGACACCCGCTACTCGGACGGGCCCACTCTGGACCGTCAAGAAATGCGAAGGGAGATCGAGGGCTACGCGCTCGCCCGGGGCTGGCGCGTGGCGAAGGTCGAGGGCGAGGAGGAGGGCGCGCTGCCCATCGTGCTGTCCGGCGACATCGAGGCGTTCTGGGACGATGCCGGTCCGGGCGTCCCCCGGTCCGGAATGCGCGCCGCGCTCTTCCACCCGACCACCGGCTACTCGCTTCCCGAGGCGGTGCGCCTCGCCGACGCGATCGTGGCCACCGCCGACCTCAACAGCCCCGCCCTCTATGCCCTCACCCGGAGCCGCTCGCGAGACGCCTGGCGCCGTCACCGCTTCTTCCGGCTCCTGAACAAGATGCTCTATCGAGCGGCCGAGCCCGGCCAGCGCTACCGCGTGCTCGAGCACTTCTACCGGCTGCCCGAGGAGCTGATCAGCCGTTTCTACGCCGGCGGGCCCACCGCCTGGGATAAGCTGCGGGTATTGACCGGGCGGCCACCGGTCCCGGTGAGGAGGGCTCTCTCGGCTCTCCTCTCCTCCGGGTTCGGGGCCGGGCCCGGGCGGGAAGAGAGGGGCTGAGGTGCCGGCAAGACGTCCGACGGTGGCAGTGATCGGGAGCGGCTTCGGTGGCCTGGCCCTGGCGGTCCGGCTCCAGGCCGCGGGGGTGGAGACGACGCTCGTCGAGAAGAGGGACAAGCCGGGCGGACGGGCCTACGTCTACGAGGACGAGGGCTTCGCCTTCGACGCCGGGCCGACGATCATCACCGCCCCGGAGTGCCTGGAGGAGCTGTTCGAGGCCGCGGGCCGGTCCATGGCCGACTACGCCGAGCTGCTGCCCGTGCACCCGTTCTACCGCCTCTACTGGGAGGACGGGTACCGCTTCGACTACTCCAACGACCTCGCGCTCATCGACGAGCAGATCTCCGCGAAGAGCCCCGGGGACGTGGACGGCTACCACCGCATGCTGCGCTACGTGGAGGAGGTCTTCGAAGAGGGCTACGTGAAGCTGGCCCACGTGCCCTTCCTGGACTTCTGGAGCATGATGCGGGTGGCCCCCCAGCTGATCCGGCTGAAGGCCTACCGCAGCGTCTACGACGTGGTGTCGGGCTTCATCAAGGACCCCCACCTGCGCCAGGTGTTCAGCTTCCACCCGCTCCTGGTGGGGGGAAACCCCTTCTCCAGCTCCTCCATCTACACCCTCATCCACCAGCTCGAGCGCAAGTGGGGCGTCTTCTTCGCGAAGGGGGGGACGGGCCAGATGGTGGCGGCCCTCGTGCGCCTGTTCGAGGAGCTGGGAGGAACGGTCCGCCTCGACTGCCCGGTGGAGCGGATTCGGACCCGGAACGGGCGCGTGGTGGGGTTGACCGCCGCCGACGGCTGGAGCGGTGACTTCGACGCGGTGGCGAGCAACGGGGACGTGGTGCACACCTACCGCGACCTCCTCCGCGACGAGGCGCAGGCCCGGCCGAAGGCGTCGGCGCTTCTCCGCAGGCGCTACAGCATGTCCCTCTTCGTCGTCTACTTCGGAACGAAGCGGCGGCACCCCGAGCTCGCCCACCACGACATCCTCTTCGGGCCCCGCTACGAGGAGCTGCTCCACGACATCTTCGAGGGACCCGGCCTGCCCGACGACTTCTCGCTCTACCTCCACGCACCGACCCTCACCGACCCCTCGGTGGCGCCGGACGGTTGCGAGGCCTTCTACGTGCTGTCGCCGGTCCCGCACCTCGGCAACGCTCCCATCGACTGGGAGGTCGAGGGCCCGCGGTACCGGGACCGGATCCTGGACTACCTCGAGGCGCGGTACGTCCCCAACCTGCGCGAGGACCTGGTGACGACCCGCATCCTGACCCCTCTCGACTTCGAGCAGGTCCTCAACTCGCACCTCGGGTCGGCGTTCTCCCTGGAGCCCATCCTGACCCAGAGCGCCTTCTTCCGGGTCCACAACCGGGACAGCCGGATCGGAGGCTTGTACTTCGCGGGGGCGGGGACCCACCCCGGCGCCGGGGTCCCGGGGGTCGTGAACTCCGCCAAGGCCACGGCCGGGCTCATGCTGTCCGACCTGGGCGTGGCCGCCTCGGCCTGAGCCGCCGACTTGGAGCCCCTGGTCGAGCAGAGCCTGCGCACGATCCAGAAGGGCTCGAAGAGCTTCGCCCTCGCCGCCCGCCTCTTCGACCCGCCCACCCGCGAGGGAGCGATCCTGCTCTACGCCTGGTGTCGCCACTGCGACGACGTGACGGACGAGCAGGTCCTCGGCTTCCGGGCCGGGCCGGCCGGCGACTCGGCCGACACCCGTCTCGGCGCCCTGGAGCGTGAGACGCGTCGGGCCCTGGCCGGGGAGCCCGTCGAGGACGCGGCCTTCGCGGCCCTTCAGGAGGTCGTCCGTCGCCACGGGATCCCCGAGCACCATCCCCTCGAGCACCTGAAGGGCTTCGCCATGGACGTGAAGGGAGAGCGCTACGAGACCCTCGACGACTGCCTCCGCTACTGCTACCGCGTGGCGGGGGTGGTGGGGGTCATGATGGGCTACGTCATGGGGGCGCGGGGAGAGGACACTCTCGACCGGGCCTCCGACCTGGGCCTGGCCTTCCAGATGACGAACATCGCCCGAGACGTGATGGACGACGCCGAGACCGGACGCGTCTATCTCCCCGGGGAGTGGCTTCGGGAGGCGGGCGTACCGGCAGACGATATCGCGCGCCCCGAGCACCGACCGGCGGTCCATGCCGTCGCCGAGCGCCTCCTCGACGAGGCCGAGCGGTACTACGCCTCCGCCCAGGTCGGTATCGCGAGGCTCCCGTTCCGCTCGGCCTGGGCCGTGGCCACCGCGCGGCGCGTGTACCGCGACATCGGCCGGCTCCTCCGCGAGCGGGGTCCGCGAGCCTGGGACGGCCGGGCCAGCACCGGGCGGGGGCGGAAGCTGGCTCTGGCGCTGGCTGCGGCCGGCGACGCGGTGGTCGCCACGGCAGGGGGAACCTCGCCCTCGCGAGAGGGCCTCTGGACGCGACCGCGCGGCTAGCTCACCTCGACGCCGAGAACGGAGACGTCGTCGGCGAAGGCGCCGCCGCCGGTCCAGGCCTTCGCCTCGGCGAGCAGGTCTCGGATCGACCTCTCGAGGGTCTTCGCCCGGCCCCGGCCGAGCGACTCGGCCGTGCGCCCGGGGCCGAAATCCTGGTCCTCCGGTCCCGCCGCCTCGGTCACGCCGTCGGTGTAGAGGTAGAGCCGGTCCCCGGCCTCGAGGGAGAGACGGCCCTCTTCGAACGTCGTGCCCTCGAACAGCCCGATCGGCTGGGCGGTGCTGTCGTGTCGGACCGGCTCGCCCTCCCGCGGAACGACGAGGGGCCCCGCGTGGCCGGCCGCGACGTAGCGGAACTCCCGGGACGGGACGTCGAAGATCCCGTAGACCATGGTGAAGTACTGGGCCAGGTCGGTGTCCATCGGGTTGCTGTCGTTCAGGAACCGGGCCACCTGGGACGGCGGGGTGAGGGCGAACTCGTCCGGGGTGTCGGGATCCGCCTCGAACAGGCACGACTGGCCCCGCACCGCCGACATCAAGCGGCCGAGGCTGACGGAGAGCAGGGCCGCGGAGGCACCGTGACCACTCACGTCCAGGATGTAGAGAGCCACCCGGCGGTCGTCGAGACGCAGCACGTTGAGGAAGTCGCCGGCGAGGCCGGCGCAGGGGAGAAACTCCCACGCGGCGTGGAAGCCGTCCACGGCCGGGGAGTGCCGCGGCAGTGCCGCGCGCTGGACGCGGGCGGCCAGCTCGATGTCCCTCTCGAGCTCCTTGAGCGCCCGCCGGAGCTCGTCGCGGGTGGCGCGAAGGGCGTCTTCGGCCCGGCGACGGCCGGTCACGTCCGACTGGACACCGATGAAGTGGCTCACCTCTCCGCGCTCGTCCTTGACCGGGGTGATCGAGAGCCGGTTCCAGAACGTCGTCCCGTCCTGGCGGTAGTTGAGGATCTCGACGGTGCACGGCTCCGCGCGGCGCACCGCCCGACGAATCGTCTCCCGGGTCTGGGGGTCGGTGTCCGGTCCCTGGAGGAATCGGCAGTTGCGCCCGATCACGAACTCCGGGGGGTAGCCCGTGAGGCGCTCGAAGGCCGCGTTGGCGTAGATGATGGGCTCGTCCTCGAGGCGGGCGTCGGCAATCGTGATGCCCTCGGCGGTGGCCGAGAGGGCGCGGTCCTTGAGGAGGACCAGGGCCTCGTCCTTGTCCATCATCGAGGATGCCCCATCAGGCCTTCGATCATAACCCTCCCCCCCGGAGACGCGCCGATCTCCTCGGGCGGGGATCGCTACTTCCCGCCGGCACCCCGAAAGTGGTCGTCTTCCTCGGCGAAGAGGACGTTGAAGCTGGTCAAGGACCCGTAGCAGCCGGTGATGTAGGTCTGCAGCTTGACCTTCTGGTCGTCGGGCAGGTCCGATCCGTTGACCTGCTGCTCGAGGGTGCGGAGGCGGTTGCGGAGCATCACGACCTTGTGGAAGAAGGTCTCTATCGGCCAGGTCTTCTCCTGGAGGCCGGGCTTTCCGGGGCGCAGGACGAGCTCACCCCCCCGCCATTTCTCGGCGGGGACGACCTCGGTCAGCCCTGACTCCTCCCTGATGACCTGGCGCAGCAGCGTCTCGAGGTCCGAGTGAGCGGCGTCGTCGTTCATGATCGGCCCGGTCCTTTCTCGATCGGCCACGAGAGCGAACGACTTGTCGCCCAGACGCGGGCCGCTCCTCGGCGCGTGGGGGGCGCGGGCCAACCGGCCGTCCTCTCCGCCCCCCCGATAGTTGTGCTGGCTGCCACAGAAGCCGCAGACCACCCGCAGGGGGCGTCCGTCCCCATCGACGGCCATCACCGTGTGGTCCCGCTCCGCGTGGCACGCGCGACACAGGTCCTGGATTGGCGCGCCGGCCCGGTAGGTCCTCGCCGGGCCGCTCACGCCGACGCCCCTTTGCGCAGTGCGTAGAGCCGCTCCGCGTAGGCGGCGTCGTCGACCCAGAGACGACGGGCGGAGCGCTCGATGAAGGGCCGGATGAAGCGATTCAGCTTCAGGGCGTGACGGAACCCCTCGCGATCCGACGTGGCCAGGGTGGCCTCGATGACTGCCGTGCGCCCCGGCTCGATGGGAGTCGCGTGGGTCTCGACCACCGAGCCCCTCCCCTCACCCTCCACGATGGTCATGACGATGGTCCGGGGCTCGGGGCTGTGGAACGTGGCGTCGGTCTCGACGACGAGGCGGCCGACGAGCTTCTTGGCGACCCGAACCTTCAGCACGTGGTCGTCGAGATCGAGGACGCTCAGGGAGGCGAAGGAGTAGGGGTGGAAGTGGGCCCCGTGCCACGGGTCGAGGCGGTTCGCGATGACGTCCTCGGGATCGCAGCGAGCCTCCATCCGAATGACCCCCTCCATGAAGAGGGATGGTCGCGGGGGCAGGACCGGTCTCGGGGTGTCGGGCGCCTCCGGTCCGACCCGGACCCAGGTGAGGACGCCGTCCTCGTGGACGGGATACGTACCCCAGGCCCCGTGACCCTCGTTCCCCAGGGCCAGACCGTGCCACGGGCAGACCAGCTTCCCCTCGCACACGCGAGACCGGGAGAGGGATGCTCCCATGTGGGGGCAGGCGTCCGGGGCCACGAGGAGCTCGCCACCCGCCCGCCACGCGACCAGGTCCTCGCCGGCGACGCGGAAGAGGCGGGGCGCCTCGCCGAGGCGGCGGGACGCGTCGACCACGTACCAGTTGCCGTGGGGCCTCTCGAGAGCTCGCTTCAACGCCCGGGCGATGGAGGCCGGCCGGGCCTGCTGCCAGTCGGGCGCGTGGGACGTCTCGGGCAGCTCGACGGGGGGGAGAGGAGGACCGAACTTCCAGGTCTGGCTCATCGCATTCGGCTCGCGGCGGTCTCCACCGGGCGGCGGCCGAAGAGGCCGCGCCGGGGGACGGACCAGATGGGCTCCGGCCTCACGCCCTGGGGCGCGAGGAGGTGGTTGGCGGCCAGGAATCCCGACGCCACCGCCCGCTCCATGAGGGCGCTGGGGATCGGGAGACGGACGAAGTCCCCGGCGAGGGCGATCCCCTCGTGGGGGGTCGGGACGCCGGGTCGGTCGGCGTAGGACCCCGGGGCGAAGGCGGGGCAATCGCGACGCAGCAGGAAGCGCTCCTCGATCACTCGGGCCCCCTCCAGCTCCGGGTAGAAGGCGTGGAGGGCGTGGAGGAGGTCCTCGCGCACTGCCGGCTCCGACATCGCCGGGTCCACCGCGTAGGCATGGAGCTCCACCACCGACCCGCCGTGGCGCTCCACCCAGCTTCGGCTCTCGTCCTCGAACAGGTGGTAGAGAGAGATGTTGTCGAGGGAGCCGACGCCGGTGGTGCCCACGAAGGGGCCCCGGTCCGGCCGTGGCGGCCGGTCGAGCCAAAGCCTCCACACCGCGAACGGGTGGGTGAGGGCGAGCCCCTCCACGGAGCGGCGGAAGTCGGGATCGTCGAGCGCGGGCGATTCGGCCACGACCTCCTGGAGCCCGGGCACGGTGAGGGCGAGGACGACGAGGTCGGCCTCGGTGGCCTGCCCGTCGAGGACCACACTCCACCGCTTCTCCCGGCCCCGCGCAAGGCTCGAGACGGAGCAGCCCGTGCGGACGTCCACGCCCCTCCCGGCGAGGTAGTCCCCCAGGGGGCCCCAGATGGACTTCGAGAACGGCTGCCTCGAGACGTCGAAGATGAGGCCCTCCGGATTCCCGGAGAAGTAGAAGTGGAACATCATCAGCAGCTCGCCCGCCGACATCGCCCCCTCGGGGTTGAAGAAGGAGTGGGCGAAGACGTCGAAGAGCATGCGGCGTGCGTCCGGGGGGAACCGGAGGGAGTCGAGATACTCCCCCGCGGTCTGGTCGTCGTAGCGGTCGTAGGTCCAGCCTCGCTCGTACCGGAGCATGGCCAGGGCGGCGGGACCGTTCACGCCCATCAGGTCACGCAGGCCCAGGGTCGGGGTGCGGCGGGTGAGGGCGACGACGTTCCAGGGTGGGGTCCGGGGAAGGCCGGAGAACGACTCCACCTGCCCGCCCGGGCCGAGGATCGGGTAGTCCTCGAGGGGCGCCAGGAACGAGAGCTCGGGATCGACGCGGCGGAGCAGGGCCTGGAGGTTGTAGTACTGGCGGAAGAAGGCGTGGAACCCTCGCTCCATCTCGAAGGGCTCACCGGAGGCGAGGCGGTCGGTCCAGGCCCCGGCGCGGCCGCCGAGGAAGGGCTCGCGCTCGGCCAGCACGACCGACACCCCTCGCTCGGCGAGCGCCACCGCCGCCGCGACCCCGGCGAGACCCCCGCCCGCGACGACGGCGGACGCGGGCGCGGCCACCTCGTCACGCTCACCCCGGCTGGGCAACAGCAGCTGCTCGCGGGCGCTCATCGGGGACACGCTCCAGAGCCTACTTCACCCGGATGGTGATCTGCTTGGATTCTCCCGCGGCGAGATCGAGGCGGGCCTCGTCGAAGCTCGGCGGTCCGAACCTGTCGCGCGCGTCGGCCGAGAAGCCGTAGTCCTCGGAGGGGATCCCGAGGAAGTCGGCATCCAGCTTGGCGTTCTCGTTCTTGTCGTGAAAGACGGAGACGGCGAAGGGGCCGGCGGGCACGTCCTCGAACGTTGCCACCGCCCGGCCGTGGCTGATCGGCACGAGGCCGGTGGCGAAGACGGTCTCCTCCTCGTCCGGCCAGCCCCTCGCGTCGAGGAAGAGCGCGAACCGGGCCTCCCCCTCCTCGGTTTCGAAGCCAGTTGCCGTCACCTCGAGGCGTCCGGTGCCGGGCGGCCGCGGGCCCGGGGCGACCATCGGCGGGGCGGTGGCGCAGGCGCCGAGGGCGGTGGCGAGGAGTGCCACGACGAGAAGGTGAAACCGCTGCCTCATCTCTCCATCTTAGAACGGGTAGCGCACATCTGCTGTGAACCGGGTCGCACCGGCCCGTCATCAGACGCTCTCCCAGCGCCGCGCCAGGAGACGGGCGGCCCCGAAGAGGATGACGGTGGCCCCGAGGAGGACGGCGAGCTCCGGGACGAGCTCCCGCACCGGAAGGTCCCGCCAGAAGACCTTGGTGTACCCGTCGAGGGCCCACGCGTTGAACGTCACCTTGCCGAACCGTTGCATGGTTTCGCTCATCACGTAGCGGGGCACCATGCTCCCGCCCAGGGCGGACATGGAGAGGATGAGTATGACCGCCACCGCGTTGAGCTGGGTGCGCGAGCGGCAGAGCGTGGCCAGGACCAGGGCGAAGCTGGCGGCGGCTCCGGCGGTGACCGCGGTCACTGCCGCGAAGCCGGGGAGGTGACCGAGGAAGTCCACGCCGAAGGCGAGCTGGGCCCAGAGGAACATCACCGTGACCTGAACCACTCCCACGAGCCACAGGAGAAGCCACTTTCCCGCCAGGAGGCGCGTCATCCCGAGCTGGGAGCACATGAGCCGCTCCATGGTCTGGTTCTCTTCCTCCTCGAGGAGGGATCCCGCGTTTCCCACCGCTCCGAAGAGCAGGAACATCACCGCGATTCCCGCCGCATACATGGACACGACCGGGTTGGCCTTGTCGGCGGCCAGGATGTCGACCACCTCGACTGCCACCGGTTCCGTGAAGCGGGCCACCGCCGACGCCGCCTCCGGCTTCCCCGAGAGCGAGAGGACGGCCTCGATGTGTCTCCGGGCTCGCTCGGCGAGGATGCGGCCCGACAGCCGCTCGATGAGGGCGGTGACAACCTGGGTGGCGACGGGATCGGAGGAGTCGGCCAGGAGCTCGATGCTGACCGCCGCGTCGTCGGAGCCGGTGAAGGAGGCGGCCCAGCCCTCGGGGACGACCACCGCCAGCGACAGCCCGCCGGAGAGAACGAGGTCCCGAGCCGGGTCGACCGTCTCGAAGACGTGCGTGCTTCCGCTCGCCCCGTCCGGGGCGTAGACCCGCAGCATCTCCTCCTCGGCGAGGGCGGCCAGGAGCCGGCGGCTCAGGTTCGATCCGTCCTCGTCGACGAGGGCCAGGTCGACCTTCGGTGACCTCCCGAGTCCGATCTGCTCGTCGAAGATGAACGCGAAGATCGTGAAGAAGGCGATGGGGACCACGAATGTCAGGAGAATCTCGGTCCTCCCGTGCCACATCCGCAGCAGCCCGACGCGCACCACCGTCCAGATCACTCGCGCAGCTCCCGCCCCGTGAGGTGTATGAAGACCGAGTGGAGCGAGGGGGCCCGGACCTCCACGCCGCTCACCCGTCCTCCGGACTCCCGGATCCGGGTGAGCAGGCCCGGCAGCTCCAGGGCCACGTCTTCCACCTCGCCGGTCACCTCCCGGGGGTCGTCCCTCGCCCGGAAGCCCTCGGGCGGCGGTCCCGGCTCGGCCAGCTTGAGGGTGACCCTCCGGTTGACTCCGACCGTGCTCTCGATGAGCTCGCCCAGGGTGCCCTCGGCGATCGCGCGACCGTGGTCGATGATGACGATTCGGTCGCATCGCTCCTCGGCCTCGTCCAGCTGGTGGGTCGTGAGCAGGATCGAGGTCCCGTGGTCGCGGAGCTCCTCGAGCATGGCGAAGATGCGCTCGCGGCTCTGGGGGTCGACGCCCACCGTGGGCTCGTCCAGAAGGAGCACCGGGGGACGGTGGAGCACGCCACAGGCGATGTTCACACGGCGCCTCATTCCGCCGGAGAACGTCTTCGTCAGGTCGCCGGCCCGGTCGGCGAGACCGGTCCAGGTCAGGGCCCACTCCACGGCCTCGCGCAGCCTCGCGCCCCGCAGCCCGTGGAAGCGGCCGAAGGCCTCGAGGTTCTCCCGGGCGGTGAGGTCGGGGTAGAGGGCAATCTCCTGGGGGACGAAGCCGAGCCTCTCGCGGCCGCCGGTCCGGGGCAACCGCCGACCGAACATCTCGATCTCGCCGGCATCGGGGGCGGCGCGGCCGGAGAGGCACCGAACGAGGGTGGTCTTGCCCGCCCCATTGGGCCCGAGCAGGGCCAGGCGCTCGCCCGCTCGCAACTCCAGCCGGGCTCCGTCCAGGGCCAGGGTCTGGCCGAATCGCTTGACCACCCCGCGCACCAGGAGCGCGGGGGGGCCGCCGGGGACGCCGGGAGCCATGGCCCTCCCTCTCAGCCGCGAAGCATGGCGGCCATTCCGGGTCCCAGGAGCGAGCGCGCCATCTCGTCCAGCGGCCTCCCGGCCGCGCCCAGCGGGTCCAGGGCCCGCTCTGCCGCCTCGAGACGACGGCAGGCCTCGGCCCGAGCCTCTTCCGGTCCCAGGACCGAGACGAGGGTCGTCTTCCCATCGTCTTGCCCCACGTCTTTGCCGGTGTCCTCCAGGGTCCCGAACCGGTCCAGCAGGTCGTCGACGATCTGGAAGAGCAGGCCCATGTTCATGGCGAATCCGCGGATGGGCCCGATCCACTTCGGTGGGACCCCGGCCACCCGGGCCCCAGCCTCGCAGGAGGCCACGAAGAGGATCCCGGTCTTCTGCTCGTACATCCGCTTCAGGGCGGTGGCGTCGGGGGGACTCTGCTCGGACTGCAGGTCGTGGAGCTGACCGACGATCACCCCTTCTCCGGCCAGCGTCTCGGAGAGCAGGCGCACCAGCTCGACGCGTCGGACCTCATCGAGCCCGGGCGCGGCGGCCAGCACCCCGAAGGCCCGGCTCAGGAGATCGAAGGCGGCGAGACTGGCCACGTCCTCCCCGAACACCCGGTGGCTCGCCTGGCGGCCCCGTCTCATCTCCGCGTCGTCCATGAACGGCATGTCGTCGACGATCAGCGAGGCGGTGTGCACCATCTCGATGGCGCAGGCCGGATCCACCGCGATCTCCGCCTCCGCGCCGAGGCGGGTCGCGGTGAGCAGGGTCATGAGCGGCCGTATCCGCTTGCCGGGGGCCACCAGGCTGTAGCGGATCGCCTTGTGGAGCTGTTCTGGAGGTGCGTCCTCGGGAGGAACCAGCTTTCCCAGGCGATCGTTCACGCGCTCGCGGAGGCGAACCACCTCTTCCTGGAGGCTGGGGCACATTCTCGACCGAGGCTCCTCGGCCCGACAGTACCACGTCCCCATGACGATCGCTCGTTCGACGGGTCGACCCCAAGGCCTGTCTAGTTCACCCTCGCTTTCTCGGCGAACGGCTCCTCCTCGCCGGCGTGGACACGGTGCAGCCGCCCGTGGGTTTCCTGCAGGGCCTCCACCATGTGCGGGTATGGACGGTCGGTGACGTCGACCAGCCCGATGTTGTAGTTCTCGCCGTCGAAACGTCCGGTGCAGGGCTGGTCCGCCCACTGGAAGTAGTGGGTGCCGATGAGCTCGGGCTGGGCGAAGGCCTGCTCGACGTAGTAGCGGTAGGCGCGACCGCGCTCGGCCTGGTCGCGGACGAGGACGAGGCTCGCGGCGAGCCCGCGTCCGGGGGTCCCGAAATGGAACTCGCCGATCACGATGGGCTTGCCGGTCAGCTCGGAGATCTGCTTCACGCGCTCGGCGGGCACCTCGTAGTCGTAGACGTTGACGCTGTAGACGTCGAAGGCCCGCGCGGCCCGGATCTCGGCGGCGGTCGGGCGCCCGCCGCTGCGCATCCCCAGGTTGAGGTGGTTCGGGTCGTGCCTCTTCACCGCGGCGCTCGTGATCTGGATGTACCGGTCGAAGGCCTCGCCGATGAACTCCTTGCGCCGCTCCTCGGTGTCCCCGTCCGCCAGCCACTTCTGGAGCGCCGCCTTCGTGGCGCTGTCAGGGCCGGCGAGGATCAGATCCACCGTCTGGAGCTCCTTCTGCGGGAACGGGGGCTCGTTGGCCAGGAAGTAGCCGAGGAGCCACGGGTCGTCCTTGCGCGGAGCGCACTGCTCCTTCGCGCGTTCGTCGACCCGGCGGGTGAACTCGTCCGAGTACACGTCCGGCAGGCCGAGGTAGCTGACCTCGCTTTCCCAGCGGGCCAGGGGAATCGCGTAGGGCTTCCGCTTTGCGTCGTACAGGGCGGGGTCACTCCAGTTCGCCACGGTGTTGAGGCCCCAGGCCTCCATCCGCTGGAAGGTCATGTCGACCCAGCGGTTCTTCCAGCCCTCGCCGAAGCGCCGGGAGAGGTTCCACGTCAGGAAGGAGGCGCCCCGGTCTGCGTCACGGGTGAGGCCGTCCAGGAGTCCTGCCGGTGGGAGCTCCTCGAAGAAGCCGTCGCGCCCCCGCGCGGGGGTGACCATGGCCGGCCGCATGACGTCGCACCCGGCGGAGAGGAAGAGGTGCCCGTCGGGATCCACGAACCACCACCGGCCGTCGACCTTCTCCACCCGGAAGAAGCCCGTCTTGCCCGCGCGGGTGTTCTCGTAGCCGCCGTAGCGGCAGTATCCGAGGTCCCCGGGGGCAAGCGTCTCCTCGTCCCTCTTCCACGCCTGCTCCAGGTCCTCGAGCGACTCCGCCTTGTCGGGCCACGCGTCGTGGGTGGATTGCCCGAACCTGTCGACCACCGGCAGTCCGTCGAGCACCGCGTCGCCCGGAGACGTCTCCGCCAGCTCGACCGACCGGATCTCCAGCGTGGGCGAGCCCACCGGGTGGTCCATCTCGAATGCGATGGCTTCCACGTTGGTCAACGGCACGAACGGGCCCCACAGGCTGAGGAAATAGCCGTTCCGCGACCGGTTGCCCACCGCTGCCATGTCGTTGCCCGTACTTGGGGCCTCGGCCAGCAGGGCCACGGGAATGGCCGCACGAACCCACACGTTCGGGTACGGGTGGAAGAGGACGCGACTGTAAAGCGGCTCTCCCGAGCCTGAATCCTCCCCGGCCGTGTAGACCTTCAGGTTCATTCGCTGAGACGACGAGGCCCGAAGCTCGATGACCAGGGCCTCGTACCCCGACCAGTCGGCCGGGAGGCGGGCGACGTCGGTCAGGAGGATCCGGGCCTCCGAGCTCTCCGGGGACGAGTCGAAGGTCGTCGTCTTCAGGAGCACTTCCGTTGGCTCACCGGGGTCGCCGGGCCCGACGCACCCGGAGAGCACGAGGAGAGCCATGGCCACGACGGGAAGAGGGAATGTCCACCACGGCGCAGGGCTCGAGGGCCTCGAAGCACGTCTCGACACCTGGGTCACCTCCTACGATTCTCGCGGCGATTGTGCCGCAAACGACGCCTGGCCCGGTCCGGGGCGCGGGCAACTTACGGCCGGCCGCGGACCGCGGTCAATAGGCCATCGGAACGATGGCCGTGGCGCCGGCGAGTGGCGGCGTCGGGCTCTCGCGCGTATCCTCATGCGATCGCGCGCCCGGATCGGGCCGAAGACATCCCCCTGGCTGCGAGGAACGAGCATGAGTGACGCCCTCACCCCAGAGCCGCCTGTCGAGCCGCCCGCGCCTCCCGACGCCCCGAAGGTGAGCTGGCCCCGCAAGCTCCTGTCGGTCTTCTGGAACGGGAGGGAGCGCCGGGTCCGGGCCCTCTGGCGGATCGTCACGCTGATCGTGCTCGTGGGCGGCGCCGGTCTGGCGATTCGCGCCAGCGGACTCCTGCCCGCGGTCGGGACCCGGGAGTTCTACGTCGTCGGGGGAGTGATCCGCGTCCTCGTCGCGGTGGCCGTCGTCTGGCTGGTGGGACGGCTCCTCGACCGCCGTCGCTTTCCGGACTTCGGCTTCTCCCTGGACCGCCAGTGGTGGGCCGATTTCGGGTTCGGCCTCCTGCTGGGGGCCCTGTTGATGACCGGGATCTTCCTCACGGAGTGGAGCCTCGGGTGGGTCGAGCTGACCGCGGTGTTCCAGACGACGGTCGCCGGCGAGCCGTTCGGGCGGGCCATCCTGATGCCCCTCACCCTCTTCCTCGCCGTCGGGTTCCTGGAGGAGCTGCTCTTCCGGGGGTACCTGCTGCGCAATCTGGCCGAGGGTCTCAACCTCCGGCGGCTGGGCGGGGCGCGGGGAGGGCTGGTCCTGGCCTGCGCGCTCTCCTCGCTGCTGTTCGCCCTCGGTCACGCCGACAACCCCAACGCCACCTGGGTGAGCACCGTGAACATCGCCTTCGCCGGGGTCTTCCTCGCCCTGGGATTCATGCTCACCGGACAGTTGGCGCTCCCGATCGGCCTGCACATCACCTGGAACTTCTTTCAAAGCTCGGTGTTCGGCTTCCCGGTCAGTGGCATGAGCCGGTTCCGGACCACCTTCATCGGGATCGAGCAGGCGGGTCCCGACGTGTGGACGGGAGGGGCGTTCGGGCCCGAGGCGGGGCTCATCGGCCTCGCCGCGATGCTCGTTGGGACCGCCCTCACCGTGCTGTGGGTTCGTCAGCGTCGAGGGGAGGCCCGTCTGGCGCTGCACCTCGCCGCGCCCCCGGGGCCGCGAGCACAGCCGTCGAGCGCGTCGCCGGCGTAGCCAGCGCTCTATTCGCCGGCGTGCTGGGGGTAGAGCTCGAAGCCGGGCGCGAGCTGCTTGACGATGTAGAGGATCTGGCCGGTGTGCTGACTCGCGTGTTCCACGGTGTGGTACAGGGCCGCCAGCCCGTCGACGTGGTACCCCTGGAGCGAGAGCTCCCGGTCCAGGTCCACGCCCTCCAGCACCTCGCGGCACCGCCCGATGGTCCGTTCGAGATGGGCGAGGAGATCCGCCCTGGACATCGCCCGCTCCGCGCGGAACTCGCCCGCCCGGTCCCGGACGTAGTCGACGTCGCCAAGGCCCTTCAGGATCCAGAGAGACAAGTTGCCGCAGATGTGCAGGACGAGGTTGCCGGCGCTGTTGCACTCCTGGTTCGGGCGCCACCACACCTGTTCCTCGCTCAGCCGCGCGAGGCCGATGGCGATCTTGTCGGCGTACTCCTGGAGGAGAGCGGCCGACAGCTCGGGGAAGCCCCGGCCAATCGGGCCCTTGAACGCGTACCGCGGGAGATCCATGCTCCCCTAGTATCCGTGATCGAGCCGCTCGCGCAACTGGAGAACCCACCCGGCCTCGGGAGACAATGGGCTCATGAGAGGTCGCGCCGCCGGGCCGGACCTGCTCCTCTGCATCGTCCTCGCGTCGGCGCTCGTGGGCCGCGCCGCGGCCGACGAGTGCACTCGCACCTACACCGTGGGCCGGGTCGGGGCGGCGGCTCCCCTGATCGACGGCGTGCTCGGCGAGGACGAATGGCCCCTGGAGGGCTGGGAGTCGGAGCTGGTCTTTCCCTGGAGGGACGTGCTCGCTCCCGAGACATCGTTCATCGTTCAGACCGACGGGGCCGCGCTGTACTTCGCCTTCTGGGTCGCGGACGAGGACATAGTCGTCGTGGACGGCCCACCCGGCGACGAGTCCCTGGTGGCTCGCGGGGATCGGGTTGAGCTGTTTCTCGCCCGGGACGACAAGCTGGGAGAGTACTACGGCATCGAGATCGACCCGACGGGTCGAGTCCTGGACTACCGCGCCCGCTTCTACCGGCATCTCGACGAGCTCTGGGACTGCCCCGGCCTGGAGGTGGCCGCCCGGAAGCGCCCCGGTGGCTACGACGTGGAAGGGCGCCTGTCCCGCCGCGGCCTGGAGAGCATGGGTCTGGGCCTTCCCTCCGAACGAGAGCCGATGCTGGCCGGTGTCTTCCGCGCGGAGTTCAGCCATCGCCGGGGAGAGGCACCGCACGAAAGCTGGATCAGCTGGATCCGACCGTGGGTGCCGAGGCCCGACTTCCACGTGCCCTCCGCCTTCGGGTGCTTTCGCTGACCCCCGCGGTCGCCGGCGGCGCCCCACCGCCACCGGTTCCCGGTCACCGCTTCGGCTGGGTCGACTGTCCTCTTCGGAGGACAGTCGACGGCGACCGTCGAGGCCCGTAAGCCAAGCGTCTTCAACAACCTGAATCTCCTCCCGGACCTGGTCCACTCGTTGCACGAGCCACGAGCGGGCCCCGCAGCGGGGCCGAGGAGGAGGCCATGAAGCTCTCTCACACCATGGGGTCACTGCTCACCGGCGTGTGCCTGCTCGCTTTGCCGGCCTGCTCCGTTCATCACCCGGGCGCGGTCCACCACTACGGCGACGACGCGCGCCTGACGCGCGGCAACGACCGCGTCTACGACCGCGGATACCACGACGGTCTGAAAGCCGGTGCCAGTGACTGGAGACGTGACCGGCGCTTCGACCCCTGGCGCCACGGACGCTACCGCAGCGCGGACTCCGGCTACCGCTCACGCTACGGACCGCGCCCGTACTACCGGCGGACGTACCGCTCGGGCTTCCGGGCCGGCTACGAGCTGGGCTACGGTCCGCCTCGCGGCCGGCGACTCCGCGGACACCGGGGTGCCCGTCCTCGCGACTAGCGTGTCCCCGAGCCGACTTCGGGTCCCCCTTCCGACTGGTCACGAGGCGGGGTCCCGGCGGCTGGTACACTGGTTCTCGAGGAGTCCGTAGTGTTTTCGGCCAGGCTGTATCGACTCGTCGCTCTCGCCGCGGTCGTCCCTTCGCTGGTCGGCTGCGCCACGAGCGGGAAGCGCTTCTTCACCGCCGACGAGATGCGGTCGGAGCTCGAGACTCGTGTCTCGACGCAGATGCGAGACGAGATCGTCATTCCCTTCGAGATCGACGACGAGATCCGCCAGCTCGCACGAGACGTCACCCGTGACGCCACGACCGACAGCCAGAAGGTGCGGGCCATCGTTCGCGCGATCATCGGCTTGTCCGGCTTCTCCATCTCCTACGACTGGCTCTCCAACAAGACGGCCAGGGAGGTCTTCCGCGAGGGGAAAGGCAACTGCCTCGCCTACAGCAACCTGTTCGTGGGCATGGCGCGGTCGGTCGGCATAGACGCGGCCTACGCCGACGTTCGGTTCGTCGAGCACGTCACGAGAGAGGCCGAGGTCGTCGTTCGAAGCACCCACATCACGGCGGCGGTGAGGCGAGCGACCGGCAACGTCATCATCGACTTCACCACCACTCCGGAGCGCGAGTACCTCGGCTTCGATGTGATCAGCGATCTCGAAGCCATCGCCAACTTCTACAACAACCAGGGCTTCCTCTACGGCTACTTCACCGAGACCGAGGCCGTGGACTTCGACCCCCTGGAGAAGGAGCTCGAGATGTACCGGCTGGCGCTGGAGATCCTGCCGACGTTCTCTCGCGCCCGGAACAACCTCGGGGTTGCCCTCCGCCGCCGCGGCCGGGTCGACGAGGCGATCGAGCAGTACAAGCTGGCCATCGAGGCCAACCCAAAATCTGCCGAGGCCCACTCGAACCTGGGGACGGCGTACCTGTACCAGAACCGTACCGACGACGCTCTCCGGGAGTACCGTCTCGCCGTCAAGCACGCCGGCCGCGACGGCTACGTCCACCATCGACTGGGGGTCCTGTACCTCCGCCTTGGTCGGTACGAGGAGGCGATCGAGCAGCTCCAGAAGGCCATCTCCAAGGAGCCCGAGCTGGCCGACGCTCACTTTCACCTGGGCGAGTGCTACCGGGAGCTGGGGAACGAGAAGAAGGCGATCGAGCACTTCGAGGCGACTCTCGAGATCGATCCCAACTACATCGCCGCTCGGACGATGCTGGAGCGACTCTCTCGATCCGGAGAGCCGCCCCGGTAGCCCTCGCCGTCAGGGCTCGGCCGGAGGTCCAAACTCCACCTCCACCTGCAGCACCACCTCCACGGTCTTCCCGTTGCGGAGGGCTGGCACGAACTTCCACTCCTTGACCGTGCGCAGGGCGATCTCATCGAGGGAGGGGTCGAGCCCCCGGGAGACGCTGGCGTCCCCCACCGAGCCGTCGCGGCGGACCAGCACCATGAGAACGACGCGGCCCTCGACGCCCCTGGCCCGCGCGCTCTCCGGATAGGGCGCGGGAGTGGACTCGAGGATCCGGGGCGGCAGGGTCTTCTCGGGCGCTTCGAGAGCGGCCAGCGAGAGGACTCCCATTCCCTTCGCCAACGCGGCCGCCTGGAGCATCTCGATGATGTCCGCGTGCCGCCCCTCGACGGCCCGATACAGGGGAGTGCGCCCTTCGGAGTCCTGGAGCCCGAAATCGGCCCCGGCCTGCAGGAGGAGACGCGCCGAGGCTGTCCGACCGCTTCGGGCGGCCAGGTGAAGGGCCGTCTCCCCGGACGGGTTCTGTCGGTCGGGGTCCGCTCCCGCCTCCAGGAGCACCTGGACGACCTCGTCGTGCCCGTCCTGGACCGCGTACATGAGGGCCGTCCAGCCGCTGGCGTCGGCCGCATCGAGACCCGGCCCGGCCTCGGCCAGGAGATCCCGAACGGCCTCGACCTGTCCCGCCCGGGCCCGATCGTGGAGACTCTCCTCGACGTCCTGCGAGCCCGCGGCCGCCACCCAGAAGAGGAGGATGGGTGCCAGGGAGAGCGCCTTTGGATCAAGGACCATCAGGGCCCTGCTGCGGACGGCTGTAGTAGCCGCGACGGGAGCGCACGACCAGGTCCTCGTGCCGTGTCAGCTCCACCCTGACCTCTCGCCACTGTTCACCGCCCCCCTCGCTCCTGGGGGGAATGTAGCCCATTCGGTACTGGCTGTGGAGCTCGGCCCGGACCCGGTCGAAGGCCGCGAGCGTCTCCTTCTCGTTCCCGGGAAAGAAGGCGCGCCCTCCCGTGGAGCTTGCGATCTCCTCCAGAAGGCCCTGGTTCGTGTGCATGCCGTGGTCGGCGCTCCAGCCCACGAGCCCGACGGTGTAGACCGAGGCATGAGAGCGCCGAGCCGCCTCGAGCACGTCCTGCCTCGAGGCTCGGCTGCCCTGGTCCTCTCCATCGCTGAAGACCAGCAGGGCCTTGCGCTTCGTGACCGGAGCGAGCTTCGCGAGCGATTCCACGAGCGCGTCGTACAGATGCGTGCTTCGCTGTGGCCGCATCCGCTTGATCATCGCCGAGTGCTCCTGCATGTCCTCGGTGAAGCCGGGGCCGAACACGACCCGCTCGTGGAAGAAGCCGATCAGGGCCCGATCCCCGCGTGCCAGCTTGTCGATGAATCGGTTGGCGGCCTTCTGGACCGATCGCATTGTCGAACGAACGCTGGCCGAGCTGTCGAGGAGAACCACGACCGTCACCGGCGTGCGGCTCGCGATGAAGAAGCTCAGCTCCTGCGGAACGCCCTGGTCCAGCACCCTGAAGTCGTCCGCCTTCAGCCCCGGCACGAAGCGACCCTTCTGGTCCGTGACCACCACGTCGAGAGCCACCCCCCCCACGTCGACCGGGTACCGGGGGGCCTCCTGTGGGGCGCTGGCGCCTCGTCCCGGGCCCGCCGCCGAGGCCGCCGAGCCGGCCGCGGAGACCACGGTGAGGACGAAGCAGAACCGGAGCACGCGCCGACGGCACGACCCGGACGCAGCGGTAGTCTCCACGTTCCTCTCGACCCCGGCCCCCTCTTCGACGAGCGGGCGGCCGCTCCTCTCTCTCTAGTGTATCCGGCTACTCACCGGGCCCGGGTGCCCGAGAGCGGGTGACGTACGCGTCCAGCCAGCGCTCGGTCTCCCACAGCATGTGCAGGGTCGACTCCCGGGCCCGGTAGCCGTGGCTCTCCCGGGGAAGCATGACCAGGCGGACCGTGCCGCCCAGTCCCTTGAGGGCGCTGTAGAAACGCTCACTCTGCCGAGCTGAACCGTGAAGAAGTGCTCGAACAGCCCTCGTCGTGAGCCCCCTATCAGATCACGAGACGTCCCGGAGCGAGAGCCTAGAGCGGGCCGGAGCTGCCGATCCGAAGCTCTACGAGGGCGCTACTGCAGGAGCAGCCAGGTCCCGAGCACCAGGCCGGCGGCCACGGCGCAGCCGATGGCGAAGCCCTTCAGGTCCTCCCCGTAGGCCCGGAGGAAGCCGACCCCGGCGGCCCCACGCACCGGGTGGAGCAGGTTGACGAGAAGCGACTGCTGGCCCGCCTCCGCCACCTCCCTGGGAGACGACCCCGCACCCGGGTCCGTCGGGGTCTGGAGCTTGTCGTAGAACGAGCGGCGGGCTTCCTCCGGCTCGGGGGCGGTGAGCAGGCTGACGAGGACCAGGGCGACGACACCGGCGGCCAGGGATCCGAGGAAGACCCAGGGATTCCAGTGGTCGAGCCGCTCGTCACGCAGGTAGTAGAGGAGGAAGTTGGCCCCGAGGGCGGTCAGCAGGCTGGCGAGCGCGCCGTAGCGGTTGGCCCGACGCCACACGATGCCCCCCAGGAAGCTGATGCCCATGTAGGTGGCCATCGTCTCGGTGAGGAGGAACGAGTAGAGGACGCGCTCGATCAGGAACAGGGCATAGAGAACCCCGACCATCGTGATCAGGAAGCCGCTGAAGCGGCCCACCCAGAGGTAGTGCCGGTCGCCGCGGTCCGCCACGAGCTTGCGGTAGAAGCTCTCGGTGAACAGCGCCCCGCTGTCCACCATGAACGCCGAGTTCGTGGACATGTTCGCCGCGAGGATGCTGGCCACGAGGAGTCCGAGGGCTCCCGGGAAGAGCAGCTGCCGGCAGGCCAGGCCGAAGGCGTCCTCGGGGTCCTCGAGGGGGCCGAAGCTCCCCTGGGCGACGGCCGCCACCACGACGAGACCGACCAGGCCCCATCCCACGGTGCAGAAGCGCTTGACGAAGTTCCCCCCCATGAAGCCGACCCGGCAGGCCCGCTCGTCCTCACCGGTGCCCACCGCGGCCAGCATGTGGGGCTGGGCCATGATCCCAATGAGACCGTTGAGGGTCAGGACCGCGATCACCCACGGTCCGATCCCCTGGGGCGTGGCCAGAGACATCTGGTGGGGAGCCAGCGCCTCCCGCAGGCCGTCCATTCCCCCCACCAGGGAGAGCCCCGGGGGGATGAGCATGAAGGACAACGCGATGATGAGGAACCCCTGGAAGAAATCCGTCCAGGCCGAGGCCACCAGGCCCCCGATGAAGCTGTAGGCGATGAAGACCGCGGTCATGCCCAGGATGACCGCGTCGACCCCGAGCTGGCCCCCCGTGGCCTGGTTGATCACCTTGCCCGCACCCTTGAGCATGCTCGCGGTGTTGATGGTGAAGAAGCTCAGGGCGAACACCGTGTAGATGTGCCCCATCCAGGGGCCGTAGCGGTCCTCGCTCATCTCGGCCAGGGTCGTGCGCCGGATGCGGCGGAACACCGGGGCCATCACCCAGTAGAAGGGTGTGGCGAAGAGGTTCTTCCACTGGTACCAGATCCCCGAGGCCCCGACGGAGTAGACCGCCCCGACCAGGGACACGGGCATCTCGGCGTGGGTTCCCTGGCCGAAGCTCTGCCCGATCATCAGCCACTTGGAGAACCTCCGCCTCCCGAGGAAGTAGTGCTCGGTGTCCTTGACCTTGAGGCCCACGATGATGCCGATCGCGGCCATGGCCAGCAGGTAGCCGATGAGGACGAGCCAGTCGGCGGGGGCGAGACTCACGCCGCGTATCATACCCGCGCGGAGGCCCGAGCTTGCAGAAGCCGAGGCACTCCCGACAGGGAGGGCCCCGGAGGAGGGTCGACGCGGGGTGTAGACTCGTCCCCCACACTCTCTGCAGGGAGGGTCTCCATGCGCACGCTGCTCGTCCTGGGCGTCACCCTCGCACTCGTGGCGCCCTCTCTGGTCCGGGCTCGAAGGTCCGCGGCCGAGGAGGCGCCCCGCGCGGCCTCCGACGCCCGGGTCTGGATCGGCCGGCACGCCGAGTTCGAGGAGTTCCTCCGTACGGCTCCCATCGAGCGCTTCAAGGACATCGGCAGCGGCGTCACCGGGGCGCAGAGGGCCTTCTTTCGTCCCGGGGGGCTTGCCGCGAGCGCGGCGGTCAAGGTCCTCCCCCCGCGGTTTCGGGGTGACTTCTTCGAGAGCTACAAGTCGGAGATCGCCGCCTACGAGCTGGACCACATTCTGGGCCTGAACATGGTCCCGGTGACGGTGGAACGCCGGATCGGAGACCACCTCGCGTCGGTCCAGCTGTGGGCGGCCGGGCGCCCCCTGTCGGCGATCGGGAAGCAGGCCCCGCGTCGCCCGGGGGAGTGGTCATGGCAGGTCCGACGTCAGCGCGTCTTCGACGACCTCATCGCCAACATCGACCGCACCACGGAGAACATCATCGTCGACGACGACTGGAACCTGATCCTCATCGACCATTCCCGAGCCTTCGCCGTGGACCGGATGCCGAACGAGAAGCAGATCACGCGCATCGACCGGGAGCTCTTCGCGGCGCTCGAGGCTCTCGACGAGGAGACGCTGCGGGAGCGACTTCGGCCCTGGCTCTTCGACGACGGGGCCCTCCGGGCCCTCCTGGGCCGGCGCGACAAGATCGTCACGAAGCTGGAACGGCTCATCGAGGAGAGGGGCGAGGCGGCGGTCCTCTCGCCCTAGAATGACCCCGACCCGCACCGCACCAGGAGGCGTCCCATGACATGCCACCCTCGTCGTCTTCCGTTCTCTCCCGTCCTGGCTCTGGTCCTGCTTGTGACCCCGGGCGGAGCCGCGTCGGCCCTCGACGACGGTCTGGCCCGCACGCCACCCATGGGCTGGAACAGCTGGAATGCCCTTCGCCTGGACATCAACGAGGACCTGGTCAAGGAGGTGGTCGACGTGCTGGCCGAAGAGGGCTTGAGGGACGCGGGGTACGAGTACCTCGTGATCGACGACGGGTGGCAGTTCGCCCGGGACGACGAGGGGAACATCGTCGTCGACCCGAAGAAGTTCCCGTCAGGGATCAAGGCCCTGGCCGACTACGTTCACTCCCGAGGTCTCAAGTTCGGCCTCTACTCCGACGCCGGCGCGAAGACCTGTGGTGGGTTCCCGGGTAGCCTGGGCCACGAGTACCAGGACGCCCGCACGTACGCGGCCTGGGGCGTCGACTACCTGAAGTACGACTGGTGCCACAGCGGCAACCAGAGCGCGCCCGACAGCTACGCCCTCATGCGTGACGCCCTGAAAGAGGCCGGGCGTCCCATCGTCCTGAGCATCTGCGAGTGGGGCACCTCGAAGCCCTGGCTCTGGGCCCGGGACGTCGGGCACCTCTGGCGGACCACCTTCGACATCCGGCCCTGCTGGGACTGTGGCCAGCAGGCCCACTCCAAGGGCGTGCTGATCGAGAACTTCATCGGCTTCACCAAGATCCTCGACCAGCAGGTGGACCTGGAGTCCTACGCGGGGCCGGGGCACTGGAACGATCCCGACATGCTGGAGGTGGGCAACGGCGAGCTGACGCACGAAGAGAACCGGGCGCACTTCAGCCTGTGGTGCATCCTGGCCGCCCCCCTCATGCTGGGCAACGACATCCGGGACATGGCACCCGAGGTTCACGCGATCCTGACGAACGCGGAGGTGATTGCCGTGAACCAGGACCCCCTGGGGCGGCAGGGGCGCAAGGTCCGCGACGACGGCGACCTCGAGGTGTGGAGCAAGGAGCTCGCGGATGGCTCGCGGGCGGTCGTTCTGTTCAATCGCTCGGAGAGCGAGGCGGACATCGCCTTCTCCTGGCCCGAGATCGGCCTGCCCGAGTACCTGTCACTGAGAGTTCGCGACCTGTGGCAGCAAGAGGACAAGGGCACGTTCGACGGCTCCTACTCGGCCCCGGTTCCCTCCCACGGGGTGGTCATGCTGGCGGTGCGGTGAGGGTCATTCCAGCTCGAGCACCGTCCCCGGGACGGGGACCGGGTCCACGGACTGCCAGACGACCGGGTGGAGGTCGGTGTGCTCCTCGTCGTAGCCGAGCACGTAGACGTCGATGGGCTGGCCGACCATGTCCGGAGAGATCGGGACGTAGTAGGTGTAGCCTCGGTCTCTCCTCGCGTTGACGTACTCCCAGGTGTTGGAGGCGTAGGCCGCCGCCCGGTCTGGAGCCCCGATGTACCGATCGCCCATCCTGAGCGCCGCGTAGGCGCCCTCGACACCGTGCACGCCCTCGATGGCGATGCACAGCTTGCCACCGGGGACTGAATCGTCGAGGACGATGCGTGCGTGCCACGCCCTGATCGGCTTCCTCTTCGAGGGGTGTGCGAAGAGGTTCGACGCCCGCCAGCCCGAGCGATCCAGGGGCTGTCCCCCTGCCTCGCCGGTGATCTCGCTGAAGCGGTCGGCGGTCACGTGGAATCGAAGATACCGGGCCGGCCCGTCGAGCTCGATGGGCATCTCGGTCCCCGAGAGGTAGACGAGGCGTCGCCAGGTCCTGAGATTGGTGGAGACGTCGACCCAGTTGCCCTCGTCGTCGAGGATGGGCTGCAGCGAGTACTCGTCGGGGACGTGGAGCACGATGCGGCCGCCATCCACGACCTCGCCGAGGTCGAGACGGAAGCAGCCGCCCCTGACCCGTTGGTCGACGACGTACTTACGTGAGGGCCAGAACCCGGTGGACGGATCGCCGTCGAAGAGGTTGCGGTCCCAGACGCCGCGCTGCCGGAAGACCTCCTGGTCGAAGAACGCGTCGCGGGCCGCGGCGACCTGGGGAATGGCCGTCGGGCCGGAGCGGAACAAGGACCGCACCTCGAGAGCGTTGTTGTCGGCGGCGAACACGGTGGCCTCGTAGAGGGCCTCGGCGTCCTCCGGGACGTCGACGGGCTCGAGCTCGGCCAGCTTGCGGTGAGAGGGGCCCTTCGGGGCCTGGCCGCCGAACGCCACGGATGCTTCGTCGCCGGCGAGGAGCTGCGGGGCGTCGGCCCCCTCGAGGCGGGCCGAGCGGTACCGGCTCTCACCAGCCGCCAGGCGGACGGTGGCCGTCGTTCCGGGCTCTCCGAGGATCCGAATCTGCACGGGCTTTCCGGGGACGTGACGCACCACCTCGAAGTCGGCGCCGGTGACTCCAGGCTCGTCGCACCCCTCGGTCGTCGCGAGGAGCAGCACAGAGCGGAACGGCGGAACCGTGACCTCGACGATCTCTCCGTAGCGGTGGTCTCCCAGGAGGCGCTCGGTGGGGAAGAAGCGGCGCACGTGGACCGTGCCCGGTCCCTCGAGGCCAATCTGTTGGTCGAGGGGGATCTGCCGGGTCACGGGCTCCCAGGAGAGGTTGCGAAGGGTGACGAGTCGCGTGGCCCCGTCGCCCCGGGATACCGCCGCGGGTCCGAACCGGTCCTCGGGCAGGACCATCCCCCGGACCAGGAGATCGCGGTACTTGCGGTGGAGGTTGAAGATCCGGGCGAGGCGGGGGAGCTCGTCGTCGCGCAGCAGCCAGGGGTTGCCGTAGATCTGGGGAGACAGGATGAGGGCCCGGTTGAAGGCCTGGAGCACCAGATCGTCGTCCCAGTAGTCGAGGGCCGACGAGAGGCACACCCCGTGGTCCTCGGTGAGCCGTTGGAGGTCGGGAACCAGGCCGCTGTCCAGGGCTCCCGCGCGGTGGTGGGGGGCGGTCATCGCGTTCGTCGCAAACACGTCGATATAGGTCTCGCGCCCCTCCCAGAGGAACGTCGTGGCGTGGGCCTGCGCCCGCTCGAGGCCGAGTCGGTGGTTGAGGAGGATGAGATCGGGGGCATGCTCCCGGCACTCGGTCATCATGCGGATGAAGGCGTCTTCCTTCTCGGGGCGGAGCGGGCCACACACCGCGTCGAACTTGAACAGCGCAAAGTCAAAGTCCCGGCACAGACTCACCATCTGCTCGGTGCGCGCGGCTTCCTCCTCGGGCGTGTCCCCGAATCCGTCGGGCCCCCCCCACACGCCGAGACGCGTCCCCATCGCCCGGGCGGCCTCGTACATCGGCGTCCATCCGTTCGGGAACTGTCCCCGGAACCGATCGGAGTCGACCTTCCCGTAGAAACGCTTGCCGTCGATGGTCCCGGCATCAAAGGCGTAGATGTCGAGCTCCATGCCGTACTCGTCGTGGAGCCAGCGGAAGAACTCCAGGTTGATCAGGGTCTGCTCCTCGGTGGCGCCTTCGTTCGTGTTGTTGATCCACGAGAAGTACTCGGAGCGCGAGGGTGTCGACTCGTCGGCGCCGGGCCAGACTCGGGCTTCCTCGGCGGCGGCGGGGACGGCGCAGGCCAGAACGAGCACGGCGGCGGCGAGAGGGTGGAGTGGGGGCAGGGGCATGGTCTTCTCCTCGGTGGGGATTCTAGTGGGCCAGACCCCGAGTCGGGCAGGCATTCCCACGTGAGGATGACGCGGACGCCTGCTACCATCCCTCCGGCCGGGAGAACATCGGAGGTCGAAGGGATGAAGCGACGGGATTTCATCAGGACGCCAGTCGGGGCCGCAGCCGCTCTTGCCCTGCCCTCCCGTGCCCGAGCCGGGAGGGTCCACGTGTCCGAACAGAGCCGTCTCCGGGCCGGCTTCGCCCGGCTCGATCTGCAGCCGCACATCTCCTCGAAGACGCCGTTCCGCACGCCCCTCGAGGCGATCTGCGCTGTGCTGGCCTCTGGCGAGACGACCGTCTGCCTGGTCTCCGTGGACCTCATCTCCCCGCCCCAGGGCGAGGCCATCCGGGCGCGGATCGGGATCCGCCTCGGCATTCCGCCCGAGAACGTCCAGGTGCACGCCACCCACGTCCACTCGGCGCCGTGGGCGGCGCGCGAGGGCGCCCAGGTGCTGTCGGGGCTGCCCGAGGCGCTGGCCGCCGCCGCCGCCCGAGCCGCGTCACGGGCGGTTCCGGTGGCCGTCCGCGCCGGCCAGCGGGACGTGGGCCAGACGCTGAGCCTCTGCCGGCGCGGCGATGCCGGTCCCGACCTCGGCGTGCAGACCTTCTGGTACGGCTACACCTTCCGGGATGGCGACGACCGACCCGACGCCTCGGCGCTGGTCAACGAGATGCGCTCGCGCTGGCGGGGCCAGGCGCCGGAGTACCGTGCCGGTGAGCACCCGGTGTGGTTCGACGGGCCGGTGGACCCGCTGGTGCAGGCCCTGGAGCTGGTCGGGGACGACGGCGCCGCCGTGGGCTGCCTGGTCCGCTTCAGCGCTCACCCCCACATGGCCGACCACTGCAACCCCTGGAGATACGACGCCGACTTCCCCGGCGTGGTGCGCCGGGAGGTGGAGCGCCGCCGGGGCGGTCCGGTGATGTTCCTGAACGGCGCCTGCGGCGACGTCGTGCCCAAGGAGCACTTGCGATACGTCGTGGATCCCGAGAGGGTCGAGCCCCTGCCCTACGCCGGGCCGTGCTGGTGGCTCCAGCCCGCGGAGGAGGCCGAGCAGCTCGCCGAGATCGAGCGCATCGGCCAGGCCGTGGCCGGCGCCGCCCTCGCCGCCCTCGAGGCCCAGGACCTCGACACGGGGCGCCCTCTGCGTCTCGCGGCGGGCGCGTTCGCCTGCCCGGTGGATCCGCACCTGCCGCGGAGCCCCCGCGAGGCCGAGCTTCTCCAGGGGGCGCTCGCCGTCGAGTACGAGGCGGCGCGGCGCCAGGGCAGCCCGCTGCGGGAGATGCGCGGCCTGGCCAACCGATTGAACTGGTGCCGCTGGGCGGGCGAGCTCGGCTTCGAGCACCTGTCGGACGCGGAGCGGGCGGTCGGCGAGAAGCGCCTGCCCCTGGCCGCGGTGGCCCTGGGCCGGACCGTCCTGGCCTTCATGCACTCCGAGGTGATGCTCGGCACCACGCTGGCCCTGCGCCGTCGCTTCCCCGAACTCGACGTGTGGACGATGGGGCTGACCAACGCCGACGCCGGCTACCTGCCCACCCGCGAGATGGTGGACGAGGGCGGGTACGAGGGACGCTCGACCATCTTCTCGGCGGACGCCGAGGATGTGGTCCGCGGCGACGTCACGACACTGATCGAGAGGGTGTTCCCGTAGCGAGATGTACGAGGAGCTGCATCGGCTGGAGCAGGACGAGGATTGAGGTTGACGGCAAAGCCGGCGGCCGCGCGTTACCCCTCCGGCAGCACCGCCCAGCCGGGGAACGGACCGGCTTCAACGCGGTAGCCCGTCCCGCTCTGCCCGTCGAGCGGACCGCTTGACAGCCAATCCTACAGAACTGTAGGGTATTCTAGGTTGTCATGCCAGGCGATACCCAGATCTCGGCCGTCGTTTCACGAACGACAAAGGAGCTGCTCGAGCGCTACGTCCGCGCGACGGGTGTGAAGAAGGGACACCTCATCGAGCAGGCGCTGCGCCACCACCTCCAGGCCCTCCAGGAGGTGCCGACGGATGTCATCGTCCATCCCAGGCTCGTCGTGACGCGGGAGTCCGGTGACGTCGTTCTGAAGGAGATGGCGCGGGGCAAGCCCACCCAGGCGCTCAGAGATCTGATGCGGGATGGAGATTAGGGCCCTCCGCGAGGGCGACGACCGCTCGACCTTTCACTCGGGCGACCCCGATCTCGACCGCTTCTTCCTCCGGTTCGCGGGACAGAACCAGTTCAGGCATCACGTCGGGGTCACCTATGTGGCGGTCGAGGACGATCGCATCCTCGGCTTCGCGACGGTCTGTCCCGCACACCTCGAGATCGACCGTCTCCCGGCCAGGGCACGAAGGGGTCTGCCGCGCTATCCCGTACCCGTGCTTCGGCTCGCGCGTCTCGCCGTCGACCGATCGGCGCAGAGGATGGGTCTCGGATCGCAGCTCCTGCGCTTCGTCCTCCAACTGGCAGCGCGCCTGACGAGGGACTACGGCTGTGGTGGCGTCGTTGTCGACTCCAAGCCGCCCGCCGTCGCGTTCTACGCCAGATACGGCTTCGTCACGGTCGAGGCCCTCGAGGGGCAATCCGAGGCGAGACCGCAGCCGACGCCGATGTTCCTTTCGATGCGCGCGATTCTGTCGGCCTCGGGTGGTCACGGAGGGTGACCGGTCCGCCCGCTCACCGCTCCGGCAGCACCGCCCAGCCGGGGAACGGACCGGCCTCGACGCGGTAGCCCGTGTCGCTTCCCTCGTCGGGGACGACGCGGAGGTTCGTGAAGGATCGGAGCCGTGCGAGCAGTTCCTCA
>JAJDNS010000106.1 GCA_022340585.1 Acidobacteriota bacterium
AGCAGGTCGAGCTCGGCAAGCTTGGCCAGAACGCCGATGTGGAAGAACGACGCCCGGAAGCCACCGCCGGAGAGGGCGATGCCGAGCTTGCCCGCAAAGACGCTGCGCACCGCGTCCGCCCGACCGTCGAGGAACTCCTCGAGGACCTGCCAGGCCCGCGTCTCCTCCTCGTTCTCCGGCACATCTCTCGCCTGCAGCCGTGCCGTCGCCGCCAGTTGAACGGCCGTGCTCTCGAACTCCCATCGAGGCACGTCCGGGATGCGCCGGGCCCGTCTCAGCGACTCGGCAGCGAGGTCATACTGTTGTAGGCCGAAATGTGCCTCGGCGACCGTGACCTGAAACCACCATTGTTCTTCGAGGCTCGTTTCGGCTTCGGCCAGACGCCGTAGCGTCGATACGACGGTCTCACGTATGACGCGAGCGAGGTTGCGGCGCTCCTGCACCAGCTGCGAGTCCCTGCCGGTGACCCGCGCTCGTTCTTCCTCGAGGCTCGCGAGCTGATCGAGGACGTGGGCGGCGTTGATGGCGGTATAGCCGTGGTCCTTCTCGACCCCCGCCTCGTAGCCTCGCAGGTAGTACGCCAGCGACTGTTCCAGATGACCCTTGTTGCCGTCGACCTGCCAGAGGCGTTTGTGGATGGCACCTGCCAGACCCAGGGTCTCCTGATCGGACGTGCTTCGCAGGTCCTCCTCGCCGCTCCCGAGGATGTCGAGGGCCCGTCGCAGCTTCTCGTAGACGGGAAGGTCGGCGTCCTTGTAGGTGCAGAGCGCATGCCGGTGTCGAAGCCGACGGCAGAGCTCCGGGTCCATCGTCGGCTGCTCGCGCGCACGTCCGACCAGCCGCCGAGCATATCCGAATTCGTTGACCTCCTTGAGATCCTCCGCTCGGTCCAGGAGTTCCTGCGGATCGCCTCCCTGCTTCCGGAGAAGATCCTGCGCCTCCTTGCGAAGTTCACCTCTGCGCTTCGCGATCGCTTCCGCCTGATCCGCCGCGACGTTCATGGTTGAGCCTCCTGGACCGGGACGACGTCACCGGGAAAGTCGGCGGCAAGCCGACGGGCTCGCAAGCTCCCTGGTATTCTGCGCGGTCCTGCCGCGCCACGGCGGCCACGGTGCTTTCGTCGCGGCAGCAACCCCACTTGCCGGTTGCGCTGCCCGCACTCGGAAGGTGTCGGACGGATCCATGAAACACTTGACCCCCCAGGTGTACCAGTGTACATAGTACACCCATGCTACCTTTCCATGTCGAGATCACCAGCGGTGAATCGGCCTACCGGCAGATCGTCTACGCCGCCACCAAGGCCATCGTCTCCGGGGAACTCCTACCGGGGGCGCCCTTCCCTTCCGTCCGGGCCATCAGCCAGGCGCTGAAGGTCAACCCGAACACCGCCCAGAAGGCCGTCTCGGAGCTGGTGCGGGAGGGCCTGCTCGAGGTGCAGCCCGGTGTGGGCACTCTGGTGGGCACCTGGGGTCCGGCCTCGGCGGAGGACCGGCGAGCCCTCCTTCGGGACGACCTCGAGCGCCTCATCGTCGAGGCGCGGCGCCTGGGACTCTCCCTCGCCGACGTCGAGACCGCCCTGGCCGAACGGTGGGCCGAGGTGTTCGGAACCGACGGGGCTCCCGCCGTCGACGCCACCGGAACGGAGGCCAGCGCATGAGCTCCCGTCCCCGCTCCCGCCCGTTCCTGTACGAGGATCCCGTCGAGGACTCCCTCCCGGAGGTGGAGGGCCCACCCGCGATCTGGATCCGGGACCTTCGACACCGCTACGGCCGCCACGAGGCCCTTCGGGGCGTGGATCTGGACGTGCCGGTGGGGAGCCTCTACGCCCTGCTGGGACCGAACGGCGCCGGGAAGACCACACTGCTCAAGATCCTCCTGGGCCTCCTGAGGCCCACCGGCGGTGAGGCGGAGATCAACGGGACGCCGGTCCAGAAGCTCCGGGCCCGGCACCGGCAGGAGATCGGCTACGTGGCCGAGGGCCAGGACCTTCCCGAGTGGATGACCGTCCGGCAGCTGGAGCGTTTCCTGTCCCCCCTCTACCCGTCCTGGGATCCGGAGCTGGCCGACGAGTTGCGGGACCGGTTCCGGCTGCCGGTGGACCGGAAGATCCGGACCTTCTCCCGGGGCCAGAAGATGAAGACGGCCCTCCTCTCGGTGCTGGCGGCCCGGCCCCGGGTCCTGATCCTGGACGAGCCCTTCACCGGGATGGACGCGCTGGTCAAGGACGAGCTCATCGCCGGCCTCATCGAGCTCGCCACCGCATCGGACTGGACCGTCCTGCTCTGCTCCCACGAAATCGGCGAGCTGGAGCGGCTCGCGGACTGGGTCGGCTTCCTGGACCGTGGCCGGCTGATCCTCTCCGAGCCCCTGGAGGTGTTGCAGGGCCGCTTCCGGAAGGTCCATGTGACCCTCGGCCCCGGTCTCCTCGCCGAGCCCGACAAACTCCCTCCCACCTGGCTCGGCGTCCGCCGCGCCGGCAACCGCATCTCCTTCGTCACGTGCGAGCACGGGATGGAGGGGTGGGAGCGGGAGCTCCGGGCCTTCGTACCGGGCGTGGGGCGGGTGGAGGTCGAGCCCGCATCCCTCCGGGAGGTCTTCGTCGCCCTGGCCGCAGAGGGCATGGGAGGGCGCGACTGGGACGAGCAGGGCGGGCTGCGATGAGCTGGCCCCGCCAGGTCTGGCACGTCTTCGCCAAGGACGTGCGGCGGTTCTGGCCGATGCTGGTGGGGGTGGGGGTGTTCTTGGGGGTGTGGGTGTGGTGGATGCGCCCCTGGCGCCTCGCCGGGACCGGCCTGGATCCGATCGAGGTGTTCCAGCAGATGGCCCCGTTCGTCCTGGCGCTTCTCGTCGCCTGGGTCATCCGGGAGGACCCGCCGGGAAGCGACCGGGCCTTCTGGTACACCCAGTCGATTGCGCCGTCGGCGCTTATGGTGGCAAAGCTGTCGTTCCTGGGGACCTTCTTCGTCGGGATCCCAGCCCTCGTTCACCTGGGGATCGCCAACTGGTACGTCACCGATGTCCCGTGGTGGCTGCTGGGAGACGATCTGCTGGGCATCGGAGCGGTCGTCCTCTTGATGGCCTGGGTCGCCTCCTTCGCGCCCTCGCCCGCGGGTTTCGTCGGGCTCGCCGCCTCGGGGTATCTCGTCTATCGGTATTTCCCGACGCCGTTTCTGGCGGAGGTTCCTGCATGGGGGCCGGCGATCGTGTACCTGCGGTGGTCCGGGTGGGCGCTGATCGGACTTCTCGGAGTGGCCGTTCACCTCAGGTGGCGCAATTGGCGGTGGACCGCGGGGCTCGGTGTGATGGCCCTGTGGGGCCTCAAGGTCGGGCTGTCACACCTTCCCGTGCGGCCGCCGGACTCCATTGAGGCGCCGGAGGAGATCCGTTGGCTTTCGGGAGACTCGTTGGCGGTGCAGGTCACAGGCTTCTCGCGACAGCTCGACGACCCTCGGAGTCGCCTCGATGGCGAGGTCCTCCTGCAGCCAGCCCCAGGGCTGCTTCCGCGACTCCGGGACGTCCGTTTCACACTCTTCGGGGTGAAGCAGATGGTGCCCCGCCCCGTGAGCCGTATACACGGCGTCTCAACGGGCGACCCCTTCTACGCCGCCTATCCCGAGTACCGGATCTTGGGGCCCCAGCTGAGGGGGCACCGGGACGGCTACGAGGCCGATTTCGTCATCCTAGAGGCTCCGTCCGACTCGATCACGAAGGTGTTGAACGGCGCCCGAGGGATCGCGCTTCAGGTGACCGTGGATCTCTATCGACCGGTCGCTCTTGCCACCCTGGACCCGCGACCGCGAGAGCGCATCGAGGTGGAAGGGCAGGTCGTGCGGGTTCATGAGTTGGAGCGGACCGCCTCCCGGGCGGAAGCGGTGTTCTGTTCTTCCGAGTCACATCCCGCCTACCGTTGGCAGCGTCCGCCCTATGATCACGTCTTCGGGATGGTGAATC
>JAJDNS010000115.1 GCA_022340585.1 Acidobacteriota bacterium
AGGACGGTGTGAAGCCGGAAGTGCGCGAAGCCCTGCGCGGCGCCGAGGCCGCGGCGCTGCGGCTCGGAGTCGACCTTCGGGGACCGTTCCTCGAACCCCAGGAAATGCTGGTGTGCGACCTCGACCCGCGGCGCGTCCTCAGCGTTCGCTGCGACGGTCGCGTGGCGCCGTGCGTGCCGCTCAACCTGCCCATCGCGGGACCCGTGCCGCGGGCCACCGAGGGGGGCCTCCTCGAGGTCGAGGCGCCATGCCTCGGCCATCTCGCTGACTCCAGTCTGCGCGAGATCCTCGACGGCGAGGCCTACCAGGGGTTCGTCGCCCCCTTCGAGAAGCGCATGGCGGCGGATGCCAGATGCCGCGAGTGGGGGCTGCTCTCCTCCGGGTGGGGTGTGGTGGCCCTCGCCGACCTCGACCGGGCATACGCCAAGCTCGAGTCGTCGCTGGCCGACAATCCCTTCCCCGGGGCCTGCGCCGGCTGTCCCAAGGTCCACGGTTGGTGAGGGATCTACTCTCCTCCGGGGGCGGTGGCCTCCTCCAGCGCTTCGAGCAGCTCGAAGCCAGGGGCCAGCGGAGCTCCCGCGGGGAAGGCACCGCGATGGTCCGGGGTCTTTTCGTCACCCTCCGCCTCGTAGACGACGGCGTCCTCCTTGATGGTGACCCTCACCCGAAGCTGATCCAGCGTTTCCGGATCCACCGCGGTCGGGTCGTCGGACAGGATCACGAAGTCGGCCAGCTTGCCGACTTCGATGGAGCCCTTCTCGCCTTCCTCGAAGTGCTGCCAGGCGGGCCAGATCGTCATCGCCTTGAGAGCCGTCATCACGTCGACCCGGTGGTGGGGGCCGAGAATGTCGCCGGACCGCGTGCGCCGCGTCACGGTGGCGTCGAGGACACGCATGCTGTCCGGGAAGGCCACGGGGGCGTCGTGATGCGTCCCGAACTTCATGCCCCGCGTCGTGACCCATCCCGTGGGCGAGATGTCGTCTCCCAGGACCGGCCCGACGGTGTGGTCGCGGTGCCAGTCGCCCCAGTAGAAGGTGTGCATGGGAAACAGGGACGGAAAGACTCCAAGGCTCTGGAGGGCATCGACCTGGTCCTCACGCAGGAACTGGCCGTGAATGAGCACGGGGCGCCGGTCCGCGGCGCCGTATCTCTCGGTGGCGGCCTTGATTGCCGCAATGAGCCTGTCCGAGGCTCCCTCTCCGTTCGCGTGGGTGAGGATCTGGATCTGGTTCTTGAAGGCCCAGTCCACCGCGTCGACCACCTGATCCATGCTGGCCGAGGCATAGCCGGCATATCCCGGCGGGTAGTCGCCCACCGGGTCGTAGTAGGGCCGGTCCCGCAGGGCGGTGAAGCCCTGGGGCGAGCCGTCGATCGTCAGCTTCGCGCCACCGATGCGGAGATGGTTCTCGTACGTCCCGGAGACGTTCGCGGCGATGTAGTCCCGATCGACCAGAACGTCGGGGTAGACCACCACGTCGATCGAGAAGAGACCCTCGGCCGCCCCGCTCCTGGCGATCTCGCTCACCTGTGGGGTCGCCCGGCCCTCCTGCGCGGTCGTGTAGCCGAAGCGGGCCCATAGCCCCGCACCCGCCCGCGCGAAGGCCTTGAAGCCGTCCGCGCCCAGATCGCGCACCAGTGCACCCAGCGCAGCGAAGAAGGCGTTCTCCTCGAGGACGCCGTTCAGTGCTCCGGCCGAGTCGCGTCGGATGACGCCTCCTGCGGGGTCGGGCGTCTCGGAACTGAAACCCACGAGCTCCAGCGCCCTGGAGTTGGCGACGCCGAAGTGGCCCGACTGGTGGACGATGATGACCGGCTTGTCGGTCGAGACCCGGTCCAGCTCCTCCCGTGTGGGGTGCCTTCTCTCGGAGAGCTGCGACTGATCGTAGCCAAACCCGATGATCAGGTTCAACGCAGCCACGGTTTCGGCGTTCGCCTCCGTCCAGACTTCGAGCGTCCGGACGAGCCCGGCAATGTCGGTCACTTCACCGTCCGGCGGGGCGAGCAGGTTCGCCGAGAGGGCCTGGAGGCCGCCCATCACCACGTGTCCATGGCTGTCCACGAAGCCGGGCAACAGGGCCCGGCCCTCCAGCTCGAAGAGCTCCGTCTTTTCGCCCTGATGCGGCATCACGTCGGAAAGGGTCCCGACGGCGAGGATGCGTCCGTCCTTGACGGCGACGGCTTCGACCCGCGGGGCCCCATCGTCCATGGTGAGGATGGGCCCCCCTCGGTAGATCGTGTCGGCGGACTCCTGAGCCGTCGCCGCGCCGCTCACAAGCGAAGCCGCCAGTAGGACCGACATTCGTGCCACGAAGACGGCTCCAGTACGTGCCATGGACGCCACACTCCTCTGCAATAAATCTGTTCGGAACCTTAGCAGGTTATCTTGCCGCCGCTGCGGTGTCAAGAAGCCTCATCGGCGCCCGCTCCTCCCCCTGCGGGCGCAGGCTGATTGAGCCGCTCTCCGGAGGTCACAGGGGTATGATCCGCGCCAACGCCAGACCCCACCGGGAGGGATGCATGCGCCTCGTCACCGCCCTCGCCTTCGGAGCCGTCCTGCCGGGACTCCTTTCCGGCTCGCCCCTCGAGGCCGCCGAGGCCCCGCGGCCCAACATCGTCCTCATCATGGCCGACGACATGGGCTACTCGGATTTGGGGGGGTACGGTGGGGAGATCCACACACCCACCCTCGACTCCCTGGCCGCCGGGGGACTCAGCTTCAGTCAGTTCCACAACACGGCCCGGTGCTGCCCCACGAGGGCCAGCCTCCTGACGGGCCTCTACCCCCACCAGGCGGGCGTGGGCCACATGATGAACGACAGGGGTGTGGACGGGTACCGGGGCGACCTCAACGACCGCTGCGTCACCCTCGCCGAGGTCCTGCGCTCCGCGGGCTACGGCACCTACATGGCGGGCAAGTGGCACGTGACCCGATTCGACCAGCCCGACGACCCCCGCCACAACTGGCCTCGGCAGCGAGGCTTCGACCGCTACTACGGAATCCTCAGGGGAGCGGGGAGCTACTTCGACCCGCCCCCCCTGACCCGGGACAACCGCCCCCAGCCCTCGCCCGAGGGCGACTACTACTTCACCGACGCCG
>JAJDNS010000121.1 GCA_022340585.1 Acidobacteriota bacterium
GCGGCCGGGTGGCCGACCGCGGCCGCACGCACCAGGGATCCGGTCTGACGCGGCGCGCACTCGCGCGATCGCTCGAGAGCGGAGATAATCGGGCGTCATGCCCGTTCGTCCCATCGTGAAGTATGGCGACCCGGTCCTCCACGGGCCGGCAGAGCCGGTGGAGGAGATCGACGACTCCATCCGTGCGCTGCTCGCCGACATGGTGCACACGATGTACGCGGCCCCCGGCATCGGCCTGGCCGCCCCCCAGATCGGGGTGCCGCTGCGGGTCATCGTCATCGACCTCTCGGTCGGCGAGGACCCGTCCCAGCTGATCCAGCTGGTGAACCCCGAGTTCGTCGAGCGCGAGGGTCAGCAGTCCGAGGAGGAGGGGTGTCTCTCCGTCCCCGGGTACGGCGGCACGCCCACGCGCGCGGCCCGGGTGAAGGTGAAGGGGCTCGACCCCGACGGCAACGAGCGGGTCTACGAGGCCACCGAGCTGCTGGCCCGGGCCTTCTGCCACGAGCTCGATCACCTCGACGGACTGGTGTTCGTGGACCGGCTCTCTCCGCTCAAGCGCGACCTGATGAAGCGCCGGCTCCGGAAGCGTGTCCGCGAGGGCTGGGAGAAGTAGACGGTGCGGATCGTGTTCCTCGGGAGCGGGGCGTTCGCGATCCCCTGCCTCGAGGAGCTCCTGGACTCCGGCCACGACGTGGCCGCGCTCGTCACCCAGCCGGACCGCCGGAAGGGCCGGGGCAAGGCCCTCGCGCCCCCTCCCCTGAAGCCGGTTGCGGAGGCCCGTGGGGTCCCGGTCCTGCAGCCGCGGCGGGTGCGCGACGAGGAGGCGCAGGAGGAGCTCCGCCGCCTGGCTCCCCAGCTGCAGGTGGTGGTGGCCTTCGGGCAGATCCTGCCCCGGTCGGTCATCGACATCGCGCCCCGAGGCACGGTGAACGTCCACGCGTCCCTGCTCCCGAAGCTCCGCGGCGCCGCCCCCATCCAGTGGGCCATCGCCGGGGGCGAGACGACCACCGGGGTGAGCACGATGCTCATCGACGAGGGGCTGGACACCGGCCCGGTTCTCCTGCAGCGCACGATCACGATCGGTCCCGTCGAGACCTCGGCCGACCTGGAACCCCGCCTGGCTCGCCTGGGGGCGGACGTCCTGGCCGAGACCGTGCGCGGCCTCGCCGACGGCCTCCTGGAGCCCACACCCCAGGATCACGAGCAGGCGACGCTGGCCCCGCTCCTGAAGAAGGAGGACGGGCGTCTCGACTGGGGACGCAGCGCCCGCGAGCTCGACTGCCGCATCCGCGGCTTCCACCCGTGGCCGGGCACCTTCACGTCTGTCGGGGACCGCACGCTCAAGGTGCGGCGGGCTCGCCCGGTGGGCTCCGCCGGGGACGACGGCGGCGGGCCTGGCACCATCGTCGGTCTCGGGGCCGAGGGAGTCGTGGTGGCCTGCGGGGAGGGGAGCCGCCTGCTCCTCGTCGAGGTCCAGCCGGAGAGCCGCCGGGCCATGGACGCCGCCGCCTTCGCCGCCGGGGCCCGCCTCCGCCTCGGCGACCGTCTTGGATAGGACCCGGGCGGTGTCCGGCGCCGCCCGCCCCCTGGCCCTGTCGGTTCTCGGCGCACTCCGCCGGGGGCGCGGCACCCTCGCCGACGCCCTGGCCGCGGCCGAGATCGAGCGCCTGGATGCCCGGGAGCGGGCGTTCCTGCACGAGCTCGTTCTCGGGACCTTGCGACGGCGGGGCTGGCTCGACCACGTGATCGCAGAGCTGTCCGCGCGCCCGGGGAGCCGGACGAAGCCGGCGGTGCGGGACGTCCTGCGCCTGGGGGCCTACCAGCTCCTGTTCCTCCGGGTCCCCGCCCACGCCGCGGTGTCCGAGTCGGTCGCCCTCGCCCGGGCCGCCGAGCCCCGCGGCGGCGCCGCGGGCTTCGTCAACGCGGTCTTGCGCCGCCTGGAGCGCGAGGGCGCTCCCCCCGAGCCCGACCCCACGAGGGACCCCCTCCCCTGGCTGACCTCGGCGGGCTCGCTTCCCCGCTGGCTGGCCGAGAGGTGGCTCGCTCGCCTGGGGCCCGACGCGGCCGTCGCCCGGGCGCGCGCGCTCCTGGAGGCCCCCCCGACCTTCCTGCGGTTCAACCCGCGCGTCGAGCGGGCCCGAGAATCCGCCCGGGACGCGGGTCTCGTCGTCCAGGCCACTGAGGTGCCCGACGTCTGGGAAGCCACCGCCGGGCCCGTGGCCGAGCTGGCCGCGCGCGGGCTGGTCTACGTCCAGGACCTCGGGTCCCAGGTGGTCGCGCGGCTCGCCGCGACTCCGGGCACGGTCCTGGACGCGTGCGCCGCCCCGGGGGGCAAGGCGCTCCTCATCGCCGACGCGGTGGCGCCCGCAGGTCGGGTCGTGGCCGCCGAGGTGGCTCCCCGGCGGCTGCGAACGCTGGCCGCTCTCCGAAGGAGGTGGGGCGCGGGCAACCTGCTCGTCGTCGGGGCCGACGGGCTGAGGCCGCCCTTCCAGCGCCCCTTCGACACGATCCTCGTCGACGCCCCGTGCAGCGGGCTCGGCACCCTCGCCCGTCATCCCGACATCCGCTGGCGACTCGGACCGGAGGACGTGGGGCGGCACGCCCGGCGTCAGCGTGCGCTGCTGGACGCTCTGCTCGCCCTCGTCCCACCGGGAGGTCGACTGGTCTACGCGACCTGCTCCGTCGAGGACGAGGAGAACGAGGGAGTGCTCCAGCCCTTTCTCGCCGCCCACCCCGAGCTCCAGGCGGAGGAGCTACCCCCGTGGGCCCGGCGGTTCGCTCTGGGGCGGTTTCTCAAGATGAGCCCGGCCCGGGACCGGGGGGACGCGTTCTTCGCCGCGCGGCTGCGGCGCGGCTGAGGCTCCGCCCGGGACGCAGTTGTTTGACTGTGTCCCGGGCCCGGGCAGCCGGCCGCAGGCCGGTCCGGTGCCCGAGGCGATGTGGTAGCCTGAGAGGTCACGCTCGTCAACGGACCACACTGACTTGACTCTCCGAACCGTCCTCCGATTCCTCGGCCGAAACGCGCTCCTCGGGGCAGCCCTCGTGGCCGCTCTGGGGGTGAGCGCCGTGGTCACGATGCGCGTGGTTCTCTCGGCCCGGGAGGTGGGGGTGCCGAGCCTCGTGGGACAGGCGCTGCCCGACGCCAGCAGCCTGGCCGCCAGCCGGGCCCTGGACATCCGGGTCGAGGGTCGGCGGCACGACCCCGGCGTCCCCGTCAACCACGTCATCGCCCAGGAGCCTCCGCCCGGGAGGACGCTCAAGATGCACCGGCGGGTCCGGGTCTGGGTCAGCCTCGGGCCGAGGCGGATCACGGTGCCGCCGGTCGAAGGCCAGTCGGTGCGGACCGCGCGCATCGCTCTCGAGCAGGCCGGCCTGCCCCTGGCCCACGTAGTCGAGGTGAACGCCCTGGCGCCGGAGGACACGGTTCTGGTGCAGCGACCGGTGTCGGGCGAGACCGACGCCCCGGGGGACGGCGCGTCCCTGCTGGTGAGCCGCGGACCCGGGCGGGCGGCCTACGTCATGCCCGATCTCATCGGCCGGCGGGCGGACGCGGTGATGGTCGCGCTGCAGGCGGTGGGCTTCAAGATCACCGACGTCCGCTACCGGACCTACCCCGGGGTCGCGCCCGGGATCGTCCTGCGTCAGCTGCCCCCGGCGGGACACCGGGTGGACTCCCGCACTCCCCTCAGCCTCGACGTGAGCAGGGCCAGCTCGTGATTCTCTCCCCTTCCATCCTGGCCGCCGACCTCGGCCACCTCGCGGAGGAGATTGCCGCGGTGGAGCGCGGCGGCGCCGGGGAGATCCACGTCGACGTCATGGACGGGCAGTTCGTGCCCAACCTCACGCTCGGTCCGGCGGTGGTGAAGGCCGTCCGACGAGCAACGGGCCTCCCCATCGACGTGCACCTCATGGTCGAGCGAGGGGACCGCTACATCGACCCCTTCGTCGACGCCGGCGCTCGCTCCTTGAGTCTGCACGTCGAGACCGTCCCCCACCTGCAGCGGGCCGTGGCCCACATCGCCGACCGGGGGGCGGAGGCGGGGGTGGCCCTGAACCCGTCGACCCCCCTCTCCGCGCTCGAGGAGATCCTCCCCGAGGTCGGCCGGGTGCTGCTGATGACGGTCAACCCCGGCTTCTCGGGGCAGGTGTTCCTGCCCTCCTCCCTCGACAAGATACGCCGCCTTCGCGAGACCATCGCGGCCCGAGGGCTGAAGGCCCGCATCCAGATCGACGGGGGCGTGACCGGCGAGAACGTCAGAGCCATCACCGACGCCGGCGCCGAGATCATCGTGGCCGGAGTCGGCGCCTTCGGCGGGGGCAACCCGGAGGCCGCCTCGCGGGCCCTGATCGAGGCGTGCCGGTGAGCCGACGCTTCGCCCACCCGGGACGGGCCCGCGACACCGAGGGCGAGGGTCGTACCCGGAGCCCGCTCCCATGAAGGCGGTCGTGACCGGCGCCGCCGGCTTCATCGGCTCCCACCTGGCGGAGAGCCTGCTGTCCGACGGCACCGAGGTCCTGGGGATCGACTGCTTCACCGACTACTACCCACGGGCGGCCAAGGAGCAGAACCTCGCTCCCCTGCGGGACCACGAGGGCTTCCGCCTCGTGGAGGGCCGGCTGCAGGAGCTCGATCTCGGACCGCTCTTCGACGGGGCCGACCACGTCTACCACCTCGCCGCCCAGGCCGGGGTGCGCGCGTCCTGGGGGCGAGACTTCGAGCACTACACCGACCACAACGTTCTCGCCTCCCAGCGCGTGCTCGAGGCAGCCCTCGCCGCCGGTGCCCCCCGGGTGGTCTACGCGTCGTCGTCGTCGGTCTACGGCGAGGCGTCCGATCTCCCGCTGCGAGAGGACGGACCCTGCCGGCCGGTCTCGCCCTACGGGGTCACGAAGCTGGCCGCCGAGCACCTCGCCGTGCTCTACCACCGCAGCTACGGTCTTCCCACCGTGAGCCTGCGCTACTTCACCGTCTTCGGTCCCCGCCAGCGGCCGGACATGGCCTTTCATCGGTTCTTCAAGGCGGCCCTCGACGACGAGCCGGTGCGGGTCTTCGGGGACGGGCGCCAGACCCGCGACTTCACGTTCGTGTCCGACATCGTGGCCGCCACCCGGGCGGCCGCGGTTTCCGGTCGGGCCGGGTCCGTGTATAACGTGGGAGGAGGGGAGCGAGTCGAGCTCAACCACGTGCTGCGCCTGATCGAGGAGATCAGCGAGCGACCGCTCCACATCCAGCGTGAGGAAGTCCAGAGAGGCGACATGCGAGACACCTTTGCCGACACCACCGCCGCTCGACGTGACCTCGGCTTCCAGTCCCGGGTTCGCCTCGAGGAGGGCCTTTCCCGGGAATGGGACTGGCTGAGGAGGCGCCGTTGAGGTCGCGTCTCGCCGCGGGGCTGGCTCTCGCCACGCTGCTCGGGGGCTGCGCCGCCAGCTCCGTCGATCTGGAGAAGCTGTCCAGCCCGTCGGACCAGGTGGTCTGGGAGGCGGGCCAGCAGGCGGTGGCGGACAAGGACTGGGAGGCGGCCCGCCAGTACTTCCGGCGCATCATCGACGCCTTTCCCCAGAGCCAGCACCAGGCCGAGAGCCGGATCGCCCTCGCCGACAGCTACTTGGCTCAGGGAGGGCCGGGCAACTCGATCCTCGCCGTCGCGGCCTACCGCGAGTTCCTGACCCTGTACCCCTCGGCCCCCCAGGCGGCCTACGCCCAGTACCAGGCGGCGGAGGCCTATTTCAAGCAGATGAACAGCCCCGACCGGGACCAGACCCCCACGCTCGAGGCCCTCGGCGAGTTTCAGCGCCTGTTGGACGTGTACCCCGATTCCCAGTACGTGGAGCCAGCCCGGGAACGCATCCAGGAGTGCCGGCAGACCCTCGCCCGCTCCGAGTTCATGGTGGGGTACTTCTATCAGAAGACCCGAAAGGCCTGGCGGGCGGCGGTCAGCCGCTACGAGCGGGTGCTCCGGGAGTACCCCGACTACGAGAACCTGGACGAGGTCCTGTTCCGCCTCGGCGAGGCTCTCAACGCCTCGGCGCGCTTCCTGGAGGCGCGCCCGGTCCTCACCCGCCTGGAGGAGGAGTACCCGGAAAGCCAGTGGGTGTCCAAGGCCCGCGAGCTCGTCGCGGAGATGCCCCTGATGCTCCCGCCGGCCGAGGACGTGCCGGCCACGGCGCCGGCCGGCGCCGCGGATCCCCCCGCAACCACCGACGCCGCCGACGGGCCGCCGCCCCAGGGCTGACCTCAAGTGTCACTTTGGGGAATCGCCCAAAAACCGCTTGACGAAAGCCGTTTTCTCTTGATACCGTCCCCCTGACCCCCGGGCTAGCCGAGGGTCGTGCAGGGTGCGTGAGGACGGGAACGTCCGGGAGGAAACGCTGTGAGACCGAAGGCAATTCTCGGTGGCCTCGTGGCACTTGGGCTCGTGGGAGTGATGGCGTCCGCGCAGGACGCTCCCCCCGTGGGCATTCAGACCGGGCCGGCCACGGTGGCTCCCCACTGGACGAAGAACACCTCGTTCCCCACGAGCGTCCCCGAAGGGGCGGCCTTCCACATCGTCGAGCGGGGAGACACCCTCTGGGACATCGCCGACCGGTACCTCGACAACCCCTATCTGTGGCCTCAGCTGTGGGACCACAACAAGTACATCACCGACGCCCACTGGATCTATCCCGGCGACCCCGTCCTGCTCCCGGACCTGGCGCTGATCGCGGCCGGGGCCGGGGAGGAGCTGGCCCTCGGCGGGCCGGACGTCGGTGAGGAGTTCGGGGTCGAGGGGCCCGGCGGCGAGGCCGAGGAGTCCGTTGCCCTGGTTCCGGTCACCCAGGAGACCGCCCTCCAGTGTGCGATGTACGTCACCCGGGAGAAGGAGGACGAGAGCCTGTACATCATCGGCTCCGAGCAGGGGGGAGACAAGGTCGCCCTCGCCGAGCGCGACATCGTGTACCTGAGCAAGGGCAGCAACGCCGGCGTGAGGGCCGGCGACATGTACACGCTGCACCACGCTTCCTACACGGTTCACCACCCCGTTTCCGGCGACGGACTCGGGAAGAAGGTGGAGACCACGGGCTGGGTCAAGGTGATCCTCGTCCAGGAAGACAGCGCCACCGCGGTCGTGGAGGAGTCCTGCATCGACATCCACGCCGCCGACTACCTCAAGCCCTTCGAGCGGGTGAACGTTCCCATGATCGTGCCGCGCCCCGCCGCGGATCGCATGACCCCGCCCACCGGCAACGTCAACCGCTACATCGTCGATCTCCAGGACGACGGCGCCATCGGCGGCGCTGGGCAGTTCGTGATCATCGACGCCGGCTCGGCGGACGGGGTCACGCCCGGAAGCGTCTTCTCGGTTTACCGGGTCATGTACCCCTCGGTCCCCACCCCCCGCAACGTTGTGGGTGAGGTGACGGTGGTGGCGGCCCGGGACGACACCTCGACGGCCAAGATCACCTATTCCCGAGAGGAGATCATGGTCGGGGACCAGATCGAGCTGCGCTGAGTCGATCTGCCGTCCGCTCCCGACGAGGGCTTGGCCGCGAGGTCAGGCCCTCTCGTCTTCAGGAGTCGTTCTTCCGCCCCTGCTCGGCTCGGGCCCCCCGGACGACGTCCCGCCAGAAGCGGAGGAAGTAGTCGGCGCCCGACCACAGGGTGATCAGCACGACCACCCACAGGACGACGAGGCCCGGAGTCCCCAGCGCGGGCTGGACCGGGGAGAGCATGAGCATCAGGACCGCGGTCACCTGGGCGACCATCTTGGTCTTGCCGAGGCGGGAGGCGCGGATGAGCACTCCTTTCCCCGCCGCCACGTTGCGCAGCGCGGTGACCGCCAGCTCTCGGGCCAGGATGATCATCACCATCCAGGCCGGGACCAGGCCCATCTCCACCAGGGAGAGCAGGGCGGCGGCGATCAGGAGCTTGTCGGCCAGCGGGTCCAGCAGGATGCCGAGACGCGTCACCTCGTTGCGGCGCCGGGCGAAGTACCCGTCGAGGTAGTCGGTGAGCACCGCGAGGCCGAAGATCCCCGCTCCCAGGTACACATGGCCCTCCACGCGCGTCAGGAGGACCACCACCAGGAGAGGGACGAGGAACATCCGGAGCAGCGTCAGCGCGTTCGGCAGATTCAACGCGCGGACGATAGTGGATCGACGAAGGGGAGTCAAGATCTCCAGCCGGGGGCCCGCCCGGCCTTCGAGGTGCTAAGATCTGCGGCCCAGCAGCGGTCCCGAGGACCGAACCGGCCTGTGGCCGGATGCCTTGGCCAGGGACACGATCCCGCCATGGCGATCGCGTGCTCAGCAGGGGGCCTCGCTCACGACCATGAAAGCAGTGATTCTCGCCGGGGGCGAGGGAACCCGGCTCCGTCCCCTGACGCTGTCGACCCCGAAGCCGGTGGCGCCGGTCGTCGACCGACCTTTCCTCCGTCACCAGCTCGACCTTCTGGCCGGCGCGGGGGTCGCGGAGGTCATCATCTCGGTCGCCTATCACCCGGAGCGGGTCGAAGCGGTGTTCGGGGACGGCCGCGCCTTCGGGGTGCGGATCCGGTACGCGGTGGAGGAGACCCCACTCGGGACCGGGGGGGCGGTCAAGAACGCCAGTGCCCTCCTCGACGAGCGGACGATCGTCCTGAACGGCGACATCCTCGCCGATCTCGATCTGCGGGCGGTGGTGGCTCGCCACGAGGCCCAGGGCGCCGCGGCCACGATCGTCCTGACCCCGGTGTCCAACCCCTCGGCCTACGGCCTCGTGGAGACGGACCTCGAGGGTCGCGTCCTCCGCTTCGTCGAGAAGCCCCGGCCCGAGCAGATCCGCTCCAACACCATCAACGCCGGCATCTACATCCTGGAGACGCGGGTACTCGAGCTGATGCCACCCGGCGAGAAGCACTCGATCGAGCGCCAGTTCTTCCCCGCCCTTCTGGCGCGGGGAGATCGGGTCCTCGGGCCGACCCACGAGGGGTACTGGATCGACATCGGCACTCCCCAGAAGTACCTCCAGGTCCACCGGGACATCCTGGCCGGGCGCTTCGCGGTGACGCTCGACGGAGCGCCCCGTGGGGGCGGCTGGGTCCACCCCGAGGCCCGCGTGGCCCCGGGGGCCGTACTCGAGGCTCCGTTCTACGTCGGGCCCGGCTCCGAGGTGGAGGCCGGAGCCCACCTCGGACCGGACGCGGTGCTGGTTGCCGACGTCCGGGTGGCGGCGGGGGCGCGGATCCGCGACAGCGTGCTCTGGCGCGGGGACACCGTGGGCCCGGAGGCGGAGATCGGCGGCTCGCTTCTCGGACCCGACGTTCGCGTCGGCCGCAAGGCCCGGGTCGAGGGGGCCCTTCTCGGGGAGGGAACCGTCCTCAGCGATTTCTCGCGGACCTGCCGCCCCTGATCCCGGAGCCGGTGCCATGACCTCGATCAACCCCGACATCTTCAAGGCCTACGACATCCGCGGCCTCGTCCCCGACCAGTTCTTTCCCGAGGTGGCGCGGCAGGTGGGGCGGGCCTTCGTCGACTACCTCGAGGCCGGGCGGATCGCGGTGGGGCGCGACTGTCGGACATCGTCTCCGGAGATCGCCGCCGCCTTCATCGAGGGCGCACGGTCCCAGGGCTGCGACGTGGTCGACGTGGGGGCCGTGGGCACCGACATCCTCTACTTCGCCGTGGGGCACCACGACCTCCAGGGAGGGGCGATCGTGACCGCGTCGCACAACCCCAGGGAGTGGAACGGGATCAAGCTCGTGCGCCGAGGGGCCCTCCCCCTCTCCGGGGACGCCGGCATCGGCGAGATTCGCGACGGGCTGATGGCGGGCCGCTACGAGGACGCGCCCCCGGCGACGGGGGCCCTGGAGACCGAGTCGCTGGTCCCCGACTACGCCAGCCACTGTCTCTCCTTCGTCGACCCGGCGCTGATCCCCCGCCTCTCGGTCGTCCTCGACACCGCCAACGGCATGGGGGCGGTGGGGGCCCGGGCCATCTTCGATCGCCTGCCGGTGGACACGGTGGAGATGTACTTCGAGCTCGACGGCACCTTCCCCAACCACCCCGCGGATCCGCTCCTGGAGGAGAACCGCCGCGACGTGGTGGACCGGGTCCGGGCCGAGGGCGCCGATCTCGGCATCGCCTGGGACGGCGATGCCGACCGCTGCTTCTTCGTCGACGACACCGGGGCCTACGTTCCCGGCGACTTCATCACCGCTCTCCTCGGAGAGGCCTTCGCCCGCAGAGAGCCCGGCGCGAAGATCATCTACGACGTGCGCGCCTCGCGCGCCGTACCGGAGCGGGTCCGGGCGGCGGGCGGGGTCCCCCTCGTCAACCGCGTGGGCCACGCCTTCATCAAGAAGCGCATGCGAGAGGAGAACGCGACGTTCGGTGGCGAGGTCTCGGGCCACTTCTACTTCCGCGAGAACTGGTTCGCCGACAACGGCATGATCCCCGCCCTCCTCGTGCTCGAGCGGCTGGGTCGCGAGGGTCGGCGGCTCAGCGAGGTCGTGGCCCCGCTCCGGGAGCGGTACCACATCTCCGGCGAGATCAACTCCCGGGTGGCCGACGTCGACCGGTCGCTGGCGCGCCTCGAGGAGCGCTACCACGACGCCCGCATCGAGAGGCAGGACGGCGTCTCCGTGGACTACGACGATTGGCACTTCAACGTGCGGCCGTCCAACACCGAGCCGCTGCTGCGGCTGAACCTCGAGGCCGCCACCCACGAGGACATGGAGCGGCGGCGGGACGAGGTTCTCGGGGTGATCCGCTCCTGACCCTGCCTCCCGGGGGCCCTTGACCCACCGTGGGGGGCTGGCTATCATCGATGGAGTCTTCAAGCGCGGGGCGGGCGTAGCTCAGTTGGTAGAGTACGAGCTTCCCAAGCTCGGAGTCGCGGGTTCGAACCCCGTCGCCCGCTCCAGACTCGGCGCGCGGGGCCCGCATGAGCGGGCCGTATTCGGGAGGACACCGATGGGCATCTTTGGCAAAGCTGAGACGAAGCCTGTGCAGCAAGCTCCCAGTCCCGGAACCCCCCCGGCGGCCAAGGCCCCCGGCAAGGCCCCGGCCAAGGCTCCGAGTCGGGCCCCGGCTCCGGAATCCACCACCAGCCAGTGCGTGATCGGACCCAAGACGGTGGTCAAGGGAGACATCAGCGGCGACGAGACCGTCCTCGTGGAGGGCACGGTGGAGGGCACGCTGTCCATCACCCGCGATCTGCGCGTCGGTGCCGGCGGCAGGGTCAAGGCCACCGTCAAGGCCCAGTCCATCGTGGTCGCGGGAGAGATCACCGGCGACTGCCATGCGGAGCAGCGGGTGCACCTCGAAGCCACCGGACGCCTGACCGGGAACATCCGGGCCCCCCGGGTGGTGATCATCGAAGGGGCGACGTTCAAGGGCAACAGCGACATGTCCCCGCCGCGGGACGGGGGCGGGGCCCCGGGGAAGAGCTGAGAGCTCTCCCGACCCCGCGGGCCCTCGCCCGCCCCTTTTTGCCGTTTCTCCTTGCCGCCGTATAATTTCCCGAGCGAAGTATGCCCGCGACCGCCTTTGACGATCGCCGGAGGGAGATACTCCGGACCCTCATTCAACTGCACATCGAGACCGGCGACCCGGTGGGCTCGCAGAATCTCGCCCGCGCGCTCGACCGGACTCTCTCGCCGGCCACCGTGCGCAACATCATGGCGGACCTGGAGGAGGCCGGGTACCTGGACCATCCCCACACCAGCGCGGGCCGGGTGCCGACGGACGACGGGTACCGGGTCTTCGTCGACAGCTTGATGGACCGTCGGCCCCTTCCCCCGGGGGACGCCGCGGCCATTGCCTCCGCCTTCTCCACCCCCGATGCCTCGGCGGAGCGGGTCATGGAGAACGCCTCCCACGTCCTCTCGAGTCTCAGCCGCGCGGTGGGGTTCGTCCTCGCTCCCGACATCGGGCAGACCAGCCTTCGCCACATCGATTTCGTGCCCCTCGCCGCCCCTCGGATCCTGGTGGTGATGGTCTCCGCCGCCGGCCTCCTCACCCAGAAGGTCATCGAGATCGAGGAGGAGCTCAGCCGCGAGGACCTGCAGGCCTGCGCCAACTACCTGAACACCCACTTCTCGGGCATGACGCTGGCCGCCATTCGCGAGAAGCTGCTCGTCCTGATGCAGGAGGAGGAGGCCCTCTACCACACGCTCCTGAAGCGAGTCGTGGCCCTCGGCGAGCGGGCCTTCTCGCTGTCCGAGTCCGAGTCCAGCATCTACCTCGACGGAACGGCGAACATGCTCTCCCGGCCGGAGTTCGAGGACCTCGAGCGCATGAGAGCGCTCTTCCGAACCTTCGAGGAGAAGGGCCGGCTGGTGGCCATCCTCAACGCCTGCATCGGCGCCGAGGGGGTGCGGGTCCTGATCGGCAACGAGAACCCCGACCCCGAGCTGCGCGACCTCTCCTTCGTCACCACCCGCTGCCGCGTGGAGGGGGACGAGGGCTGGGGTCTCGGGGTCATGGGCTCGACCCGCATGGAGTACGGGCGAGTGGTCGCCCTCGTCGAGGAGGTGGGCCGCACGCTGGGGCGGACCCTGCGAGGCCTGCGCTCGTGACCCGCTCACGGAAGATCCCCATCGGCGAGGACCCCGCCGCGCCCGACGACCGCGAGCGGTCCGTTCCCGGAGAGGACGGCAACGAGGCGGCCTCGAGCGCGGCCGAAGCGACGGGACTGGAGGAGGTCCCGGGAACCGGGCCCAGCCTCCAGGAGGAGCTGGAGGCCGCGCGGAAGGAGCGGGACGAGCTTCGCGACGAGGTGCTCCGGCGCCGCGCCGAGTTCGAGAACTACCGTCGGCGCGTGGAGCGCGACCGGCACACCGCTGCCCAGGAGGCGTTGGCCTCCGTCTTTCGCGAGGTCGTGGGAACCGTCGACAACCTGGAGCGGGCCCTGTCCGCCGGAGGGGGCCCGGAGGAGCTGCGCAAGGGCGTGGAGCTGACCTACCGCGAGCTCATGGGTCTCCTGGAGGCGCACGACGTCGTCGTCGTCGACCCGGTGGAAGGCGAGCCCTTCGACCCCACCGTCCACCAGGCCCTGCTGCACGAGCCGGTGCCCGGGTTTCCGGAAGGCTCGGTGGCGGAGGTCCTCCGAAAGGGCTACTCGTTCGGAGAGCGCCTGCTGCGCCCCGCCCTGGTCAAGGTCGCCAAGAGCGCCGGCTCCGCGGGCGAGGGGGGTGCGGGCGACGGCGAGGAGCAGTAGCCGTCCCGCACACGAAAGGGAGCGAGGTTCGACGTGGGCAAGATGATCGGAATCGACCTGGGCACGACGAACTCGTGCGTGGCGGTGATGGAGGGCGGGGTCCCCCAGGTCATCCCCAACCAGGAGGGCGCTCGCACCACTCCCTCCATCGTCGGCTTCACCGCCAAGGGCGAGCGGCTGGTCGGGCAGATCGCCAAGCGGCAGGCCCTGACCAACCCCAGGAACACGGTGTTCGCGGTCAAGCGCCTCATCGGGCGCAAGTCCGACTCCCCCGAAGCGGAGCAGGCCCGGCAGTTTCTGCCCTTCGAGCTGGTGGCGGCCGAGAACGGGGACCTGCACATCAAGATCGAAGACAACGTGTACTCCCCTCCCCAGATCTCCTCCTTCGTGCTCCAGAAGCTGAAGGCGGCGGCCGAGGACTACCTGGGCGAGGCGGTGGAGGAAGCGATCATCACCGTCCCCGCCTACTTCAACGACCCCCAGCGCCAGGCCACCAAGGACGCCGGGCTGATCGCCGGGCTCAAGGTCTCC
>JAJDNS010000152.1 GCA_022340585.1 Acidobacteriota bacterium
TCGGCTTCACCGCCGAGGAGAGCCGCCACGAGGGCGGAACGCTCAAGGTCATTCCCGAGGGGGAGCTGCCGGGGTAGTCCCGGTGCGTCAACCGGGTTCGGCCTCTGTGCGCACAGAGTTGCCGGCCGAAGGCGCCGGCGAGGGGGAGTGCCGCTTGACGATCGAATGATGACGTCATATGATGACGTCATGAGAACGATCGTCGAGATTCCGGAAGACCAGCTTCGCGACCTCGCCGAGATGTGTCGGCGGGAGGGGATCTCGCGGGCGGAGGCCATCCGCCGAGCCGTCGCGGAGTACGCGCGCCGAAGGAACGGAAGAAAGACCCGCCGGGCCTTCGGTCTGTGGCGGGGTCGCCGCCGCGATGGCCTGGCCTACGAGCGCCGCCTCCGCCGCGAGTGGTGATCGGTGAGAGCGCTCTTCGACACCAACATCCTGGTGGACTACCTGAACGGCCTCGAGGAGGCCAGCGACGAGATCGGAAGGCATGAAACACGCGCCGTGAGCGCGGTGACCTGGATGGAGGTCCTCGTCGGGGCCGAGAGCGACGAGGAGGAGGAGGTCATCCGCGACTTCCTGGCGGGGTTCAAGGTGCTCGAGGTCGATCGGGACACCGCGGAAGAAGCCATCCGACTCCGCCGTTCGAAGCGGATCCGGCTGCCGGACGCCATCATCTGGGCGACCGCTCGCGTGGCCGGAGCACTCCTCGTGACCCGGAACACGAAGGACTTCCCCGCTGACGACCCTGGCGTTCGAGTGCCCTACACGCTCCCGCCGCCCCAATCGCCGAAGTCCCGCTCCCGCTGACGGTTCGGGCGTAGAGCCCACTCGGGACGGTGACGGCGTGCCGACTACTTGCCCGTCGGCACGCGGGCCCTGACCTCCTCCAGCCAGTTCTGGACGAGGTGGATGCGGGTGACCGGCGATGGGGGAGAGAACTCTCCGCGCTGGACGACGAAGAACTGTTGGCCGTCGGACGACACGTCATAGCAGCGCGTGGCCGTGCAGTCGAAGGCGAGCTCGCGGTGCCTGAAGCTGAATAGCTCGCGCGGCGTCCCGAACTGGAACGGCGGGCTCGTGCCGACCTCGGTCACCATCATGCGGCGCGTCTCGGGATGGGCAGGGTCGGGAGACGTCACGAAGAAGAGCTCCTGTCCAGCGGGATTCCACGCCGGGTCGCGGCCCCCGCTGACGGACACCTGCGTTCGTGCGCCCGATCCAGGGAAGGGCTGCACGTACACCTCCCAGCGCCCGGAATCGTTGGAGGCATAGGCCAGCCAGCGCCCATCCGGGGAGAACTCGGGCCAGCCTTCCCCGTGTTCTGTCTTGATGAGTGGCCGGAGGGCCGCCTCCGGCCCTTCGAGGGTGGCAATCCAGATGTCGTCGTCGCTGGGGCCGGTCCCCCACGGTGTCCGGACCGTCGCCACTTGCCGACCATCCGGAGACCAGGAGCAGAGCACACCCGCGTCTCGCGCCAGTACCCTGGGAGCTGCGCTTCCGTCCGTCGGCTGCCATCCGATCTGCTCGACGCCATCGTTCAGCCAGGTGAAGGCGATGCGCCTGCCCTCAGGGCTCCAGGCCGGGTAGAAGACCTCGCCACCGGGCGTCAGACGTGTGAGTGTCCCGCGCCGCATGTCGTAGAGCCAGAGACCCCGCTCCGTGATGCTGCGGACGACGAGGCCCATCCACTGCCCGTCCGGAGAGAGCCTGACGACCGGGACATAGGGGCGGAGAGGGGCCGGGAGCACGGTCACCTGGCCGCGCCGGTCCACCGCTGCGAGTCTACCGTCGGGGTACGAGAGTGGGCCACCTTCGAGATAGGCGAGTGAACCATTGGGCGACACCGCGAACTGTCCGGCTCCGGTCATGTTGTGCGTGGCCCCGGCCAACGCCTGTCCCACACCTTCGAGAAGCGGCACCGGCTTCCCTAGGACCTCGAGTCGGACGGGATCGAAGCCGACCGCGAAGAGAACGCCCCGGCGGAGAAAGACGAGATGACCGCTGGGAACGTAGCGAGCGTCCGCGGCATCGAGGAGGAGGACTTTCCGCTCTCCAGTGGCCAGGCGCTGAGCGACGATCTCCTCGTCCCCCCAGGTGAACAATCGCTTCCTCACGGTAAACAGCAGGACGTCTCCTCCCGGAAGCACAAATGGCAGCCGGTGCGAGACCTCTGTCTCGAGTCGCTCCGTTACGATCTCGAGGACGCCGTCCTGGCGTACCCGCCGGATCAGCCCGTCCGGGTGTCCCAGGAACAGGGCGCCGTCGCGTCCCCAGCTCATCGCCGACGGAGGGGAAGAGATGGCCTCGGCAACCACGGCGGCGGGCCCACCGGACAGCAGGACCTTCCGAACGGCCCTGTCTGCCCAGTAGGCCACCCACTGGCCGTCGGGCGAGGGGGTCGGCACCTGGGCTCCGTTGGTGCCAGCAAGGGGCTGTGCTGCACTCGCGTCCAGTCTCCGGAGGTAGAGTTGCTGGACACCGTCGCGGCGGCCCGCGAACAGGAGCGCTCCCTCGCCCGGCACCCAGGCCAACGCCGTGCGCGAACCACCAGGTGTGAGCACCCCGAGAACACCGCCGGCAACGCCGCCCGCATTCACCTCTGCCGCGGGTCGGACGTCGAGAAGCGAGCGCACGATCGCCGGCGGCGCGGGTGAGGGCTTGATCATCCAGACGCCGAGAGCACCGACGAGACCGGTGGCCAGGGCCACCGCGAGAACGGAAGACCGTCGCCAGCGCCCTGTGGGTCCGCCCGGGGTGCCCGGCGGCTGGTCCGCGGATGTCTCCGCCACCCAGCGCAGCTCATTCGCCACGTCATGGGCCGTGTCCCAGCGGTCGTCGGGGTCCTTGGCGAGGCACCGCGAGACGAGACGCTCCAGGGAGGGCGGAGTGATTGGCTGGCGCTCGCGCAGGGGCACGGGCTCTCGCTCCAGAATGGCCCCGACCAGGCTCGTCGGGTTCGGGGCCTGGAACGGCCGTTCCCCCGTGAGCATTTCGTAGAGAATCGTCCCGAGGGTCCACAGGTCCGTGCGGGCGTCGGCGGGGTTGCCCTGGACTTGCTCGGGGGCCATGTAGGGCAGGGTACCCATGATCGTTCCCCGCGCCGTCAGGGGCTCGGGCTCGGTGGGCGCCGATGTCAAGACTTCGACGGCCGGCCGCGCTCCGTGAGCCGAGAGACGTGCCAGCCCAAAATCGAGAAGCCGGGCACCGGTCTTCGTCAGCATCACGTTGGCGGGCTTGAGGTCGCGGTGAACGATCCCCTGCTTATGGGCGGCGGCTAGGGCGTCGGCGATCTGCGTGGCGACCTCGAGCGCCTGATCGAGCGGCAGCGGGCCCTTCTTGAGGCGCTCCGCGAGCGTCTCGCCGACGAGGTGCTCCATGACAAGGAAGGTCCGACCCTCCCGCTCGCCAACGTCGTGGAGGGTGCAGATGTTGGGGTGGGCGAGGGCGGCGATGGCGCGGGCCTCACGCTCAAAGCGGGCCTTCAGGGCCGGGTCGGCGGCGAGCTCGGAGGGGAGGACCTTCAGGGCGACGGTTCGGTCGAGTCGGGTGTCGCGGGCGCGGTACACCTCACCCATGCCCCCGGCGCCGATGGCGCCGAGGACCTCGTAGGGACCGAGGCGTTCGCCCGGTGAGAGGGACATGCGGCCCTTCGCGGGAGGATTGTAGCGCTTCAGGGGGAAAGGCAGTGGATGAAGGACTCAGGGGTCAGGTCATGCATCCTGCCATGCTCGAGGATGGAGGCAGGACGCACAACCAGACCCCATTCGGGCTGCCTGGCCGATGCGCCAGGGAACGGAACAACGGAAGTCGAGGCAACGACGCTCAGGGCAGCGTTGCCTCGACGATCAAGACCAGAGGCGGTCCCAGGAGCGCTCGTGGTCCCATTCGGGGGTGGGGGCGAAGTACTCGCCCTCGATGTGCTCCTTGATGACCTCGGGGTTCGCCTCGACGCCGAGGCCGGGGCGGTCCGGGGCCACCGCGAAGCCGTCCACGATCTCGGGGTGGGGGGTGACGAGGTCGTTCCACCACGGGACGTCCAGGGAGTGGTGCTCGAGGGCGATGAAGTTCTCGGTCGCGGAGGCGCAGTGGACGTTGGCCATGAAGGAGAAGGGCGACCCGGCGAAGTGCATCGCCATGGGGACGCCGTGCTCCATGGCGTAGTCCCCGATCTTCTTGGTCTCGAGGATCCCCCCGGCCGACGCGAGGTCGGGGTGGATCGCGTCCACCGCACCCATGTCGATGAGCTTGACGAAGTCCTCCTTCAGGTAGATGTCCTCCCCGGTCAGGATGGGCACCGTGGTCTCGTCCTTGATCATCTTCATCAGCGTGCCGAACTGCCACGGCACCATGTCCTCCATCCACGCCAGGTTCCACTTCTCCATGGCCCGGGCGAGCTTGATGCAGGAGTTGACGCCGATGTGACCGAAGTGGTCGGAGGAGAGAGGGATCTCCATGCCGATGACGTCGCGGATCTTCCCGACGTACTCCTCCAGGAGCTCGATCCCCTTGTCAGTGATCTCGACCCCGGTGAAGGGGTGCATCGTCCTCGACCGCTCCCGCACGGTCTGGCCGATGGGAACGGACAGGGCTTCGGGGATGTCGCGGATGAGCTCGATCCCGAAGTCCACCTTGAGGTAGGTGATCCCCCGGTCCATGCGCTCTTTGAGTCGGCGCCCGGCCTCGGTCCCGTCCGGCGACTGCGTGGTGTCGGCGTAGAGGCGCACCCGGTCGCGGAACTGCCCGCCCAGCATCTGGTACACGGGCACCCCGAAGGCCTTGCCGGCGAGGTCCCAGCACGCCATCTCGATGCCGCACACTCCGCCGGCCTGGCGGGCGTGGAAGCCGAACTGCTTGATCCCGCGGAAGACCTTGTCCACGTTGCAGGGGTTCTCTCCGACGAGACGGCTCTTGAGCATGAGGGCATACGTGGGGCTGCCCCCGTCGCGCACCTCGCCCCAGCCGGTGAGGCCCTGGTTGGTGTCGATGCGGATGAGAGGCACCCGCATGGGCGCGTCGACGAGCTGCGCCACCCGGACGTCGGTGATCTTCAGGTCCGACGGCTTCGAGCTGGTGTTGACCTGGCCAAGAGCGGCCTCGGCGTCGGCCTGGGTCGCGAAGCCCAGCGCGGATGCCCCGGCGGCAGCCATCCCGGCCTGCTTGATGAACGAGCGACGTCCCAGAAGGGCTTCGAGTGTTGGCTTCATGAGGGATCCTCCTTCGCCTTGTGCGGGCGCTCACGTGGGCGCAGACTGGTATGGAGCGATCATATGCACATGCATGGCCCAGTCAATGCACCGCATGATCCGGGGCGGCGCCTCGCCCACGTGCTCCCGGTCCTGGTCGTGGCCTGGGGGTTGCTGACCACCGCCGATGCGGCCCTGGCCATGACCAAGGAGGAGAGGAGGCTGCACACCTGCGGGGAGGTCATGGCGGAGCTGCTGGCCGGGGAGGAGAGCATCCCCCGCGATCTCCTCGACAAGGCGGAGTGCGTGGCCGTCATCCCCTCGGTGAAGAAGTTCGCCCTGGGGCTCGGGGGGCGCTGGGGGAAGGGCGCGGTGGTGTGCCGGACCACCGACGACTGGGGGCCGCCCCTCATGATGAGCCTGGGCGGGGGCAGCGTGGGGTTCCAGATCGGAGGCCAGGCCGCCGACTACGTCCTTCTCGTGATGAACCCCAGGGGGATCGAGTACCTCCTCCGGTCGAAGTTCACTCTGGGCGCGGACGCGGCGGTGGCCGCCGGGCCGGTCGGTCGAACGGGCTCCGCCGCCACCGATCTCCGCATGCACGCCGAGATCCTGAGCTACTCCCGCACCCGCGGCCTCTTCGCCGGCATCTCCCTCGAGGGTGCGGTGGTCAAGCAGGACGACGACGCCAACGAGAAGGTCTACGGCGTGCGTGTCGATCCCGAGAAGCTCCTGCTCCAGGCCGGCTACCGCGTTCCCCCCTCGGCCCGAGCGCTCGTCGACCTCCTGCGGGGGGCATCGCCGCGAAAGGCGGTCGACTAGAAGGGGCGTGCCGGCCGCCAGGTCAGACCCGTCCCAGCAGCCTCAGGATCCCCAGCGACAGGCCCGGCACATACGTGATCAGCAGGACCGACACCGCCATGATGAACAGGAAGGGCAGCACGTAGCGGAAGAGGGACGTGAGCGGCTTGTTGAAGCGCGAGGCGGCCAGGAACAGGTTCAGCCCGACCGGAGGGGTGAGGTACCCCAGCTCCAGGTTCGCCAGGAAGATCACGCCGAGGTGAACGGGGTGCACCCCGAAGGCGGTGGCCATGGGGACGATGAGCGGGGCCAGCACGACGATGGCCGAGAAGATGTCGACCAGGCAACCGACGACCACGAGGAGCACGTTCAGGGCGAGGAGGAATACCCACCTCGACTCGATGTGGGTCTGGACCCAGCGCACGAGGGTGTCGGGGATCTGGGCGTCCACGATGTAGCTGGTGATGCCCATGGCCGCGCTCAGGAGGATGAGGACGGCCCCGGCCAGGACCGAGGACTTGACCAGGGCTACCGGCAGGGTCTTGAAGACGTGGAGGTCCTTCGTGATGAAGCACTCCACGAACATGGCGAAGACGAAGGCGGCGGCCGCGGTCTCCACCAGGGAGGCCGTGCCGGTCATGAACAAGCCCACCACGAAGACCGGGATGGCGAGCTCCCACTTTGCGGTCCAGGTGGCGGCGAGCACCTCCTTCGCCGAAAACGACTGGCGGGGAATCCCCAGAACCACCCCTCGGCGTACGGCGTAGGCCGCCACCATGGCGATCATCAGGAGGCCCGGGACGAGGCCGGCCAGGTAGAGCGAGTCGGCGGGGACGTTCTGGTCGCGGGTCCCGGCGACCACGCTGTACAGGATCACGGCCAGGCTCGGCGGGAACAGGAGACCCAGGCTGCCGGCGCCGGTGACGAGGCCGAGGGAGAACCCTTCGGGATAGCCGTCCTCGCGGAGCATGGGGTAGACGAGGCCCCCGATGGCGATGACGGTGATGCCCGAGCCGCCGGTGAAGGTGGTGAACAGGGCGCAGACCGCGATGACGATCACCGCCAGGCCGCCGGGCATCCAGCCGAGGAGCGACTTGAAGAAGCGCAGCAGACGCAGGGAGGCGTCGCTCTCGGCGAGGACGTACCCGGTGGCGGTCAGCAGCGGGATGGCGGGGAGGGTCGGCGACGAGATGAGGCGGTAGACCTCGGCGCTCACGGCGGCCACCGGGAGACCGTCGCGGAAGAAGAAGAAGAGCGCGAAGGCCGCCATGGCCACGAAGACGGGTGTGCCCAGGATGAGGGCGGCGAGGAAGAAGACGGCCATGGGAACGGCCAGCCCGGCCACGGCGTCGGGGACGAGGCCCAGCGCGAAGGCCGCGGGAATGGCCGACAGCGCGATCACGCGGCCCGGCCAGCGCTCGGAGGCGCCCCAGGCGAAGCGCAGGGCCATGAGGCCGAGGCTGATGGGCATCACCAGCTCGAGGACCCAGACCGGGATCCCCCCCATGAGGATCCGGCCCTCTTCGCGGTTGGCGAGGACGAGGACCACCGAGGCGTAGGTCAGGATCCCCACCGTGGCCGAGGCGACCGCGGCGGCGAGGAGGCGTCCAAACCGGCGGACCTCGTCGGGGAAGAGCTCGACCGTGGACAGCGAGAGGTGCCGGCGCTCTCGGGTCGCGACCAGACCACCCAGGAAGGCCAGCCACAGCACCACCTGCTTGAGGTACTCGGCACCGGCGGGGACGGCAAAGCCGAAGGGCCGCCCCAGCGTGTCGGCCAGGGGCAGGAAGGCCGCCGCGAGCAGGGCGCCGATCAGCAGGGCGTGCTCGAGGTGGCGGAAGCCCCGGCCCACGAGGCCGGGAAGGACCTCGCGGGGCGGGCCGCTGGCCAGGGGGCTGCGGCGTTGCGGCTCTTCGTCCGGCGGGGATTCCGACCGCTCCGACGTCTCGGACCCGGGGTCAGAGGTCATCGGGTCCCCATGCCGTCATCCCGAGCGGTGAACCGGCCTGCGGCCGGATGCCTGGGCCAGGGACGCGATCTCGACATCAGTCGGTACCGTGCTGGCTCCGGTACTCGTCGCGGAGACGCAGGGCCTCGTCGAAGGCTTCGGCGGGCACCACCTTGCCCCTGATCTCCGGGTACAGCTTCTCGGTCAGCTTCTGCCACTCCGCCTTCTGAGCGTCGGTCACTGGCACGACGTTGAGCCCGCGCTTCTTCATGGCCTCGACGTCCTTCGCCGCCGCGTCACGGATCTCCTTGCGCAGGCGGGCGCCCGCCTCCTCCGTGGCCTGACGAATGGCGGGCTGCACGTCGGCGGGAATCTTGTCCCAGGCCTTCTTCGTGATGAGGGTGGCGCCGAGGAGGAGCTGCCAGCGGAGGTCGGTCATGTTCTGCGCGTGATTGAAGAACTGCGAGATGACCGCCACCTGCGGCGGCGAGCTCAAAGCCTCGATCAGCCCGGTCTGGAGGGCAGTGGCGATCTCCGTCGATGGCAGGGGCACCGGGTTGAAGCCGCCGGCGCGCCAGACCTGGACGGCCTCCGGATCGCCGGCCCACGTGAACAGCTTCAGCTTCTGCAGGTCGGCGGGGACAGCGACCGGCTGTTTCGTGAAGAAGTGGACCCAGCCGCCGTCGATCCAGTTGAGGACGATGAAGCCCTTCTTCTCGAGGCCGGCCTCGAGCCCGGCTCGCATCTTCTCGTGGACCCAGTACACCTCCTCGTAGGAGTCGTACATGAGGGGGATGCCGAGGGCGTAGACGGACTTGTCGATCTCGCCCACGCCCACCGCGCTCAGGACGCCCGCGCTCAGGGTTCCCAGGCGCATCTTGCGCACCACGTCCGGGTCGTCTCCGGCCACGCCTCCCGGGAAGAGCCGGACGCGCACTCGACCCCCGGACAGTTCCTTCCACTTCTCTGCCGTCTCCTTGAGGATCAGGTGCCACGAGGACCCGTCGGGCACGAGGGTGGCCATCCGGATGAGCGTCCGCCCCTGGGCCTCCACCGGCGGAGGCGAGGACCAGGCCAGGACCACGGCAAGGGTGACCACGAGGCCGACCAGAAGGAATCGGACCCGACGACGGCGCGGGCGGGTCGTGAGATGAGGCATTGGGCTCCTTGACATGACGCGTCTTCTATTCGATGAAGTACTCGTCCACTCTCTCCAGCAGCCAGCGCGCGCGCTTCTGCACGAGGATGTTCACCAGGCGCTGGTCGTTGGGCTCTCTGGCGTCCACCGCAAGCGCCTTCTCCAGCGATGCGGTGAAGGCGGCGCGGTCCTGCTCGGGCACGCAGATGCTCTCTGCATAGGTGACGTAGGGAGAGGCTTTGAGGTTCCCGGACAGGCGCAGCGCCTCCTGGTAGTGGTCCAGAGCCGCTTCCTTCGAGCCTCCGATCGACGATCGGCCCGACTCCCAGCTCACGAAGAACTCGTGGATCGAGCCCCTCTCCCAGGAGGGATCGAGGGCGAGGGCGCGGCGGGCCAGCGCGTCGACGATGGGCTGGTCCGCGGACACCTCGGGGTCGTTGATCATGAGAGCCATGGCCCCCGCCCAGGCTGCCGCCGTCCAGTAGAGGAGGGGCACGTCCTTGCTCTCCGCCTTCTCGAGCGCCGCCACCGGGTCCTGCGCCAGCTCCGCCCGCAATCCCGGGTAGTCCACCTCCAGCCCGCGCAGCCCGTAGTCCAGAGCCCGCAGGTACATCCGTCGCGCACGCTCGCGCATGTGGGTGGCCTGGGCCAGGCTCTCCTCCTCGACGTAGTCGGCCTCGAGCTGGATCCAGCCGTAGGCATACTGGACGAAGCCCGAGCAGGCGGCGAGAAGCAGCCCCCGGTGGCGGGGCGACTCCGCCAGCAGGCTCTCCATGGTCTTCAGGCCGAAGGGGATGGCGTCTCCCACGAGCTCCGGGTCGTCGTCGGACGCGAAGGTCGAGCCCGTCTCGGCCAGGGCATCGCCCAGCTTGTTGACGGCGGTCTTCCTGATGGAGCAGGCCGGGAGAAGCGTGGCGACGACGGCGGCGGCCACAAGGCGGCCGGAGACGCTCATGGAACCCCTCGTTCGTTGTGTTTCCGGCGACCTTTCGATTCTAGCACCGGGTCCGGTGACGCCTGTGTGACACCTCACAGGGCCGCAACCGTCACTGCGTTTTGTGGACGCCCTGCCGAGCTCTCCATCGGCACGACGCGGAGTTTCGTGTGCTGTCCCCGACTCCCCCGAAGCTCAGGCGCTGGCGTGGCTCTCCGGAGCGGTCGAGGCGGCCTCGGCCGCCCGGGCCTGGCGGCGCCCGCGCTCGACGTCGACCTTGGAGAGGATGAAGGCCCCGAGGGCGAAGAAGACGATCAGGATCAGGATGGCGGGACGGCTCGACCCGGTCGCGGCCAGGAGAACCCCGAACAGGAACGTCCCCATGGACCCCCCGAAGCGGTCGAAGACCCCGAAGAAGCCGAACATCTCGCCCGCCTTGTGCTTGGGGATCATGGTCGCGAAGAGCGACCGCCCCAGGGCCTGGGCCCCGCCCTGGACCGTGCCCACCAGGGCCGCCATGACGTAGAACTGGGTGGCGTTCTTCAGGAAGAAGCCCAGCAGCGAGATGACCGTGTAGACGGCCAGGGCGAGGTAGATGGCACGCTTGGCCCCGATCCGGTCGGCCAGGAGCCCGAACCCGAAGGCGAAGGGGACGCCCACGAACTGGACCAGGATGAGGGCGCCGATCATGTCGGCGGCCTCGATCCCGACCTCTCCGCCGAAGGTCAAGGCGGCGCGAATGATCGTGTTCACCGCGTCGTTGTAGACGAGAAAGGCCAGGAGGAGAAGCCCGGCGTCCTTGTAGGTCCTGAGCTCCTGGAAGGTCTCCGCCAGGCGCCGCGAGGCGATGACAACGGGGTTCTGCCCGGCCTTCTCGTCCGCCTCGAGACGTCGCGGTGGCTCGGGGACCTTTCGGAACAGCGGGATGGAGAACACCACCCACCACACCGCCACGCTCACGAAGGAGAGCCGGATGGCGACGTCGCGACCGGGGAGCCCGAACCAGTCCGGGTGCGCCATCATGACGCCGTTCGCCGCGAGAAGGAGTCCGCCGCCGAGGTATCCGAGGGCGAAGCCGGCTGTGGAGACGCGATCCACCTCGTAGGGGCCGGCGATGGCGGGCAGGAGGGCGTTGTAGAAGGCCAGCGTCGCCGTGACGCACACGTTTCCCACCACGAACGTCGTCAGCGCGTAGACCCACTGCCCGTCTCCGATGAAGAACATGGCCCCGGTGGTGACCGCGCCCACCGCGAGGAAGGCGGCCAGGAAGCTCTTCTTGCTGCCCCGGTAGTCGGCGATGGCGCCCAGGAGGGGCCCGGTCAGCCCCACGAGGATGATGGCGAGGGAGGAGGCGAACATGTATCGGGCCCGGGCCTGGGCCTCGCTGAGGCCCCCGGCCACTCCCACGATGACGATGTAGATCTGGAAGACCTGCATGACCGTGGTCATCCACGCCGAGTTCGCCACGTCGTACAGGGCCCAGGCCCTGAGCTCCGGGCGGTGGAGCCCGAGGCGGTCGAGGAACGATCGCTTGGCCATGAAGGGTCAAGAGTAGCCCAAGACTCCGTGCTAGTCTCGGGCATGGCCGAGAGCGAAAGCCGGCGCGCCTCGCACACCCCCTGGGCACTCGCCCTCGCCGCGGTGGCGGTCGTCGCCATCGTGTCCGCCAGCCTCGTGTATGTCTTCCGCTACACCGCCAGCGTGCCCGGAGACGTGCTGAAGGAAGGCCGAGCGGCCCTCGAGGACCTGCGGGAGGTGGCGGCGGCCTTCCGCAGCGGCACCGTCACCACCACCTTCCGGAGCTACGCCACCGAGGTGTCGGGCACGAATCGGCTGCAGTTCGCCGAGGTCAAGCAGATGGAGATCTTCGAGCGACGGGACGAGGCGGCTGTCCTCTGGGGAACCCTGGCCCTTCCCGACGTGGTGGTCGAGGCCCGCGCTCCGGTCGAGTACACGTACTTCCTCGACCTCGACAAGGAGTGGACGTTCCGCCTCGAGGGCAAGGACGTTTACGTGGTGGCGCCGCCGGTGGAGTACAACCGGCCCTCGGTCGACGTGTCCGCCCTCCGCTACGAGATCCGCGAGGAGAGCGTCCTGCGAGACGAGCAGATTGCCCTCGACCGGCTGCGGGCCGAGCTCACGGCGCTGACGCTGCAGAGAGCCCGGCAGCAGCTTCCCCTGGTGAGGGAGACGGGGCGCCGCAGCGTCGAGGCCTTCGTCGAGAACTGGCTCGTCCAGCGCTTCGCCGACGGCGACGACTACCGGGCGCGAGTCCGGTTCGCGGACGAGCCGACGCCCGAGCCCCCTCGCCCCCCCGAGCTCCCGTCACCGACCGGGTGAGCCACGGAGGTGGGATCTGCCGGCACTGCCGGGCTCGGGACGTGCACGTTTCGCTCCGCCAGGGCTGGCGCCGCGGTCTCGTCGTCTCTGTGGCGCTCGTTGTGGGAGCCATCGAAGAGGTCGATGGCGGCGATGAGGGGGCGTAGTTCCTGCGCCGCCGCTGCCCTCGCCCGCGAAGCTTTCTCGCTTTTCAGGCCCAAAACGTCCAAAATGCCTCTTCTGCTTGCATGTGGGCCTGGGTTCCAGGTAGGCTGAGACCCCGATGTGCGGCTGGTGCATTTGTATTATCCCTGAGGACTTTAGGTGGAGTCCGGGCCGAGGTGCCACCAGATTAAACCCTTGCTGACGTTGGAGACGCGGGCGTGGGCACGGGGCTTGCTCACACCGCAGCACAGGGGGAAGTTATGACTGGACGTGTTCTGGAGACCCGTCGATGGAACGGAGAGCAGAGTACGGAGGTGCTCGACGTCCTCGCGCAGAGTGACACCCCGGCCCTCGCCACCGACATCGGCGGCCACATCGTCTTCTGGAACCGGGCCGCGGAGCGGCTCCTGGGTCGTCCGACGAACCAGGTGCTGGGCCGTCGCTGCTACGACGTCCTCGGGGGCAAGGACGTGTTCGGCAACCGCTTCTGCCACGAGAACTGCTCGGTGGTCTCGATGAGCCGGAAGGGTGAGGCGGTGCAGGGCTTCGAGATCGTCCTGGGCTCGTCGCCCAAGCAGGAGCAGGCCCTCAACGTGAGCATCCTCAAGATCCCGGGTTCCCGCGCGGAGCTGTTCACCCTCGTGCACATCCTCCAGCCCATCGACCGCGCCGGCCGGCTCACGCGGGCCCTGGAGCGCATGGGTGCCCAGCGACCGGGGACCCACCAGGAGCCCTGGGAGCCGGTCGCCACGCCCGGATCGGTGGCGCTGCCCAAGGCCCCGCCGCTCACCGAGCGAGAGAAGGAGATCCTTCGCTGGGTGGCCGCCGGCCTCCAGAACAAGGAGATTGCCCAGAAGCTGGGCATCAGCCTCGCCACCGTGCGCAACCACATCCACAACATCCTCGAGAAGCTGGACGTGCACTCGAAGCTGGAGGCGGTGTCGCTCGCCTTCCGACAGGGCTGGGTGACGGGACCGAACGGCGAGCTGGGGATCAGCACCGAGCCCATCTCGCGGCAGTAGGTCCGGGCGACTCTCCGCGGCAACCATGGCTGGACATCCCGGCGGACACCCCGGCGGCGCGGGCCGAGGCGAGCCCGCGTTCATGCGGGCGGTCGATTTCGACGTCTCCCCGTTTCTGGTGATCTGGGAGACCACCCAGTCGTGCGCGCTGGTCTGTCGTCACTGCCGGGCCTCGGCCCAGCCCGGCCGGGACCCGGGCGAGCTCACCACCGAGGAGGGACGGCGCGTCCTCGACGAGGTGGCGGAGATGGGAACGCCGCTCCTGGTCCTCAGCGGTGGCGATCCGGTGAACCGTCCCGATCTGCTCGACCTGATCCGCCACGGCAAGGAGCGGGGGCTGCGGATGGCGACCATCCCCGCCGCGACCGACTGCCTGACCCGGGACCTGGTGCAGGACCTCAAGTCGGCAAACCTGGACCAGATGGCCGTCAGCCTCGACTTCCCCCGGGCCGAGCAGCACGACTCGTTCCGCGGTGTCCCCGGGTCGTTCGCGAAGACGATGCAGGCGGTGGAGTGGGCCCACGAGGTGGGCCTCCCCCTGCAGGTGAACACCACGGTGTGCGGCGACACCGCGCCCTACCTGGAGGAGATGGCCGAGTTCGTCCAGGGACTCGGGATCGTTTTCTGGGAGGTGTTCTTTCTCGTCCCCATGGGCCGCGGCTCGGTCCTCACCGGGCTGAGCGCGTCCGAGTGCGAGCGCCTGTTCGAGGTGATCTACGGCCTCCAGAAGAAGGGGGACTTCATCGTCAAGGTGACGGAGGCCCCGCACTACCGTCGCCACGTGGCCCAGCGCGAGATGAAGGAGAGCGGGCGGTCCGCCCGCCCCGACGGCCAGGCGGCCATGCCCGCACGCCTCACCCAGTCCGAGGGCCCCGGCCACACCGTGGGCCTGGCCCCACGGGGAGTGAACTCGGGCAAGGGGTTCCTCTTCGTCTCGCACCTGGGCGAGATCTTCCCGAGCGGGTTCCTGCCGATCAAGGCGGGCAACGTGCGTGAGACGAGCCTCGCCCGGGCCTACCGGGACACGACCCTGTTCCAGAACCTGCGCAAGCCCGACCTGCTCAAGGGGCGCTGCGGCCGCTGCGAGTTCCGCGACATCTGCGGCGGCTCGCGCTCCAGGGCCTACGGCCTCACCGGCGACCCCTTCGAGACCGACCCCTGGTGCTCGTACGAACCCCTGGGATCAGGGGCCAGGTCGTGAATGTTGCATTGTGTCCTCTTCAGAGGACGTTTTCGCACCCCAATGCTACTTCTGAGATCTGACCCCTTCGTCACTTCGTCAGTGGAGCTGGAAGTCGGCGACGACGGGGAGGTGGTCGCTGGCCACTCGGGACAAGGCGAGGCGGCACCGACGCACGCCGACGAGACGCATCGGCCCGCGGAAGTAGACCCGGTCGAGGGGCCCCTGCGGGAAGAACGAGGGGAACGTGGGCATGGGCCGGTCGCGGCGGGCGTTGCCGCCGGTGGCTGAGCGAAAGCCCAGCAGGTCGACGAAGATCGGCCTCAGGAGCGACCGCCAGTCGTTCAGATCCCCGGCCACGACACAGGGCACGTCGTAGGGCAACGACGTGAACTCTTTCGAGCGCATCAGGAGCCCGAGCTGCTTCTCTCGCTCGCGGGCGGACAGGCCGAGATGCATGTTGAAGATCTCGAGGCGCCGGGTCCGGCCGTGGGCCGGCCGGGCGTCGATGCAGGTGTGCTGGCACCCGCGCCGCTTGCGGATCCCGATGGTGAGGTCGATGTTCCGCTCGCGCTTGATCGGCCAGCGGCTCAGCGTGGCGTTGCCGTAGCGGCCCTTGCGGAGAGTGACGTTGTGGCCGATCGCGTAGTGCTCGTACCCGAGGGACTCGGCCAGCTCCCGGCCCAGGTCGAGGTGGCGCGACCGGGGCGCTCCCTCGTCGACCTCCTGCAGCATCACGACGTCGGGATGGTAGTACCCGATGATGGACGTGACCCGCTCCGGGCGAAAGCGGCGGTCGACGCCGATGGCCCGGTGGATGTTGTAGGTGAGGATTCGGAGCTTCACGTCGGCCCAGAATAGCAGAGCCGCGCGCTTCCGGCTTGACGAGCCGCCGGGGGGCCGGCTAGCGTTCGCGCGGGCATGGCTCGCTTCCGCCTCGATCTCGAGTACGTCGGGACCCGATACCGGGGTTGGCAGGCCCAGAAGAACGCCCGAACCGTGCAGGGCGTGCTCCACGAGGTGATCCGGAAGGTGTCGGGCCGCGCTGACTTCGAGAGCTACGGCTCCGGCCGCACCGACGCCGGGGTCCACGCTCTCCGCCAGGTGGCCCACCTGGACCTCGAGACGCGCGCCACCCCGGAGGCCCTGCGCCGGGCCCTGAACGACGATCTGCCCGCTGACATCCACATCCTGTCGGTCGACAAGGTCTCGCGGCGCTTCCACGCGCGCCACTCTGCCCTGGGCCGCAGCTACCTCTACCAGGTCGCCCGCCGGCGCACTGCCTTCGGCAAGCCCTTCGTCTGGTGGATCCGCGACCCGCTCGACGTGACGCGCGTCCGTGCCGCCGCCCGCAGCTTCGAGGGCCGCCACGACTTCCGATCCTTCTCCGACGCCGACCCGAGGTCCGGCTCCACCCTCGTGGAGGTCGAGCGCGTGGATGTGGGCGAGGCCGAGGGCCTGCTTCTCATCCGCGTGACCGGGTCGCACTTCCTCTGGAAGATGGTGCGGCGCATGGTCGGCGTCCTCGCCGAGGTGGGCCGGGGGAAGATTGAGGGGGCGGAGGTCGAGCGCCTGCTCCGGGAGCCGTCTCGGGACCCGGCGCGGCTGACCGCCCCGCCCTCCGGGCTCTTCCTGGAACGTGTCTACTACGAGGGCGACGAGCGTGAGCGGCCGTTGTGTCCGGTCCTGAACCTGACCCCGGGAGGGTGATGTGACGAGAGATGTCGTTCTGGACCCTCGCTTCGTGTACCGGAGCGAGGCGCGCGAGAACGGCCTGATGGTGATCCTCATCGAAGAGGATCTGGCCCGCCTCAACGGCGCCGACGGAGGAACACCGTGACCGATCGCTCTGCATCCCCATCCTGGGCCGACGTCGAGGACCTCGGCGACGGCATCTGGGCCATCGACACCGGCTTCAAGCGGCCCCTCTTCGACGCGAGCCACCTCATCGTGGAGGGCGGCCGCGCCGCCTTCGTCGACGTGGCCACCACCTTCTCCGTCCCCCGCCTCCTGGCCGCTCTGGAGGGGCGGGGGCTCTCCCCCGCGGACGTGGACCACGTCATCGTCACCCACGTTCACCTCGACCACGCCGGGGGGGCAGGGGAGCTGCTGCGTCACCTGCCCACCGCGAAGCTCGTGGTCCACCCCCGGGGCGCCCGTCACATGATCGACCCGTCGGCTCTCGTCGAGGGGTCCTCGGCGGTGTTCGGGGAAGACGTCGTCCGGGAGATCTACGGTGAGGTCGTGCCGGTGGCCCCCACGCGGATCCTCGAGGCCCCGGACGGGCTACTCCTCGAGCTCAACGGACGGCTGCTCCACTTCCTCGACACCCCGGGCCACGCCCGCCACCACGTCTGCATCTGGGACGAGGTGTCCCGCTCGTTCTTCACCGGCGACACGTTCGGCCTGGCCTACCCCGAGCTCGCGACCGATCGGGGGTCCTTCATCATGCCCACCACCACACCCGTCCAGTTCGACCCCGACGCCCTGGAAGCGTCGATCGATCGCATGCTGCAGAACGACCCGCGCGCCATGCTCCTGACCCACTACTCGCGGGTGACCGACGTGAAACGCCTCGCCGGCGACCTGATGGACCAGGTGCGGGACCTCGTCGAGATGGCCCGTGTCGCCGACGGCCGACCCGACCGGGCCACTCACCTCCGCACCGCCCTCGGGGAGTACTTCCTCGACCGGGCGGTGGCTCACGGGTGCGCGCAGCCCCGGGACGAACTCCGCGAGTTCCTGGCCCACGACGTCGAGCTCAACGCCCAGGGGCTCGAGGTCTGGCTGGACAAGGCGAAGAGGAAGAGGGACCCACGCTGAGGATGAGGCCGGCTCAGTCCCGGAGCCCCCGTAGCCGCCGGACCGCCTCGTCCAGCGTCGCCTCGTCCTTCGGAAACGCAAAGCGGACCATGTGCCGGGCCCCACCCTCCACGAGAAAGGCGCTCAGGGGCACGGCCGCGACGCCGACCCGCTCGGGGAGCATCCGGCAGAACGCCACGTCGTCGTCGAAGCCCAGGGGGCGGATGTCGGCGTTGGCGAAGTAGGTGCCGCTGGGCGTCGCGACGTCGAAGCCGATGTCGGCCAGACCGGCGCACAGGTGATCCCGGCGGGAGCGGTAGCCCTCGCACAGCTCCCGGTAGTAGTCGTCCGGTGCCTGGAGCGCCGCGGCCATGGCGTGCTGGAAGGGCGTGGCCACCGCGTAGGTGACGAACTGGTGGGCGGCGCGGACCGCAGCGGCCAGGGGTGGTGCGGCACACGTCCAGCCGATCTTCCACCCGGTGAAGCTGAAGGTCTTGCCTGCGGAGGAGATCGTGACCGTGCGGTCGCGCATGCCCGGGAGAGTGGCCAGGGGGATGTGCTCGCCTTCGAAGATGATGTGCTCGTAGACCTCGTCGGTGACGGCGAGGAGGTCGTGGCCGGTGCACAGGTCGGCGATCGTCTCCAGCTCCTCGCGCAAGAAGACCTTGCCGGCGGGGTTGTTGGGGGAGTTCAGGAGAAGCAGTCGGGTCCGGGGGCCGACGGCAGCCTCGAGCCCGGCAGGGTCGAAGTCGAACTCCGGCGGCACCAGGCGGACGACGCGCGCGCTCGCCCCGGCGAGGGAGATGCCCGGAAGGTAGGCGTCGTAGTACGGCTCGAAGACGATGGCCTCGTCACCGGGGTCGAGGAGGGCCTGGAGAGTGGCGCACAGGGCACCCGTGGCGCCGGCGTGGACGGTGACGTCGGTGTCCGGGTCGTGCGCGAGGCCGTAGAAGCGGCGCTGGTGGGCGGCAATGGCTTCGCGCAGGGCCGGGACGCCGGGCATGGGGGCGTACTGATTGTGACCGTCCCGCATCGCCGCCACCGCCGCGTCCATGACGAAGGCCGGGCCGTCGAAGTCGGGGAACCCCTGGCCGAGGTTGATCGCGTCGTGCTCGATGGCGAGCGCGGTCATCTCGGCGAAGACGGACGTGCCGAAGGGGGCGAGACGCGGCGTGAGCGGGGGACGCATGGCGAGCGAGTCTATCAGTGGGCTTCGGGGACACCGTACGTCTTCGTCCCCTCGAGCAAACACCTTCGCATGGTGTCCCCGAAACCCGAAACGGTCAGGGGGTGGGCTGGGCGGGCGGCTTCCGCGACGGGCGATGCGGGGTGCGCGCCCCCTTCGTCTTGCGGGCGAGGTCGCCCACGTAGCGGTGGAAGGCGAGTCCCTGGGTCAGCTCCGGGTGGAAGGTCGCGGCGATGACCCGCCCCTGGCGGACCAGGACCGGCTCGCCGGCGAGGCGACCCACAACCTCGACCTCGGGCCACAGCGCCTGGAACCGGGGGGCGCGGATGAAGACGCCGTCCACGGGCCCGCCCAGTGCCGGGGCGTCGACCGCCGCCTCGAACGAGTCGACCTGGCGGCCGTAGGCATTGCGCTCGATGATGGCATCGAGAAGGCCCAGGCTCGGCTGACGGGGTCGCACCTCGCGGGAGAGGAGAATCGCCCCGGCGCAGGTCCCGGCCAGGACCCCGCCCTCGTCGTGGAACCGACGGAGGGCTTCGAACCAGGGCTCGTCCTGCATGAGGTTGAGGAGCGTGGTGCTCTCCCCGCCGGGGATCATCAGCCCCCCGAGACCCTCGAGGTCGGACACGCGACGAATCTCCCGCACCTTGAGGCCGACCTCGCGAAACGAGGTCGAGTGGGCGCTGAACGCCCCCTGCAGTGCGAGAACTCCGATCGTGGTCGCCGCCATCACCAGCCCCGCGTCTGGAGCTTCTCCTCTTCGGGAACCTGTGACATCTCGAGGCCGGGCATCGCGTCGCCGATGCCGCGGGAGACCTCGGCCACGACCTTCGCGTCCTGCCAGTGGGTGGTGGCGCGCACGATCGCCTTCGCCCGGCTGGCCGGATCCGCGGACTTGAAGATGCCGGAGCCCACGAAGACCGTCTCCGCTCCGAGGGCCATCAGAAGGGCCGCGTCGGCGGGGGTGGCCACGCCGCCGGCGGCGAAGTTGGGGACCGGGAGCTTGCCGGTTTCGGCCACGAGCTTCACGAGCTCGTAGGGCGCGCCGAGGTTCTTGGCCTCGGTCATCAGCTCTTCGGGCCCGAGGGTGGTCAGGCGCCGGATGCCGGACATGACCGACCGCATGTGGCGGACCGCCTCGACCACGTTGCCCGATCCGGCCTCCCCCTTCGTGCGGATGAGAGCCGCGCCCTCACCGATTCGGCGCAGCCCCTCGCCGAGGTCGCGGCAGCCGCAGACGAAGGGGACGGTGAAGGCGAACTTATCGACGTGGAACGCCTCGTCGGCGGGGGTGAGGACCTCGGACTCGTCGATGTAGTCGACGCCGAGGGCCTCGAGCACGCGGGCCTCGGCGAAATGGCCGATGCGGCACTTCGCCATCACCGGGACGCTGACGACGTCCATGATCCGCGTGATGACGTCGGGGTCGGCCATGCGGGCGACGCCCCCTTCCTTGCGAATGTCGGACGGCACGCGCTCGAGCGCCATCACCGACACCGCTCCGGCGTCCTCGGCGATCTTTGCCTGCTCGGGCGTGGTGACGTCCATGATGACGCCGCCCTTGAGCATCTCGGCCAGTCCGGTCTTCAGGGTCAGGGTTCCCGTCTTCTTCTCATCCATCGTGGTCTTCAGGTCCCTTCGGCGGAGTATTGTATCGATACAATTTGAGGTGCCTTCCACACCCCGAAACAAATCTAGAGGGAAGAGTTGGCCCGCGTCAACGGGTATATTGTCAGGTGACAATGTGGCGCCCCACGTCGACGGACCGGTCGGGACCCCGCTACCTGGCGATCGCTGCGGCCCTCGAGGAGGACGTGGCCTCCGGGGCGCTCTCGCCGGGGACACGGCTGCCCACCCATCGGGAGCTGGCCGACCGCCTGGGCGTCACCGTGGGGACCGTGAGCCGGGCCTATGCCGAGGCGGCGCGGCGCGGGCTGGTGACCGGCGAGGTGGGACGCGGCACCTTCGTCGGCGGCCCCCGGGAGGAAGCGAGAGAGGTCGAGGGCCCCGAGGCGCCCATCGATCTGGCCCAGAACCACCCTCCCGAGCCGGCGGCCCAGCCCCATCGTGCCGCCCTCGCGACCTCGCTGGCCGCGCTCACCCGCCAGGCCGGCTTTGGCCGGTTGCTCAACTACCCGGCGGCCGGGGGGAACGCCGCCGATCGGGAGGCCGGTGCCGCATGGGTAGCCCGGGCGGGGGTGGCCGCGGCCCCGGAGCAGGTGCTCGTGTGCACGGGGAGCCAGCACGGCCTCGCCGTCGTTCTGGCGACGTTGCTCCAGCCGGGTGACCTTCTCCTCACCGAGTCGCTGACCTACGCCGGCCTCAAGTCGGTGGCCGGGCTGCTGCACCTGAAGGTCGCAGGGCTTCCGGTCGATGCCCACGGACTGCAGCCCGATGCTTTCGAGGCCGCCTGCCGCAAGAGGGAAGCCCGGGCCCTCTACCTGATCCCCACCCTCCACAACCCCACCACCGCGGTGATGCCCCTGGAGCGCCGTCGCGAGATCGCCGCGATCGCGGAGCGCCACGGCGTGGCCATCGTGGAGGACGACGTGCACGGCCTCCTTCCCGAGAGGAGGCCTCCCCCGTTGGCGGCTCTCGCGCCCGAACGAACGTACTTCCTGACCAGCACCTCGAAGACGCTGGCCCCCGGACTGCGGATCGCCTACGTTCTCGCTCCTGCCCGCATGGTGCCGCGCCTCACCGACAGCCTCCGCGCCACCACGTGGGCGGTGGCACCCCTGACCGCGGCGGTCGCCTCGTCCTGGATCAACAGCGGGACCGCCGACGCCATCCTGGCCGCGCGGCGGGGCGAGGCGCGGGCCCGCCAGTCCCTGGCCCGGGAGGTCCTGGCCGGGGCCGATCTCGACGCTCAGCCCGAGGCGTACTACCTGTGGCTGCGCCTGCCCGAGCCCTGGCGGCGAGACTCCTTCGCCGCGGTCCTGCGGGCCCGGGGGGTGGAGCTCACCCCGGCCGACGCGTTCGCCGTCGGACGGGGCCCGGCGCCCCACGCGGTGCGGCTGTGCCTTGGGGCGGCCCGGAGCCGGGACACGCTGCGGCGCGGGCTGGTGCTGGTTGCCGACGTGCTCCAGGGGGCGGGAGAGGCGGGAGGGGCGGTGATCTGAGAGCGGTTGCGGGGTTGGGTGGGGAAGGTGCCGCGCCAGGGAACGGCAACGAGGCAGGGGGACAGGGTCGAGAGTCGACGCTTGGTGGGGGAACTGGGAGTGCCGCGCCAGGGAACGGAAGGTTCGGAGTCCGTCGCGACAACGACGCGGACTCGGAACGATCAGTCCAGCAGGTCGAAGGTGTGCGAGTACTTGATGATGAGGCTCCGCCCGCGGAGGCCCACGCCACCCTGGTCCCAGGGCCGCGGGTCCCGGTTCTCGTTGTAGACGACGTAGAGCCCGCTGTTGGCCGCCTGCAGCCACCCAATGCGCAGGTTGGTGGACCAGTTGTCGATCACGTCGTTGTACTGGACCAGAGCCTGAAGGTAGAGGCGTGTGGTGAAGGAGTAGCTGAGGCGCATCCGCAGGAGGTTGGTGACGAAGTCCCCGGTGGGGAGATCCACGTCGTTTCGCTCCCAGTCGACGTATGCGTTGAACGAGCCGCCAATCCGACCCCGCACGCCGGCCTCCATGCTGAAGCGGTCGCCCCCGAAGAAGCCGCCCACGAAGAAGCGGGTATTGAGAGAGAGCGGCGCCCCCTGGTTGGTGGTCCCCACGAGCTGGGCCTCGGTGTGGTGGTAGTCCCCCCGGGGAACGACGACCCCGGGGTAGATCTCGAACGGCTCGAAGACGCCCTCGTGAGTGAGGTTCATGCCGGTGTGGACCTCCCACCCGCTGCGCCACTCCCAGTGGTTGTCGATGTGGACCCGCCCCGATTCGTAGAACCCGTCCGGCTTCCAGTATCCGGTGTACGAGACGTGCGGCCGCAGCTCGAGCAGGCCGAGGAGGTCGTCGGGCCGGTACCGGTAGAGGATCGTGCCCGCGGGGCTCCGGTAGTTGTGGCGCCGAAGAAAGCCCACCGTCGGGTTGAAGTTCTCGCCGACCTCGGTGTACCCGGCGCTGAGGAGCCAGGTCGGCGAGTCGTGCTGCGCCCGGGCGTTGAAGGCGTAATCGCGGCCGTCGAGACCGGGAGTGAAGGTCTTCGCGGCGTATCCCTCGATCGACGAGTAGCGCCCGATGCCCCAGCGACCGTCCGCGCCCACGGTCTGGTTGTCGGCGCCCCCAGGGGCGTCCGCTCCGGTGGCCGCGCGGTTGACGAAGATGCCTCCGACCCTGGAGCGGTTGGGGAGCTCCCGTGAGACGCGGGCCACGGTGAAGTTGTTGGCGGAGACCACGCCGTCGACCGCGCGCGTCTGCATGTTCAGCACGCCGACGTTGAATCCCCCGGCCTTTCCGGAGAGGCGGCCTCCGGCGAGGATTGGCACCACCTCGCCCTCAGGGCCGATGCCGATCCTCCGGCTGAAGAACATCTCCACCTCGCCCGGCGACCCCATGGTGAAGGAGCCGGCGTTCTCGAGAAAGAACGGACGCTTCTCCGGGTAGAAGAGGTTGAAGCGGTCCAGGTTGATCTGCTGCTCGTCGGCCTCGACCTGGGCAAAGTCCGTGTTCAGGGTGGCGTCGAGGGTGAGGCTCGGAGTGACGCTCCACTTGAGGTCGCCGCCGACCTCGCCGTCGGTCGTGCGGTCGAGGCCGAGCTCGGGGACCTCCGTGGCACCGCCCCGGACGTAGGGGAGGATCTGGAGGTTGCGCTGTCGGGGGGGCGTCAGCCCGGCCAGGGTGCCGGCCTGGGACAGGCGGAAGAGGTTGAACTGGCGCGGCAGCGGCGCCCAGTAGGCCTGCTCGTTCCGGCGGCGGATGTTTCGCTGGAAGTTCATGCCCCACGCCCGCGTTGCCTTGCGGTCGTAGCGGAGGGTGGAGAAGGGGATGGCGAACTCGGCGCTCCAGCCGAAGTCCCCCGTGACCGTGCGTACCGTCCAGGCGCCGTTCCAGTTCAGGTTCATCCCCCCGAGGGACGAGCCCAGACCACTCCCGCCCGCGCCCTCGTTGCTGACTTGGCCGTCGTACTCGAGTCCGGTGGGGTTGGTGCCGAAGACGAAGCCGTTCTGCCGGTCGAGGTAGGTGTCGAGGATGATCTGGAAGCTGTCGGTCTCGTCGAGGGGTGAGTCGCGGCGGCTTTCGTTGACGATGATGCCGGAGGGATCGTCGTCGAAGCAGATGACTCCAAAGTAGAGCGTCGTTTCCGAGTACAGGACGCGGACCTCGGTGGGCTGGGATGCCGGGGCGCCGGCGTCCGGGGTCGTCTGCCAGAAGTCGGTGAGCGGCGTGACGGCCGCCCAGGCAGGGTCTCCCCCCACGTCGCCGTCGATGACCGGAGTCTCGCTCGCCCGCGCAGCCTCGACCACCGGAGGTTCGGCCGGTGGAGTGGCGAGCGGCGAGCTCGCCTCGACGAGAGGGGCGAAGAGCGCGATGGGCAAGATCAGGGCGGAGTGGTGCATGTGAGACTGGCCATTGGACCCGGCGGGCGCGGCGAGGGTTCAACGTCCCCCTGGGCTATCGCCTGGTCAAAGCAGATCTCCAAGTCTATCAAACGCAGGACGCGGCCAGTGTGACTCCGCAAATCGAAACCGGAGCTGGAAGCCGGCTTTCGCTGCGCGGAACGAACTGTCTCCGAACGGGACCCGGGAGGCGCCCTCCCGGAGCATTCGGCCCATACACATCGCGGCGCGGCTGACGCATACTCACACGAGGGCGTTGAGAGAGAGCGCCCCCGCGCCTGCTGCCGCGGAGCCCGGGCGCCCACCGACCGCCATGCGCCTGAGCTCGACCCTCGTGATCGCCCTGCTGCTCCTTCCCGGGGCTGTTCCTCCGGCACTGGCGTCGAGGGTGAAGGTGGACACCACGGCCGCGGACAACGTCCACGGGCGGGTCTACCCGCCGCGGGTCTACGACACGGTGAGGCTGCAGGCCGAGCCCCCGCGCATCGACGGCCGCCTCGACGACGCAGCCTGGCTCGAGGGGGAGTGGGCCGGGGACTACACGCAGCAGATCCCCACCGAGGGCGCCGAGCCCTCGCACCCGACCGAGATCAAGATCCTCTACGACGACAGGAACGTCTACGTCGCCATTCGCGCCTACGACGACCCGGAGCAGATCCACAGGTACCCCGGCCGGCGGGACGCGTTCGGCGGAGACATCGTCGGAGTCTGCTTCGACAGCTACTTCGACAAGCGAACGGGCTTCGAGTTCGACCTCACCGCCGGGGGGAGCAAGATCGACCTGATCCTCGGGAACGAGGGCTGGGACACCACCTGGGACCCGGTCTGGTACGGCAAGGTGGGCATGGAGGAGGACGCCTGGACTGCGGAGTTCCGGATTCCCCTCTCTCAGCTCCGCTACGGTCCCCACGAGGAGCAGGTCTGGGGGCTGCACGCCTGGCGCTGGATTGCGCGCAACCAGGAAGAGAGCCAGTGGAACCTGATCCCGCGGAACAACACCGGGATCATGCACAACATCGGAGAGCTGCACGGCATCGAGAAGCTCCCGAAGAACCGCCGGATCGAGATCCTGCCCCACGTTCTCGGGGAGGTCGACTCCGCGAAGTTCACCGCCGAGAACCAGAAGGAGCGGACGATCGGCAACGCCTCCGCCGGCCTCGACGCCAAGGTGGGACTCAGCTCCAGCTTCACTCTCGATGCCACCGTGAATCCCGACTTCGGCCAGGTGGAGGCCGACCCGTCGATCATCAACCTCACGGCCTACGAGACCTTCTTCGAGGAGAAGCGCCCGTTCTTCCTCGAGGGCAAGAGCATCCTCGAGTTCGGCCTGGGCGAGGGGCACGGCTGGGGGGACATCCTCTACTACTCCCGCCGGATCGGGGCCCCGCCGTCGTTGCTTCCCGAGCTCGGGGAGGGGGAGTCCACCGGGTCGCCCCCGGGCGCGACGACGATCCTGGACGCGCTGAAGGTCACCGGGAAGACCCGGGACGGCCTCTCGATCGGGGTGGTCCAGAGCCTGACGTCGCGGGAGACGGTGCTGATCGCCCGCGCCGGGCAGACCCGCCGGCAGGACGTGGAGCCCTACACGAACTACCTGGCGGCCCGGGTTCAGAAGGACTGGAACAAGGGCAACACCAGCCTCGGGGGCATGCTGACCTCGACCCGTCGCTGGATCGACGACCCGACCCTCGAGGTCCTGGCGACCAACGCGGTCACCGGTGGAGTCGACTTTACCCAGTTCTTCGCCAGCCGCTCGTGGGCCCTTCAAGCCAAGGGTGCCTTCAGCCAGGTGACGGGCGCGCCGGAGGCGATGCTCGACCTTCAGACCAACGCGGTCCACTACTTCCAGCGCCCGGACGCGTCTCACCTCGGGGTGGACCCCAAGGCCACCTCCCTCGGGGGCCACGCCGGCTTCCTCAGCTTCGGCCGGTCCCGCACCAGCAAGTGGCGGATCGGGGACTCCCTTCGCTGGGTCTCGCCCGGGCTCGAGCTCAACGACCTCGGCTTCCTGCGCCAGGCCGACGTGATCGTCAACTCGTTCGAGGTCGGGTACGAAGACCCTGTACCCCGCGGGCCCTTTCGCCAGTGGAGCCTCTTCGGCGAACGGTCGGACGAGTGGGATTTCGGCGGGCTCCAGACCAACGGGTGGACGGGCCTCTCGGGAGAGGCGCACTTCCGGAACAAGTGGAGCGCGTCCGGGTCGGTGCGGGTCACCGACACCGCGGTGGACACCCGACTTCTCCGTGGCGGGCCCTCCATGAGGCTCAGCCCGTTCGTTCACCTGTCGCTGAGAGGGGAGAGCGATCCCTCGCGGCGCCTGATGGCCAGCGCCGGGGTCCACGCCCACACCTTCCAGGACGGTGACTCGAGCATCTTCAACTTCTTCCCCGGGTTGAGGATGCGCCTGACGAACCGGCTCTCCGTTTCCGCGGACTACGAGTACGGGCACCAGGTCGACGACCTGCAGTACGTGGACACCCCGGAATCCGTCGCCGGGGACCGATACGTTCTCGGGAACATCGCCCAGACGACCCACAGCCTCACGATCCGCGTGAACGTGAGCATCACCCCGGACCTCACGATCCAGTACTACGGGAGCCCGTTCGTCTCGTCGGGACGCTACACGGCATTCCGGAAGGCCACCGACACCCTGGCCCCGGAGTACGACGACCGGTTCCACCTCTACGGCGCCGACGAGATCGCCCTCGACCCGGAGGCGAACGCCTATGTCGTCCAGGAGGCGGAAGGCGGCCCCGGCAGCCGCTTCTCCTTCGACAACCCGGACTTCAGCTTCCGGGAGTTCCGGTCCAACCTCGTGGCGCGGTGGGAGTACCGGCCGGGATCGGCAATCTACGTGGTCTGGTCCCAGGGGCGCACCAGCGAGAGCACCCTCTACGACGACTCGCTCGGGAACAACTACGACGAGCTCTGGCGGAGCAGGGCCCGCAACGTCTTCCTGGTCAAGCTGCAGCACTGGTTCTCGTTCTAGCTCGCGGGAGACGCTCGCGAAGCAAGGGCCCCGGGATGATGCTAGGCTGACCCGCATGGCCTACCAGCCCATCGAGGACTACGGGGTCGTCGGCGATCTCCAGACGGTGGCCCTCGTCGGCAAGAACGGGTCTATCGACTGGATGTGCTACCCGCACGTCGACTCGCCGAGCGTCTTCGCCGCGATTCTCGACGACGAGAAGGGCGGGCGGTTCCAGATCGCCCCGACCCGGGGCGACGTCAACCGCAAGCAGATGTACCTCCCGGACACCAACGTCCTCCTGACCCGGTTCCTGTCGCCGGACGGCGTGGCGGAGGTGACGGACTACATGCCGGTGGGGGAGGCGGTGGGGACCCACGGACACCACCAGCTCATCCGGAGCGTCGCCACGGTGCGGGGCTCGATGCGGCTCCGGGTCACCTGCCACCCCGCCTTCGACTATGCCCGGTCCGAGCACAGGGTCGAAACCCGTCCCGAGGGGGCCTGCTTTCACGCCGACGGCCTGAGCCTCGCCCTCACCGCGACGACTCCGCTGCGCGCCGAGGGGCCGGCGGCGGTGGCGGAATTCGAGCTCCGAGAGGGGGAGCGGACCACCTTCGTGCTCTCCGGGCTCGAGAGGCAGGAGGGATGCCCGCGGCCCATCTCGGAGGAGGAGGCGGACGAGGCCTTCCAGGCGACGCTCGACTTCTGGCAGCGCTGGCTGGCCCAGGGTGACTACCGAGGACGCTGGCGCGAGATGGTCCACCGCTCCGCCCTCGCTCTCAAGCTCCTGACCTACGAGCCCACCGGGGCGATCGTGGCCGCTCCCACCTGCAGCCTGCCCGCCCCCATCGGGGGGGGGCGCAACTGGGACTATCGCTACACCTGGGTCCGGGACGCCAGCTTCACCCTCTACGGTCTGATGCGGATCGGCTTCACCGAGGAGGCCGGAGGATTCATGCGCTGGCTCGGCGCCCGGGTCCAGGAGACGGGCCAGGAAGGGGCCCTGCAGGTCATGTACTCGGTCGACGGGCGACACGAGCTGACCGAGCACACCCTCGACCACCTCGAGGGGTACCGTGGCTCCCGGCCGGTCCGGATCGGCAACGCCGCCCACGACCAGCGTCAGCTCGACATCTACGGCGAGCTCCTGGACGCGGTCTACCTCTTCAACAAGCACGCCACCCCCTTGGGCTACGACGCGTGGGTCAAGATCCGCCGGATCCTGAACCACGTGTGCGACGTCTGGTCGGAGCCCGACGAGGGGATCTGGGAGGTCCGCAGTGGCCGGCAGCACTTCGTCTACTCCAAGCTCATGTGCTGGGTGGCTCTCGACCGGGGGCTGAGGCTGGCGGACAAGCGTTCCTTCCCTGCGGACCACCAGCGGTGGCTGACCGCCCGCGACGCCATCTACGAGGAGATCATGACGCGGGGCTGGAGCGAGAAGCGCCAGGCCTTCGTCCAGGCCTATGGCAGCGAGACCCTCGATGCCGCCAACCTCATCATGCCCCTCGTGTTCTTCGTGTCCCCAACCGACCCGCGCTTCCTGTCCACCCTGGACGCGATCCAGCGCGACCTGACCTCGGGCAGCCTCGTGCACCGGTACGACGTCGAGCGGTCGCCGGACGGCCTCGAGGGCGAGGAGGGGACCTTCAGCATGTGCACCTTCTGGCTGGTGGAAGCCCTTACCCGCGCCGGCCGCCTCCCCGAGGCCCGCCTGGTATTCGAGAGGATGCTCGGCTATGCCAACCACCTGGGCCTGTACGCGGAGCAGGTGGGCTCCTCGGGGGAGGCGGTGGGCAACTTCCCGCAGGCCTTCACCCACCTCGGGCTGATCAGCGCCGCCTTCAACCTCGACCGCGCCCTGAGCGGTCCCCGATAGGTTTCCCTTGGATCACGAACAACAGGTTCTCGTCGGTCTCGCCGGCATCGCCGTCCTCGGAGTCGGGGCTCAGTGGCTCGCGTGGCGTCTGCGCCTGCCCTCCATCCTGCTGCTCCTCGCCGTCGGCTTCCTGGCCGGCCCGGTCACCGGCTTTCTCGACCCCGACGCGCTCTTCGGCGAGCTCCTCTTTCCCCTCGTCTCTCTCTCGGTCGGGCTGATCCTGTTCGAAGGCGGACTCAGCCTCCGGGCCCGGGACCTGCGGGCCATGGGCGCCTCGGTGTGGAGCCTGGTGACGGTCGGCGCCGCCGTCACCTGGGCGCTGGCGACGTGGGCGGCCCAGCACATGCTCGGGATGGAGTCGGGGACCGCGCTCCTGCTCGGCGCGATCCTGGTGGTCACCGGCCCCACGGTGGTCGGACCGCTCCTGCGCCACGTGCGCCCGGTGGGGACGGTGGCCAGCGTCGCCCACTGGGAAGGGATCGTCATCGACCCCATCGGCGCCGCTCTCGCTGTTCTCGTCTACGAGGCACTGCCGTCTGTGTCCAGCGCCGGGTTCGACGAGACGGCGCGGGTGATGGGCCTCCACATGCTGTACACGATCGGGGTGGGGGCCCTGGTCGGTGGCGTTGGGGCGATCGTCACCGTTGTCCTTCTCCGTCGCTTCTGGGTGCCCGATTTCCTGCAGAGCCCGGTCCTGCTCATGCTGGTGGCCGGGGCCTTCACCGCCTCCAACCTGCTCCAGGACGAGTCGGGACTGTTCACCGTCACCCTGATGGGCGTCTTCCTGGCCAATCAACGGCTGGTCCCGGTCAAGCACATCGTGGAGTTCAAGGAAAACCTCCGAGTCCTCCTCATCGCCTCACTCTTCATACTGCTGGCGGCGCGGGTGAGCCCGGACGATTTCCGCGCGCTGGGCTGGCGGGGGCCCGCCTTTGTCGTCTTCCTGATCGTGGTCGTCCGGCCGGCGGCGGTCCTCGTGTCCACGATAGGATCGAGCCTGAGCCGTAACGAGCGAGTGTTCCTCGCGTGGCTGGCCCCCCGGGGGATCGTGGCCGCGTCGGTGGCGTCGGTCTTTGCTTTGCGCATGGGAGAGTCGGGCGGAGGGCTGGTCCCCGCCACCTTCCTGGTGATCGTGGGGACGGTGATGGTCTACGGCCTGACCGCGCCACCGCTGGCCCGTCGACTGGGGCTCTCCAACCCGGACCCCCAGGGTGTGGTATTCGCCAGCGCCCACCCCGGGGCCCGGGCCATTGCCGCCGGGGTGAGGGCTGCCGGGTTCCCGGTTCTAATGATCGACAACAATCGGGGCAACATCAACGCCGCTCGGATGGAAGGACTGCCCACCGCCTACGCCAGCATCCTCTCCGAGCACGCCCTCGACGCGGCGGAGGAGGGAGGGCTCGGACGCCTCCTGGCCGTGACCGCCGACGACGACGTGAACGTCCTGGCCACGCTCCACTTCCGCGAGCTGTTTGGCCGCGCCGGGGTCTATCAGCTGCCCTCTCTCCAGGAGGACAACCCTCGGGTGGCCGGGGCCCCGCCGCACCTGCGCGGGCGGAACCTGTTCTCTCCGGGGGCGACCTACGATGCGCTGGATCAGCGCTTCGCCGAGGGACAGGTGGTCAAGGCCACGAAGCTGAGCCAGGAGTTCGACTACAAGGCGTTCCGCGGCCGCTACGGAGAGGACGCGCTGGTGCTGTTCATCGTCACCGAGTCCGCCTCCCTCCTGGTCTGCACCGCCGACAAGGCCCCGTCCCCCAAGCCGGGACAGACCCTGATCTGCCTGGTGGACCCGCGCCTTGCGGCGTCGGTAGAACGGGCCGAACAGGCGCCGGTTGAGGATGCCGGCGAGGAGACGGCGGTGTGAGCGGCTTCGCCGAGGGTCTCGATCGGACCTTCTTCACCGTTGGCGGGACGCGGGTCACCCTCGGGGGCCTGCTGCTCCTGTTCCTCATTTCCGCGGCCACCCTGGGTCTCTCCTGGCTGCTGCAGCGCTTCATCGCCCGCGCCGCCCGCGTCATCGGGGCCCGTCCCGGGCCGGTGGCCGTCTTCCAGCGCCTGACCCACTATGTGGTGCTGGCGGTGGGTCTGGGGGTGGCGCTCGACACGCTGGGCATCAACCTCGGGGCGCTCTTCGCGGCGGGGGCGATCTTCGCCATCGGCCTCGGCTTCGCGATGCAGAACATCGCCCAGAACTTCGTCTCGGGGGTGATCCTCCTCCTCGAGCAGAGCATCAAGCCCGGGGACGTGATGGAGGTGGAGGGGCGGTTCGTGCGGGTGAGGGAGATGGGGATCCGGGCCACGATCGCGCGGACCCTCGACGACGAGGAGATCATCATCCCCAACGCCACCATCGTGCAGTCGACGGTAAAGAACTACACCCTCAAGGACTCGATCTACCGCCTCCGGGCCACGGTGGGAGTGGTCTACGGTTCGGACATGGCCCTCGTGAAGCAGACGCTGCAGCGGGTAGCGGTGTCGATGTCGTGGCGCAACCAGACCAAGGACCCCCTGGTGTTCCTGAACGAGTTCGGCGACTCGGCGGTGGTGTTCGAGGTCTCGGTCTGGATCGACGACCCGTGGGTCCTGCGGCGGGCCCGCTCCGACCTGAACGAGGCCATCTGGTGGGCTTTCAAGGAGAAGGGGATCGTGATCGCCTTCCCTCAGCTGGACGTCCACCTCGACCGCGAGGCACTCGAGGCGATCCGGCGCGCCTCCGACGACGCTTGAGGCCCGTGGTCGCATCGGGTCTGGTGCTAGAATCGCCCCTTCGAACCACCAGCCAGGCCACGACTCGAACGCCACCGAGATGGGGAGGCCCATGATCGGAACGACGATCTCGCACTACCGGATCCTCGAGAAGCTCGGGGAAGGGGGCATGGGCGAGGTCTACTGTGCGGAGGACACCACGCTGGGTCGGAAGGTGGCCTTGAAGGTCCTGCCCCGGGAAATGGCGCAGAAGCCCGATCGCCTGCAGCGCTTCCGCCGCGAGGCCCGGGCCGTGGCCGCGCTCAACCACCCCAACATCGTCACCATCTACGCCGTCGAGGAGGTGGACGGGGTGCCGTTCCTCACCATGGAGCTGGTCGAGGGCGAGTCTCTCCAGTCACGCGTGACCCACGGCGGCCTGCCCCTGGAGAAGATCCTCGAGGTGGCGGGCCCCCTCGCGGAGGCCCTCGCCGCCGCCCACGAGCGGGGCATCACCCACCGGGATCTGAAGCCGGCCAACATCATGTTCGACCGGGAGGGACGCCCCAAGGTCCTCGACTTCGGCCTGGCCAAGCTGCACGAGGACTCGAGCCCCGGCGACGACGAGCCCACCGCCGTCCCCCCATCCGACCTGACGCAGGCCGGCGCCGTCCTCGGGACGCTGCCCTACATGTCGCCGGAGCAGGTCCAGGGCCGACCCGCGGACCACCGCTCCGATGTGTTCTCCCTCGGCGCCATCCTGTACGAGCTGGCCACCGGCGAGCGCCCGTTCCGGGGTGAGACCTCTGCGGACCTGATCTCCTCGATCCTCCGGGACCGGCCCCGGGAGCTGACCGAGCTTCGGGCAGACATCCCCGACCACCTCGGGCGCATCGTCCGGCGGTGCCTGGACAAGGACCCGGCCCGACGCTACCAGACGGGCCGGGACCTCCAGATCGAGCTCGAAGACCTGGGTGCCCAGGGCAAGTCGGGGGCAAAGCGCGGTGCGTCCGTGGCCGTTCTGCCCTTCGCCGATATGAGCGCGGAGAAGGACCAGGACTACTTCTGCGAGGGTATCGCCGAAGAGCTGATCAACGGCCTCGGACGGATCGAGAACCTGCGCGTGGCCTCCCGCACGTCGTCGTTCCAGTTCAAGGGGACCGCCCTGGACGTGCGCGAGATCGGCCGCCGCCTCGACGTGAGCACCGTGCTCGAGGGAAGCGTGCGCAAGGCCGGCGACCGCCTGCGGATCACCGCCCAGCTGGCCAACGTCGACGACGGATACCGCCTGTGGTCGGACCGCTACGACCGGGAGATGAAGGACGTCTTCGCCATCCAGGACGAGATTGCCGAGAGCATCGTGGCCGCCCTCGAGGTGACGCTGAGCCCCAAGGAGCGGCGGGCGCTGCAGAACGTGGCCACGCGCGACGTCGAGGCCTACGAGTACTACCTCCGGGGGCGCAAGTTCTTCTACCAGATGAACGAGAAGGCCTTCGAGTTCTCGCGGCAGATGTACGGTCGCGCCATCGAGATCGACCCGGCCTATGCTCTGGCCTACACCGGGATCGCCGACTGCTGCTCGTTCCTCTATCAGTACGCCGACAGCAGCGAGGCCAACCTGAAGGGGGCGGAGCAGGCGAGCCGGAAGGCACTCGACCTCGACCCGGACCTGGCCGAGGCCCACGCGTCCCGGGGGCTCGCCCTCTCGCTCGGAGGAACCTTCGAGGAGGCCGAGGCGGAGTTCGAGGAAGCCCTCCGGCGCGACCCGCGCCTCTACGAGGCCTACTACTTCTACGGCCGGGCCTGTCTCGCCCACGGGAGGTACGACAAGGCGACGGAGCTGTTCGGTAAGGCCTGCGAGGTGCGCCCGGAGAGCTACGAAGCCCCGAGCTTCCTGGAGCAGGCCCTGCGTGGACTCGGCGCTCCGCAGGAGAAGATCGAGCGCGCATCGCGGCGGACCGTGGAGCTCGTGGAGCGTCACGTGGAGCTCAACCCCGATGATGCGCGCGCCCTCTACCTGGGCGGCGGCTGCCTGCTCACCCTCGGCGATCGGGAGCGCGCCATGGAATGGGGGCGTCGGGCCCGGGCCATCGATCCTGGCGACCCGATGATCCTGTACAACGTGGCCTGCCTCTTCTCTCAGGCGGGCGAGTCCGAGCCCGCCATCGAGGCGCTCGAGGGCGCGGTCGACGCCGGCTTCGGTCACCGGGAGTGGATCGAGCACGACTCCGACTTCGATCCGGTGCGGGAGAGTCCCCGCTTCCAGAAGCTGCTGGCCCGCCTCTGAGCCGGGGCCCGTCCCGTGGCCGAAGAGCCCGAGGAGGGGGCGTTCCACCTCTCGGACGTGGGCTCCAGGCTCCATTGTCTGTCCGCGCGATCGCCACTCCGGACCACAGGCTTGGGCGGGCCGGCGGATTCTCGCGGATCCGCGGACGCTCAGAAGTCCGGCAGGGGCTTCTTGTTCCAGGTGCGGCAGACCTGACGGTACTCCTCGTCCAGGCCGTCGGCCGTCCGGAGGTTTCGCGCCTTCTCCTCCACGCCCTTGTGGAACAGTCCGAGCCCGAGAACGAGCGCGTTGGCGAGGAGTACCAGAAGGAGGGCCGCGACGCCGTGCCGCCTGATGAGCACCAGCCCGGTGGCGAGCCCCGTGACCAGAAGGACGATCATGGCCAGGGCCAGATGCATCTCCATCCGGGCCAGCTCCTTGAAACGCTCCAGGTCGGCGGTGCTCCGGATGGCGGGGGTGCCCTCCAGGAACCGGATGACCTGGGCGCGCGACCAGAGAGACACCGCAGCCGCGACCACGTAGATGGCACCGAAGAAGACCCAGAGAGTCATTGGCCCGCCCCTCCTGCGCCCCTTGAACACCTGGGTGAGGCTGCGGATGCATTCTAGCCGCGTTGCGCCGGGCCTGAGGGAAGGAACCCCAGGCCGCGGCTTCGGTCCCCCTCGGCTGAAGCCGAGACGGTCAGTACACGAACTCGCGGATGTCGTAGGTCGCGGTCCGCGGTGGAGAGGCGGGCTCGGTGGGATGGAAGGTGGCGAGGACGGCCTCGCGCTGGCGAGCGCATTCCTCCGGGCCCAGCGCCTGGAGGTCCGGGGCGCCCGCCGCGTGTCGGGCGTACTCGAGCGAGGGGTCGTCCACCAGCTCGGAGAAGTAGAGAAGGTCGCGGGGGCCGAGGCCCATGCGGGTGAGGACGGCGGCGGTGTTCGTGGCGTGGGCCCGGGAGAATCGCTCGCCCCCGGCCCCGAGAAGAACGATGACTCCGACGTCGACGTCCGCCTCGTGGAGCGCCGTCACCAGTGCCACGGCGTCGTCCGGAGTGCCGGGCTTGCGGAGCCACGCCAGCAGGTCGGGGTCTCCGGTCTCGAGCCCGACGTACACGCGCCCGAGGCCGAGCTGGGCGCAGGCGCGCCACTCCCTCACCGACTTGCGCTGACCGGTCCAGGCGTCGACGAAGGAAGCGGTGGGGGCGTCGGGGAACTCCGCGGCGAGGATCTCCAGGAGCGGGAGCAGGTGGGGCGTGGCCAGGCACAGGGCGTTGGCGTCGCCGAGGAACAGGCCCCGGCGCAGGGCGATCGACTCGCCGAAGTAGCCGCGCAGGGCGGCCACGTGCGCGCGCAGCTCGTCGGGGGTCTTCCAGCGGAACGGCATGTCCCGGTAGAGGCGACAGAAGGTGCACGCGTTCCAGGAGCAGCCCTCGGTGAGCCGGACCACGAGGGACAGGTACTGGTCGGGGGGGAGGATGCCGACGGGGCCGGAAGCGTCCAGGAAGCGGGCGGCATCTTCGCCCAGGGCGGCCGCGTCCATGCTCACGATGCGCTCCAGGCGGTGGACAGCCTTCGGGGCGACGCTGGCTCCGAGGGCCAGCTCGGCCTCGTGGCGGGCCGCTTCCACGCTGACCGCGCCCTCCTCCGCCGACAGGCGTCGTCGGAGACGAGGGCCATCCGCGCTCGCCTCCCGCTTGTGGAGGAGGTGGCCGTTCAGGCCGCGACGGTAGGTGCCGTCCTCGCGGACGAGGGCGTAGGGGCGGCCCGAGAGGTCCCAGGACGAGACGAGGGTGTCGTCCACGGAGAGCACGGTGGTCGTGTCCCCGAGGAGAAGGGTGGCGCTGCGACCGTCGGGGAGCCGGAGGCGGAGGAGAGTGGCGTCCGGCATGGGGCTAGTGTGGCGCGGTGTCGCCGGGGGTCAAGGGGGGAGGAGCACGGGCGGGGATGAGGGCGAGAGGGGGCCGGGGAGAGCGGGAACCGGGGGAGTGAAAACGGAGAAAGGAAGGCGCGGCCGCCGAAGGCTGCCGCGCGATCCTGAAAGTGGCCTGAGTGACGTCCCAGGGGGCACTCAGGCCACGAGAGTCAGTGCGACGTCCTCCAGCTCTGGAGCATGAGCATGTAGTTGGCGCGCTCGTAGACGGCGGGGTCCGGGCAGGCCTCCAGGTTCATGCTGCCCTGCATCTGGCGGAGCGAGTGGTACTCGTGCTCCTCCAGCCACTGGGTGAGCTCGCCCTTGAGGGTCGCCAGGTGCGAGGGGCCACGCTTGAGCAGGCAGGAGACGAGCTGCACCGCGTGGGCCCCGGTCATCACCGACTGCACCACGTCGAGCAGGGTGTGGACGCCGCCGCTGACCGCGAGGGACGCCTTCACCTTGGGGGACAGCAGGGCCAGCCAGGTGAGCCGAAGCGGCAGCTCGGCCGAGGTCGACAGGTGGATCTGCCGCCGAACCTGCAGCTCCTCGACGTCGATGTCGGGCTGGTAGAAGCGGTTGAAGAGAACCATGCCGTCGGCCCCGGCCTCGTCGAGCTGGCTGGTGAACTGGGCGAGGGACGTGTAGTACGGCGACAGCTTCACCGCCACCGGGATCCGGACCGCCCCGCGAACCTCCTTCACCATCTTCACGGTGCGCTCCTCGAGGGACTCCGCAGACTCCGCCGGGTCGCTGCCGAGGAAATAGACGTTGAGTTCGAGGGCGTCGGCCCCGGCCTGCTCGATGAGCCGCGCGTAGTCCAGCCAGCCGCCGTGAGTGAAGCCGTTCAGCGAGCCGATCACCGGCACCGACACCGCCTGTTTCACCTTGCGGACGTGCTCGAGATACTCCTCCGGTCCGAGGGCGAAGGCCTCGGGGCTGGGGAAGTAGGTGAGCGCTTCGGCAAAGGACTGGCCATGGGACTCGGTGTGGACGAAGGTCGCGACCTGCTCCCGGGAGATCTGCTCCTCGAAGAGCGAGTGCATCACGATTGCGGAGGCCCCCGCGTCCTCGAGCCGGCGGACGTTGTCGATGTCGTCCACCATCGGGGAGGCCCCGGGCATGAGGGGGTGGGGCAGCTTCAGGCCGAGGTATGTCGTGCTGAGGTCCATTGACTCCTCCCTTTACTTCTTGACCGGAGCCGGAGCCGCGGCCTCGGACTCTTCATCCTGGAACTGGGGAACGGTGAGGTTGGCGAGCTGCTGGTAGATGGCGACCCGCTGCTTCGCCTGCTTCTCGGCCATGAGCGAGAGCCTCTTGAAGCGCACCGGGTCGAGCTTCTCGACCATCCGGAACCGCGTCTCATTGCGCATGTACTCCCTGGCCGAGATCTTGGCCGGGCCGGAGTCGAGGGCGAGAGGAGGCTGGCCCTCCCGGACCCGACGAGGATCGAAGCGGTAGAGCGGCCACACGCCCGAGTTGACGGCCAGCTTCTGCTGCTCGGCGCCGTAGGCCATGTCGTAGCCGTGGGCGATGCAGTGGCTGTAGGCGATGATCAGCGAGGGGCCGTCGTAGCTCTCCGCTTCCTGGAACGCCTTCACCGTCTGCACGTCCTTGGCCCCGAAGGCCACCCGGGCCACGTATACGTGCCCGTAGGCCATGGCCATCATGCCGATGTCCTTCTTGCCGGTCTCCTTGCCGGCCGAGGCGAACTTGGCCGAGGCCCCGACCGGGGTGGCCTTGGAGGCCTGGCCGCCGGTGTTGGAGTAGACCTCGGTGTCGAGGATCAGGACGTTCACGTCGCGCGGCATGCTCAGGACGTGGTCGAGGCCGCCGTAGCCGATGTCGTAGGCCCAGCCGTCGCCGCCGACGATCCAGACGTTCTTCTTGACGAAGTAGTCGGCGATCTGGGCGAGGCGGGTGGCCTCGCCGCCCTTGATGCCCTTGAGCGTCTCCCGCAGCTTCGCGACCCGCTCTCGCTGGGCGGCGATGCCGGACTCGGTGGACTGATCGGCCTCGAGGAGCTCCTTCACGAGGTTGTCGCCGAGCTTGCCGTTCAGGGTGGTGACGAGACCGGTCGCCTGCTCCTTGAGCTGGTCGACGGCCAGCCGCATGCCGAGCCCGAACTCCGCGTTGTCCTCGAAGAGGGAGTTCGACCAGGCCGGCCCGCGCCCGCTGGAGTCGGTGGTGTACGGGGTGGTCGGCAGGTTCCCGCCGTAGATCGACGAGCACCCGGTGGCGTTGGCCACCAGCATGCGATCGCCGTACAGCTGGGTCATCAGCTTGACGTACGGAGTCTCGCCGCAACCCGAGCAGGCGCCGGAGTACTCGAAGAGCGGGGTGAGGAACTGCGAGCCCTTGAGGTCCATCTTGACCTCGGTGCGGTCGGGCTCGGGCAGGCCGAGGAAGAACTTGTAGTTCTCCGCCTCCGGCTCCCGCAGGGGCGTCATCGGCGCCATGTCGATGGCCTTGTGCTTCGGGTTCGCCTTGTCCTTGGCCGGGCAGATCATGACGCACAGCTGGCAGCCCGTGCAGTCCTCGGGCGCGACCTGGATGGTGTACTTGTGGCCTGGGTACTCCCGGCCCCGGTAGTCCGTGGACTTGAAGGTCTCGGGGGCGCCCTTCAGGCCCTTGGGGTCGTAGACCTGGGCGCGGATGGCGGCGTGGGGACAGACGAACGCACACTTGTTGCACTGGATGCAGATCTTGTCGTCCCACACCGGGATCTCGAGGGCGATGGCGCGCTTCTCCCACTGGGTGGTGCCGGTGGGCCACGTCCCGTCCACGGGGAAGGCGGAGACGGGCAGCGAGTCGCCCTTGCCCTCGATCATCACCGCGGTGACCTTCTGGACGAAGTCCGGGGCCTCCCTGGGCACGGTCAGGTGAGCTTCGGTACTGCCCGAGGGCTTGCCCGCGGGGATCTCGTGCATGTTCTCGAGGGCGGCGTCGACCGAGGCGAAGTTGCGCTTCACGACCTCCGCGCCCTTCTTGCCGTAGGTCTTCTCGATGGCCTTCTTGATCTGGGCGATCGCCTCGTCGCGAGGCAGAACGCCGGAGATGGCGAAGAAGCAGGTCTGCATGATCGAGTTGATGCGCCCGCCCATTCCGGTCTCGCCCGCGACCTTGTAGGCGTCGATGGCGTAGACCCTGAGCTTCTTGTCGACGATCTGCTCCTGCACCGACCGCGGCAGGTTCTTCCAAACCTCGTCCTTGGCGTAGGGGGCATTCAGGAGAAGGGTACCGCCGTCGACGCAGTAGTCGAGGACGTCGTAGCGACCGAGGAAGCCGAACTGGTGGCAGGCCACGAAGCTGGCCTTCTCGATGAGGTAGGTGGAGCGGATCGGGCCAGGCCCGAAGCGCAGGTGGGAGATCGTGATGGCCCCGGACTTCTTGGAGTCGTACACGAAGTAGCCCTGGGCGTCGTTGTCGGTCTCCTCGCCGATGATCTTGATGGAGTTCTTGTTGGCGCCCACCGTGCCGTCGGCGCCGAGGCCGAAGAACACGGCTCGAACCCGGTCATCGGACTCGATGTCGAAGTCGTCGTCCACGGGCAGCGAGGTGTGGGTGACGTCGTCCACGATCCCCACGGTGAAGTGGTTCCGGGGACCCTCGCGTCGGACGAGATCGTCCAGGACTGCCTTCACGTGGGAGGGAGCGAACTCCTTGGAGCTCAGGCCGTAGCGGCCACCGACGACCATGGGGTCGACGGCCAGATTGCTCACCCCCGTCTCCCGGGCCTCGCGGAGCGCGGTGACCACGTCGAGGTAGAGCGGCTCGCCGACAGCGCCCGGCTCCTTGGTGCGGTCGAGGACCGCGACGGCGCGGACGGTGCTCGGGAGCGCCGCCGCGAAGTGCTTGACCGAGAACGGACGGTACAGGCGGACCTTGATGATCCCGACCTTCTCGCCCTGGGCCACCAGGTGCTCGACGGTCTCGTGGGCGGTCTCGGCCCCGGAGCCCATGAGCACGATGACGCGCTCGGCCTCGGGGTGGCCGACGTAGTCGAACAGCCTGTATTCGCGACCGGTGCGCTCGCCGAACCGGGCCATGGACTTCTCGACGATCCCGGGGCACGCGTCGTAGAAGCCGTTGCAGGCCTCACGAGCCTGGAAGAAGGCATCGGGGTTCTGGGCGGTGCCGCGGAGGACGGGAGTCTCGGGGTTGAGGGCTCGCGCCTGGTGGGTGCGAACGAGCTCGTCGGGCAGCATGAAGCGGAGGTCGTCGTCGGTGAGCTCCTCGATCTTCCGGACCTCGTGCGAGGTGCGGAAGCCGTCGAAGAAGTGGAGGAATGGCACCCGCGACTCGAGCGACGCGGCGGTCGAGATCAGCGCGAGGTCGTGGGCTTCCTGCACCGAGCCCGAGGCCATCAGGCCAAAGCCGATCTGGCGGCAGGCCATCACGTCGGAGTGGTCGCCGAAGATCGACAGGGCGTGGGTGGAGACCGTGCGCGCCGCCACGTGCATCGTGAAGGCGGTCAGCTCTCCCGCGATCTTGTACATGTTGGGGATCATGAGGAGCAGGCCCTGCGACGCCGTGAAGGTCGTCGTCAGTGCGCCGCCCTGCAGCGCCCCGTGCACGGCGCCAGCGGCACCGCCTTCCGATTGCATCTCGATGACGTCGGGCACGACGCCCCAGATGTTCTTCTGGCCCCGCGCCGACCACTCGTCCGAGAACTCGCCCATGGGTGAGGACGGCGTGATCGGGTAGATCGCGATCACCTCGCTCACGCGGTGCGCGACCGAGGCGGCCGCCTCGTTCCCGTCCACCGCGATCATCTTCCTGGTCGCCATTCAGTTACCTCCGCAGTATCCGATGATGTCGGGGAACGCTCTGCACGATGCGGGCCAACGCGGCCGGGAGGGGTTAGACCCTGCAGAACCCGGTTTCGCCGCAAGGATTGCGGGGAAGGGAGCTCAAGCGTGATTTCTTGCGGCGCAGCCAGCCGACAGGTCCCGCAAAGGCCCACCGGGGCCGGTACGCTGATTGCATTCTCCCAGGCGCCATGGCCGTCGCTGCCCCCACCAAGGTGACCCACCGCCGGCGGATCCTCGTCGTCGACGACGATCCCCGCTCGCGGAGGGCCGTCGCGCGGCTGCTGGCCGAGGAGGGCTACGAGGCGACCGAGGCCGCCGACGGCGAGGAGGCCTCGGGGCTGCTCTCGTCCTGGGGGCCCGATCTGGTGCTCACCGACCTCGACATGCCCCGGCTCGACGGTCGGGGACTGGTCCAGCGGGTGCGCCGCCTGCGGCCCGGCACGCCCGTCGTGGTGCTCTCCGCACGCAGCGACCTGGACCCGGGCACCACCGAGGGCTTCTTCCTCAAGCCTGTTCGCCTCGAGAGCCTGCTGGCCCGGATTCGAGACCTCGTCGGGACGTAGTCGTCCTGGCTCGGGCGGGGCGTCCGTTTTCTGTGGCGCCAGGACCCACCTGGGACTACATTGTGTTATTGGGGACCTCAGCCTCAGGGGGTGAGCATGAGAGCCGCGCTCGACACTCCCATCCGCACCACGGCCGCCGTGATCGACGAGATCCTGGCGACGGGCTACCCGGCGTTGATTGTCTTCGAGACGCCCGGGTGCGAGCCGTGCCAGTTGCTGCGGCCGGTCCTCGACACCCTGGCTTGCGAGTACCAGGGCCGTGTCCTCGTCCTGCGGGTCCCCGACGCCTCGGAGGGGTGGCTGGCGGCGCGCTACCACCTGTCCTTCGTGCCGACGCTTCTCTTCTGCCGCGACGCCGGCGAGCATGCCCGCATCAAGGGTAACCCGGGAAGGGCCGCCCTCCGGGCCCACCTCGAGTACCTGCTGTCCGGGAACGACCGGCCAGACCCGGCCGAGGGCCCCCGCCACACTCTCGAAGCCCGCTTCGGAGCCCCGGCCCCCCACGGGGCCTGGCAGCCCTGTGCTCTCCTCGGGGCGGGGAGCCTCACGGCGCACTGAGGGCCAGCGGAAGCGGTCAGGTCCTGCATCTTGCGTGGCGATGCCCAGGTATGGACCGCACGCAGGACGAACAAGGCCTCTCCCGGCTCTCGGGGACGTCCTACTTGGCGGCCTGTGCTCCGCGGCGTTTCACCACCACGCCCTGCTGCTGGTACTCCTTGAGCTTGTACTGGATCTTGCGGGCGCTGATGTCGAGGATCGAGGCCGCCTTCGATGTGCTGCCCCCCACCGCCTCCAGCGTCCGGAGGATGGCCTCGCGCTCGAGGTCGGAGAGGGTGCTCCCGGGGATCCGCACCCCGAGCCCCGCTGCGGGGGCGGGCCGAGGGGCCTCTCCGGTCGTCTTGCGCAGGGTCGGGAAGTGGGATGGGTTGAGCAGCGCCTCGTTGGAGAGCACCACCGCCCGCTCCATGGCGTTCTCGAGCTCGCGCACGTTGCCGGGCCATTCGTGGGCGAGGAGCAGGGCCAGGACGTCGTCCGACACCGAAGTGATCTCCTTCTTGTTCGCCTCCGCGAACTTGCGCAGGAAGTGGTGGGTGAGCAGGGGGATGTCCCCGGGTCGCTCGCGCAGCGGCGGGATGTGGACCTCGATGACGTTGAGGCGGTAGTAGAGATCCTCGCGGAAGGTGTTTTCCTCCAACTTCTTCCGAAGGTCGCGGTGGGTCGCGGCCACGATCCTCACGTCGACCTTGAAGGTGCGGTTGCCGCCCACCCTCTCGAACTCCCGCTCCTCGAGGAATCGCAGCAGCTTCACCTGAACCGTGGGAGTGATGTCGCCGATCTCGTCGAGGAACAGCGTTCCTCCGTCGGCGGCCTCGAACCGGCCGGCCCGCGTGTAGACCGCCCCGGTGAACGAGCCCTTCTCGTGGCCGAAGAGCTCGCTCTCGAGCAGCGTCTCCGGAAGCGCGGCGCAGGCCACCTTGATGAAGGGCTTGTTGCGTCGCGGGCTGTTCTGGTGCAAAGCCTGGGCGAAGAGCTCCTTCCCGGTACCGCTCTCCCCGAGGAGCAGCACCGACGCGGAGGAGGGTGCCACCTGGCGGATTGTCTTGAACACCGCCAGCATCTCCGGGCTCTCGCCCACCAGGTTGTCGAAGCGGTACTTCTGCTCGAGTCGCTTGCGGAGCGTGCGGGCCTCCTCGAGGAGACCCTTGCGCTCGAGAGTCTTCTGCAGGACGACCTCGAGCTCCTCGACGTCGATCGGCTTGGACAGATAGTCTTCGGCCCCCAGCTTCATGGCCTTGACCGCCGTCTTCACCGTCCCGTACGCGGTCATCAGGATGACCATCGTCTCCGGCCTGATCTCCTTGATCTTGACGAGAAGCTCGATGCCGTCCATCCCCGGCATCCGGAGATCGGTGAGCACGATGTCGGGCTCGACCTGCTCCAGCAGCTGCAGTCCCGCCCGCGCGTCGTGGGCCCGGGCCACCTCGTAGCCGTCCTCCTGGAGCAGCGTCTCCAGCGCTGCCGCCGCGTTGACCTCGTCGTCGATGACCACGATCCGACCCTTGACGCTCATGACTCCTCTCCTGCGGCCTGCGGATCCGGCCGCTCCACCGGGAGGCTGACCGTGATGGCGGTGCCCTCCCCGGGCCCGTTGACGGCGGCAATCTCGCCGCCGTGCTCGAGGACGATCTGCTGGGCGATGCTCAGGCCCAGCCCCGTGCCGTGCGCCTTCGTGGTGACGAAGAGCTGGAAGACGTCGAGGCCCTCCGGCAGCCCCGGGCCGTTGTCCCGCACCGCGATGAGGGCGCGCCCGTCCACGAGGCCGCTCTCCACCACCACCTCGCCTCCTCCGGCGAGGGCCTCGATGGCGTTCTGGACCAGGTTGATGACCACCTGCTTGATCTTCTCCGGGTCCACCCGCAGGTCGGGGACCTTCTCCCCGACGTGCTCTCGTCTGAGCCTGACGCCCGCGGCGGTGGCCTCCGGCCGCAGGAGGCGCATCACCTCGTCGAGAAGGGCGGCGAGGCTCGTCGGCCGGTACTGCACCCGGTTGCTCCGGGAGAACTGCAGGAAGTCACCCACGAGGTTGTCGAGGCGGGCGACCTCCTCGCGGATGACGCTCGCCAGCTCCTTGATCTCCCCCGCCAGCTCCTCCGGGAGGGGGGCCACCCGCCGCTTGAGGATGGACAGCTGAAGCGCGATGGAGTTGAGGGGGTTGCGCACCTCGTGGGCGAGTCCGGAGGCGAAGGTCCCCACCACCGCCATCTTCTCGTTCTGGATGATGCGGGCCTGCGCCTCATTCAGCTCACGGTAGGCGCGCCGCGCGTTGTCGTACAGCCGTGCGTTCTCCAGGGTGACCGAGGCCTGGGAGGCGAGCGCCTCCGCGAGCTCCACCTGGTCGTCGGTCCATCGGCTCGGGGACGCGGAGGTGAGGACGAGAAGGCCCAGGCTGGTGCGGCGCGCCACGAGGGGCAGGATGACACCCGAGGCCCCTGCCCAGCGCCGGGCGAGATCCTTGTTGACGCGGTCGTCCTGGGCCCAGTCCTCCACCGCGAAGTGTCTCTGCTCCTCGAGGGCCCGCCGGTGAAGGCTCCCGCCGAGGGCGGTCAGGTCGAGGGTCTGCCCCTCCTTCAGCTCCGGGTGTGGGAGTCCCGCGACATGGGCCACGGTGAGACTGCGGGGGTCGGAGCCGAGGAGGATGTGGACCCGGTCCACGTGCAGGACGTCGAGGGCGGTTCGGCCCACGGCGGCGAGGACCGCCTCGGGGTCGAGGGACTCTCCGATCCCCTTGTTGAGGGCGGCGAGGGCCCGGGCTTCCTGGTTGCGGAGTCGCTGGGCGTTGAGATGGCGGGCTCCCTCGACCGCCAGGCACACCTGGCGACCCACCGTCTGGAGGAAGCGGAGCTCCTCGTCGGAGAAGACCTCGCCGGGCAGGGCGGCGACGTTCAGGACACCCTCGCTCGGACCGTCGAAGACCAGGGGGATGCAGGCGTGCGCCACCGGCTGTTCGAGGCCCTTCCCGATCGTGGGCATGCGAGGGCAATCGGTGGTATTGCCGGCGACCACGCCCTGGCCGGAAGAGAACACCTGCGTGCACAGGCACTCGCCGAGCCCCCGGGCCTCGACCGCGTCGAGATAGGCGGGAGCGACCCCCCGGTGGGCAGCGAGGCGCAATGGCCCGTCCTTCCTGTCTCCCAGGAAGATCCACGCGGTCCTGAGGCCGAGGCCGTCGATGAGGCTGTCGAGCGTGTGGTCGAGGATCGACTGGACGTCCTCCTGGCCGTGCAGGCGCGCCGCGATGTCGGCCAGGATCGCGAGCTCCCGCCGCCGAGCCGCGACCTCGAGCTGGAGGGAATGAACGTCGGCCAGCCTTCTCGAGGGGGAGCCCGAGGGAAGGTGGGCGGCCCTGCGAGAGCCGGGCGGTGATCTCCTCGGCAAATCCTTCGCCATCGATGGGACCATCATGCCACAAACTCCACATCCGGGCCGAGTTGCCTCACTGGGCTTCCTCCACTCACCTCCGCACTCGCTGCGCATGGTGTCCGAAGGATGCGCAACTCCAACGCCCAGGCGCGGCTTTTGCGTTGTTCGCCCCGGTGGGCAGGAAGGGATGGGCACCGTTGCCGCCGGCCTCCGTCGGGGGTACAGTGGGCCTACGGAGGCGAGAAGCGTGACACCTACCACAGGTCCCCAGGTCGGCCGCAACGAGCGATGTCCGTGTGGGTCCGGACGAAAGTACAAGCAGTGCTGCCTCGGCAAGGACGAGGAGAAGGCGCGAAAGGCTCGCGCGAAGGAGGCCGAGAAGGCGGCCAAAGAGGCCGAGAAGGCCCGCGAGGCCGCTGAGAAGTCGGGCGAGAAGGAGGAGGCCTCTCCCGCGGCCGAGGCCCCCGTCCAGCCCCGGGGCTACAAGCCGCAGACGCATCAGCCCTGGAAGAAGTCGGCGACGAACACCCACGCGTTCCAACGCATGACCACGCCGCGCAAGGTCGGTGGGAGCTAGTCCTCCGGGCTCCGATTCCGCCCCGACGGTGGCAGATCCAGCCGGGCGGTGGAGGCCCGGGGCTCTCGCACTCGCGGCGGCCCTCGGCCTCTCCTGTAGCCCCGTCAACTACCTCGACGCGTCCGGCCCCTCCTACGAAGCGCGCTTCGCCGAAGCGGCTCCGGCGGCCCCGGCCCCGGATGCCCGGTTGCGAGTGGTGACCTTCAACATCGCCTACGCGAGGAAGATCGACCTCGCTCTCGAGCTGATGAGGGAGAGTCCGGCCCTGCAGGGCTTCGACGTTCTCGCTCTCCAGGAGATGGACGTTCCGGGGACGGAGCGGCTCGCCCGTGGGCTCGGGGTGAACTCCCTCTACGTCCCGAGCGCGGTCCACCCGAAGAGCGGCCGCGATTTCGGCTGCGCGATCCTCTCGCCCTGGCCGCTCGTCGAGCCGGGCAAGGTGGTGCTGCCCATCGCCGGCTTCGGGTCGGGAGTCCAGCGATCGGCGGTCCGGGCCACCGTCCTGTGGGGCGAGCGCCGCCTACGCGTCTACTCCGTGCACCTCCCGTCGCCGCTGGGGGTCACGGGGGCCGCCCGCCGTCAGCAGCTCGCCGTCCTGCTCGAGGACGCCGCCGACACCAGCGAGCCGGTGGTGATCGCCGGCGATTTCAACTCCAAGGACATCGGAAGGCAGATCACGGCGGGCGGCTACTCCTGGCCCACTCGTGACGTAGGCGCGACCAGCAAGTTCTTCTTCTTCGGAATGAGCATCGATCACATCTTCGCCCGGGGGCTCGACTCCCCGGCCAACGCGGCGGCCTGCGGGGTCGTCGAGGACAACCGGGGAGCCAGCGACCACCGCCCGGTGTGGGCCGTGTTCGACCCTCCGGGATGATCGAGACTGTGGAGGTGGACACCATGCGCCGCGCCCTCGCCCTTCTCTCCTTCCTCCTGCTCGGAGCGGTGTCGATGCCGGCCACCGGGTCCGAGATCCCCCTGCCCGAGCACCCCCGCCCCGGCTTCGAGCGGGCGGAGTGGGTGAATCTCAACGGCCCCTGGAGCTTTCGCTTCGATGGTGAAGACGCCGGGGAGGCCGAGGGCTGGGGCACCGGTGCCCCAGCCGACTTCCCGCTGACCATTCAGGTCCCGTTCCCCTGGGGCGCCCCGCTCTCGGGAGTGGCAGACGAGGCGGACATCGGGTGGTACGCGCGGACCGTGCGTGTTCCGATGACGTGGGCCGGCCGTCGCGTCTTCCTCTGTGTGGGGGCCTCGGACTGGCGCACCACCGCCTGGCTGGACGGAGAGCTCCTCGGGACGCACCAGGGCGGCTACACTCCCTTCGACCTCGAGCTCACGGAGCACATGAGGCCGGGGGAGGACCAGACGCTCGTCGTCCGGGTCGACGACTCACCCCACTCGTTCAAGCTCGAAGGGAAGCAGGGCTACGGCCCGGCTCGGGGCCTGTGGCAGACCGTGTATCTCGAGGCGCGCCCGGCCGCGTTCATCGACTCCTTCGAGCTCCGACCCGACCTCTCGGGAGAGAAGGTGGAGGTGCGCGTCCGCCTCGGTGAGCCCGCCGGGGCAGGCACGTCCGCGGCCCTGGAGCTCGGGGCGGGGGCGGCGGCGTCGGCTCACGAGGGGGTGGTAGTTCCGAAGGGAGAGGAGACGGTGCGCTTCGAGGTGTCCGTCCCGAGGCCGCACCTCTGGTCCCTGGAGGACCCCCACCTCTACCACGCGGCGGTTCTCCTCCGGACGTCCGCGGGCGAGGATCGGGTGCAGACCTACTTCGGAATGCGGGAGATCTCCACCGTGCGGCTTCCCGGACTGGGACATCCCTACGTGGCCCTCAACGGGAAGCCGGTCTACCTCCAGATGACCCTCGACCAGGGCTGGCACCCCGAGGGATTCACGACATGGCCCAGCGACGCGGTGATGAGGGACGAGGTCCTCCTCGCGCGCCGTCTCGGCCTGAACGCCATCCGCACTCACGTGAAGGTCGAGCTTCCGCGAAAGCTCTACTGGGCGGACCGGCTCGGCGTGCTGGTCATGTCCGATGTCCCCAACAGCTGGGGCGAGCCCGACGAGGCCATGCGCGACGAGTGGGAGCATGCCTTCCGGGGCATGGTGCGGCGCGACTTCAACCACCCCTCGATCTTCTCCTGGGTGCTCTTCAACGAGACCTGGGGCCTGTTCACCAGCGAGGAAGGTGGGAAGAGCCGGAGGTACCTGCCGGAGACGCAGGCCTGGGTGGCCTCGCGGGTGGACATGGCGAAGGAGCTGGACCCGACCCGTCTGGTCGAGGACAACTCGGTGTGCTGTGGGATCGGACACGTAAAGACGGACATGAATACGTGGCACCAGTACCTGCCGGGGTGGAAGTGGAGGGAGAAGCTCGGCGAGGCGGAGGAGCAGACGTTCCCCGGCTCCGGGTGGAACTACGAGGAGGGACGGACGCAGGGCGACGCGCCCATGTTCAACAGCGAGTGCGGCAACGTCTGGGGCTACGAGGGCTCCACCGGGGACGTGGACTGGAGCTTCGACTACCACGCCATGCTCAACGAGTTCCGGCGTCACCCGAAGGTCGCGGGCTGGCTGTACACCGAGCACCACGACGTCATCAACGAGTGGAACGGCTACGTCCGCGCGGACCGCTCGGCAAAGGAAACCGGATTCTCGGACCTGGCGCCGGGGATGTCCCTGCGTGACCTGCACGGACCGTTCTACGTCGTCGCGGGATCCTACCCGACCGCCAGCGTCGACCCGGGCGATGTGATCCCGGTCCCGCTGTGGGCGTCGTTCCTGACCGATGTCTCGCCAGGTCCCGATCTCACGCTCCGGATGGAGCTCGTCGGCCACGACGACCTCGGCCGGTTCCACCAGTGGTGGGAGGGGGAGCGGGCGGTGCCTTTCGCCCCGTGGACCTCGCGCGAGCTCGAGCCGATGGCCGTCCCGATGCCCGACGCCCGGGCCGTGGCCGTGCTGCGCCTCTCCCTCCTCGACCCCGCGGGACGTGTCCTGCACCGCAACTTCACCGCCTTCGTGGTGGGAGAAGGCCCCTCTTCACGGGACGAGGCGCGGACGGGCGTCGACGGTCGGCCTCTCCGGATCCTGCGCGCCGCCCCGTCCTCCTTCTCTGACGCGACCTGGAGCGTGCGGCAGTGGGACGCCATGGACGGCCTCAAGGTCAACGGTGCGGGGTCGGGTGTCTTCGAGTACCGCATCCCCTGGCCCGCGGACCTGAGGCCGGAGGCGGTGGCGAGCGCGACCTTCCTCGCCGAGCTCGGTGCGAAGGAGCTCTTCGGCAAGGACCGTCCCGACGCGGAGGGGGTCCAGGGCGACTACATGCGTGGAAGGGGAGCCCACGACCCCGGTTTGAACCCCAACGCCTACCCGATGACCGACACCGTCACCCACCCGAGCGCGGTGCGGGTCCGGGTGGGTGGGGCGGCGCTCGGGACCTTCGATCTGGCCGACGATCCCGCTGACCACCGGGGCCTCCTGTCCTGGCACTCCCAGAGTAGAGACGGTCGTCTGCGGGAGGCCGGCTCGTACGGAGAGCTCGTTGCGGTGACGATCCCGGCGGAGGTCCTCGCCGCGGCCGCCCCCGCCGGCGAGATCGTCGTCCGCCTCGAGGTGGACGCGACGATCCCGGGCGGCCTGGCGGTCTACGGCGAGCGGTTTGGGCGGTACCCGCTCGATCCCACGGTCGTGCTGACCCTGGAGCGCTGACACCCGCCACGGCGCAGTCCCCGAGCATGGCGTCGGGCCCGGGGTAGGTGAGGATGCGACGAGAGGGCGCGGCCAGCCCGGCGCCCGGGCCGGGTTGGCCCGAACGGCGACGTCACTTCTTCTTGGCGGCCTTCTTGACGACCTTCTTCTTCGTCGCCTTCTTCACAGACTTCTTCCTGGCCTTCTTCTTCTTCTTCTTCTTCGCCGCGGCCTCCAGCTCGGCCTTCGACTTGCGGGCCAGATCCGCGCGGTGAGCGCGCTCGTAGGTCTGAATGTCCTTGAACTTTCCGGTCTTGTCGCGGACGGCGTAGAGCTTCTTCCCGGCGCTGCTGCGGTGCGTCGTTCTCCTGGCCTTGGCCAATCTCACCTCCGAGTTTGAGCGGACGCCCGATGATCGGTGATTGCAGGGGCGGGTGCAAGCGCCATCAGTCGAGGAGAGTCTGCAGGATCTCCGGGTTCTCCTCCCTCTCCGCGAGGAGGGAGTGGCAGGTGCCGCAGTCGATGGCGATGGTCTCTCCGTCCGCGGTCTCGTGATCGCCGCCGTGGCAGCGGAAGCAGCCGACTTCGGTGCTCATGTCGGGATGACCGATGTGGCTCGCGTAGGTCCCCCAGGTGATGTTCATCTCCGGGAAGACGTTCCAGGCGTAGATGTCGCCGGTGGCCTTCGCGGCCGCGGCCACCGCCTCCGCGCGACCGCGGGCGATGTCGGGGTACTCCGCCTCGTAGAACCCGGCGATCGCCGCGGCGATCCCTTCGCGTGCCGCCTCGTGGCTCGGGTACTCGACCTCCAGAGCCTTCTGCGCCTCGCGACGGATGAAGGGGAGGCTCGAATCGATCCGCCCTTCGAGCAGGGCGGCGTCGAGCTCCTCCCCGGGCAGGCGGTAGATGTGGGTCGGGCGGTTGTGGCAGTCGACGCAATCCATCGTCCGCCACGCCGCCGCCGCCGCCTCTGCGCTCTCCGACTCCGGGCCCGACCAGCGCGTGACCTGACCTTCGGCGTCGGTCATCTCGACCTCGTAGATCGTCTGCCGCTTCTCGTCCGCACGGTACCGGACCACGTGGTCGGGATCGACGTGCCAGTGGATGCCGTGGCTGCGGCCCTCCTGGAGCCCCCCCACCTTGAGCACGAGGACGGTCTTGACCTCCGTGTTGGCCTCGTCCTCCTCGAAGTGCGTGTTGACCTTGAACCGGTCGCCCACGAACTTCTCCGGCCAGTGGCACTCCTCGCAGGTGTCGCGGGCCGGGCGAAGGTTGTGCACGGGCGCCGGTATCGGCCGGGGGTAGAGGTTGAAGGCCACGGACACGACCTGCCAGGAGCCTGAGAGCTTGGACTTGACGAACCAGTCGGCACCGGGCCCGATGTGGCATTCCACGCACTTCACTCGCGCGTGCGGTGACCGGTGGTAGGTCGTGTACTCGGGGTCCATCACCGAGTGGCAGGCCGCTCCGCAGAAGGCGGTGGAGTCCATGACCTCGAGACCCTTGTAGGTGCCCAGGGACAGGATCACCAGGTTGACGGCGGTGAGGGCGGCCACGATGAGGACCATCTTCCGGGTCGTGCTGCGGTTGAGGTCGATCACCGGGAACCCGGGGGCGGCTTCCCCTCGCTCCTGCGCCCGCCGCTCCCGGCGTCGCTCCCGCCAGATCCCCACCGGGATCAGCAGGAGGCCCAGCAGGAAGACGGCGGGGATGACGAGGAACGTGATGATGCCGCGGTACGGTCCACCGCCGTCGATTCCCACGAGCTCGATGCCGTAGAGAATCGCGAACAGGATCGCGGCGGAGGAGGTGAGGACGGCGCCGGCGAGACCCAACGGGTCGCGCGTGATGGTGATCAGGAAGCTTCGCATTGGTCCTCCGAGTATCCTGTGCGTCGTGAAGACGTCCCCATGAGTCTAGCAGCCCGGGCGGCCCCGTCGGGACCGCGCCGGCCGGACGCGACGCGGCGGCATCCGCGTTCCAGGGGCCGGTGTGCCTCGACTGACGTTCGGAGGACCGAATCGGCCTTCGGCCGGATGCCTTGGCTAAGGACACGACTCCGCCGTGGCGATCGTGTCCTTGGCAGTCGAGGCCGACGAGGCTAGACGTCCTCCCGGTCGCGGCTCTTCTCGAGCCGGTGGGCGCGAAGCGCGAGGAGGCCCGCGAACAGGAGGAGCATGGTCGCGGCCACGGCCAGACCCTTCCGCCGGTACTCGTACTCGTCCAGCCTGGCCTGAGCCGCCTTCTCGACGTCGTCGGCGATCCCGCCCCCTTCGGTGAAGATGGCCTCCAGCCGCTCTTCGGAGAAGCCGTGGATCTCGGCCCGGGACCGGACGAGCGCGTCCTCGGCCCCGGCCAGGTCGAACGTCGGCTGCTCCACGTCCATCCCCACACGCGCGGCCGACGAGAGAGCGGCCCGAGCCTGCTCGATGCTGCTGCTGAGCCGCGTCAGCCCGGCCCTCATGGCCTTCGTTGCCTCGTCACACTGATCGCCCGGGCTGTGGCAGGCGGAGCAGACGCCGCGCTCTCCGATCCCCAGCATCTCGTCGCTTGTGGCCAGGATCTCGTGGTGGTTGTGGCACGTGGTGCAGGGTGGTGCCTCCAGGTCGCGGAAGTGCGATGCGTGGGTCGAGCCCTCGAACAGCTCGGCCTGGGTCGCGTGGCAGCTGCCGCACACGTGGGTGACCGCGGACACCCCGGGAGGAGCGGCCCCGTGGTTGCCGTGGCAGTCGTTGCAGGCCGGGGCAGACAGGTCCTGCTCCTGGAGCCGTCGGTGCCCGTGGACGCTCTGCTCGTACTTCTGGAGCTGGTCCGTCGGGATCGAGCGTCCTTCCATGTACTCCTGGTTGTGGCATCCGGTGCAGGTCTCGACGATGCGCGTGGGGGCGGCGGGAGAAGCGGGGTCGCCCACCGGTCGGACGCCGTGCGCGCCGTGGCAGGACGAACAGGTGGCCACCTTCTCGTCGCCCTTGACCGCGCGCTTCCCGTGCTCGCTGGTCCGGTACTGGGCGAGCTGGTCCGTGGGCAGCCGCGGGTTGATGACGCGCATCCGCTCGATGTCGCTGTGACAGCGGCCGCACATCTCCGCCGCCCCCATGCCGGAGGGGACGCCCACGTATCCCCGCGCGGGGCTCATCGCCTCCTCCTGGTCCTCCGCGGTCGGGTCGCCGCCGTGGCAATCCACGCAGGAGAATCCCGCCGCACGGTGGACGTCCGCCTCCGCCTCCTCGAGGAGGTCGCCGTGGCAGTCCACGCACGCGTTGATGGGAGCGTCCTCGGCCCCGCTCGCGGACGCGGTGAGGAGGAGAGCGGTCAGTGTAGCCAGGCGTAGCATGTCAGCCCCACGAGATAGATGACGACGACCCACCCGGAGATCGAGAAGGCAGGGCTCGGCTCCCCGCGGGCCGCCCGTCGGTCCAGGAACGGAACCAGTGCGAACAGCAGCCCGAGGATCGCGAAGCCGACCGCCCCCAGCACCTCGCCCTCGAACGGCCCCACGTGGGCCGGAATCATCTTGAGCTGCTGGAAGGGCGCGTAGAAGTACCACTCCGGCTTGATGCCGGGTGGAGCCGAGGCAAAGGGGTCCGCCTTGGGGCCGAGCCCGGCCGGCAGGAGCGCGGCCAGGGCGGCGAGGAGGGCCAGGGCGAGGGTCCAGCCGACGAGGTCGTGCACCAGAAAGTCGGGAAAGAACCGCCGCGGCCGGCCCTTCTCGCTCACCCCCGGGGGGACGCTCATGCCGTGCCGCTGAACCAGCAGCAGGTGGAGCCCCAGGAGGCCGAGGGCCGCGAAGGGCAGGACGACCACGTGCAGGGCGAAGAAGCGGGCCAGTGTTGCGCCGGTCACGTCCTCGCCTCCGCGCAGGAGCTGAAGGAGCGCTTTTCCGACGAGCGGGAAGACCCCGGCCACCTGGGTGCCCACCGACGTGGCGAAGTAGGCGATGTCGTCCCAGGGCAGGAGGTAGCCCGAGAAGCCGAAGGCCAGGGCCACGCCGAACAGCGCCACCCCGGTGAGCCAGGTGACCTCGCGGGGACGGCGATACGCCTTCATCAGGAAGGCGGTGAACATGTGCACCGCGAGGACCCCGATGAAGATGTCCGCGGACCAGCGGTGGATCGAACGGACCAGCCACCCGAAGGGTATCTCGCTCGAGATGCGCCGGACGCTCTCGTAGGCGGTGGACGCCCCGGGCTCGTAGTAGAGCAGCAGCAGCAGCCCGGTCCCGAGCTGGACGAGGAAGAGGAAGAGCGCCATGCCCCCAAGGTAGTAGAAGAGCGAGTAGCGGTGCCGCGGGACGGTCTTCTGGGCCATCAGGTGGCGCACCGGCTCCAGGCCCACGCGGTCGTCGAGCCAGGCCCATACCCTATCCACGCTGCGCCTCCTCGGTCACGTAGACGTCTTCGCCCTTCACGACGACCGAGTACTCCGGCAGGGGGCGCGGGGGTGGGCCGCTGACGTTCTTGCCGGTGAGGTCGAAGTGGCCGTCGTGACACGGGCACCAGATCATGTCCATGTCCTGGCGGTAGGTCACGGTGCACGAGAGGTGGGTGCACTTGGCCGAGAAGGCGCGCCACTTGCCGTCCGGGGTGTGGACGAGGATCGCGGGCCGAGTGCCCAGGGGGAACACCTTGCCGCTTCCGGGGGCGAGCTCGCTGGTCTGGGCGGCCAGGACGGCCCCCTTGTCCCGCCCCCTGGGCCGCGGGGGGGGGAACACGAAGTGAACCACCGGATAGAGGATGGCAGCGGCGGTCCCGAAGGCCGAGAATCCCAGAAGCCAGTCGAGGAAGCTTCGTCTCCCCGTCGGAGCCGATTCGGGGGGAGGGAGAGGACGATCGCTTTCATTCATCGGCCATGACTCCTCCGTTGCCGCGGAGCGTATCTCGCGGGTAGCCTTGCCGGAAATGATTCAAATGGTTCACTTCTCCGCTTCGCGGCGCTCCGGGTCGCGGAGAAGCTTGGGTGTCGCAATGAGCGCTCCCCCGTAGAGGGCAAAGGAGACGAACAGCGTCACCGGCCGCCCGTGGGGGAGGTCGCCCACCAGCAGGCCCAGCCCGCCGCCGATCAGAGCCGGGTAGACCAGCCAGGTCAGCTCGGGCCGACTCCAGCGCCGGCCCGCCCACGCCAGGAGGACCGCGAGGCCCGCGAGCGCGGCCGTCCGACTCGTGGCGAGGAACGCGGCGTCGGCCGAGGCCCCCGGGGCGCGCGCCAGCAGGCCGGCCAGACCCCGGGCCACGAGGCCGCCCGCGAACAGCGCGATCAGGGCGGCCACGCCGGCCTGCGGGAGCAGGGAGTTCCAGCGCGCGCCCGGCCGGCAGGTACGGGCGAGAACGAAGTAGGCCAGGGCCGTGACGACCCCGACCGCCACGCCGAGAGCCGTGACGTCACCCCAGGGCCCCGTCCCGTCGGCGAGCAGACCGTCCGTGGCCGCCCGAAGCAGGCCCGCCGTCCCGGCGGCCATGGCCAGGTAGACCGCGGCGTGAAGGCGCAGGGTGACTCGCATGAAACGTCCGCCGAGCCAGGCCGCCGCCAACCCCAGTCCGGCCCAGGCGATGGCGGCGTGCGAGGGTCCCAGTACCAGAAACACGCCGGCGAGCGTGAGCAGCCCGGCGAACGACGTGTAGACGTAGAAGTTCCATCCCACGCCCTCCCGCCGTTCGAGGAAGGCGAAGGCGGCCCCATAGCAGGCGGCGCCGAGGAGCAGGCCGACGGCGCCTACGGCCAGGGTCGCCACCCCGGTGAACCCCACCACCCGGAGAGTGCCCCCGAAGCCCACGAGCAGGGCGACCGCGATCTGGATCACCTCGAAGACACGGACGTCGCGGCCCCGCCTGAGGGTGCGGACGGCAACGCTCACGAGGTACACCGCGGGCAGCGTGAGACCCACGAGCATCACCCCTCCCGTGGCCAGTGGCGGGTAGCCGGGCGGGAGCCCGCCCGGGCGGACGGCCACGAGGACCGTCTGGAGAACCGCCAGGTCGAGAACCAGGGCCGTCGGCCACCGCAGGGCGAGCCAGCGGTCCCGCTGGGCGGTGCGCTCGACGAGAGTGGCAACGAGGAGGAGTGACCCCGTGAAGGTCACGAGATCGTGGGTGGCCTGAAGCAGGGCGAATGCGGTCGCGAGCCCGAGGAGCCCGTGGACCCAGGCGATCCCGTCGAGGCGGTGGCGCCACGCCACGGCCAGGCCCAGAGCCACCAGGACGGGCACGAGAACGGCGGCCGCGCGCGGGCCGAGGAGGCCGAACCGGGCCGTCGTCTCCCAGATGAGGGGGTAGGCGATCATCGCGGTGGCAGCGCCGTGGAACGCGGCGCTCTGGCGGCGCCCCCGCGCGGCGGCCCGGTCGGCTGCGATGAGCCACAGTCCGGCGTAGCCGAGCCCGGCAATCGCGCCGGTGAGGGCCGGAACGGCCCCCGCCTCGGTGACGGCGCGCATGAGATACGCGCCCCCGAGGGTCATCAGCGTTCGCCCCACCAGACCCACCGCCCCCGCCAGCCACGCGGTGCGGGGAGTGGCGGACTCGCCGTCTGCCGCTGGGCTGGGGGCCGTCTGCGGTGGCCCCTCCTGTCTCGCGACCGGGGTCCGGCCCTCGAGGCGGTCCAGGCGTTCGCGCACCTGCACCAGCTCTCCGAGCATGTCTTCGAGTCGGGCCTCCAGATCGGCGAGACGGTCCCCCATGGCGAACCCCCACCGGAATTCTACTCGCCCGCTCGTGCGCCCGCGCGTCGGGAACGCTTTTTCGATACACTCGCCGCGGTTTGCGCGTCCGTGTCCTCCCTTCCATCCTGGCGGTGACGCTGCTCGCGATCGCGGCAGCGGCACCGGGGGAGGAGCGAGAGACCGTCGCCGTCTTCTCCGGTCCCACCATGGGGACGCGCTACACGGTGAGGGTGGTGGCGGCCCCCCTCGACGACGACGAGCGGAACCGGATCCAGATGGCGATCGAGGCCGAGCTGGCGCTCGCCGACCGACTCCTGTCGACGTGGGATGAGGAGTCGGAGCTGTCGCGCTTCAACGCCCAGGAGTCGACCGAGCCCATATCACTGGCCCCCGAGACCATCAGCCTCCTCCAGATCGCCCGCGAGGTGGGCCGGCTCTCGGGCGGGGCCTTCGACGTCACCGTGGGCCCCCTCGTCCAGGCGTGGGGCTTCGGTCCCGCGGGCACTCCCCCCCAGCCGCCTTCGGCGGCGGCCCTGGCGGCGGCGCGGAGGCGTGTGGGGCAGGACCTCCTGCTCCTCGACGCCGGGGCCGGGACCGTCGCCAAGACACGCCCCGACGTGGCCTGTGACCTCTCCGCGCTCGCGCCGGGCTGGACCGCCGACCGCATCGCCGCCGCCCTCGACGACCTCGGCCACCGTCGTTGCATCGTGGACGTCGGAGGGGAGGTCGTGGCGAGGGGTCGGCGCGTCGACGGGACGCGCTGGCGCGTCGCCGTCGAGTCTCCCGGACGGCCGCGGGAGAGCGCGACGGTGCTGGCCCTCGAGGACATGGCGGTTGCCACCTCGGGCGACTACCGCAACGCCTGGGTCGACGAGGAGGGTCGGCGCCGGAGCCACCTGATCGATCCACGGACGGGGGAGCCGGTGGCTCTCGGGCTGGCCTCGGTCACCGTGGTTCACCGGGAGGGGGTCTGGGCGGACGCCCTCGCCACTGCGCTCCTCGTCATGGGACCGGACGCGGCGTGGGAGCTGGCCACCGAACGGGGGCTGGCGGTGCGGCTGGTCGCCCGAGCGGAGGACGGGACCTACTCCGCCGCGACCACGCCTCGGTTCGAGGCCCTGGAGTGGGCGGGACCGGAGGAGTGACGCCGGGCGGCTCCGGCCCGATCGACCGGGCCGCGCCGGTCGTCGTCGCCATGGCCTCGAGGTAGTCGAGGGCGGGTCATTCCGGGTATGCTTCGTCAGGTCCCGAGATGAGCGAAGAGAGACGGATGCCCTGCGTGGAGTTCGACTCGGACCGGCTCGATCCCCGTCTGAGGCTGGAGGTGTCGGGGCAGGTCGAGGCCATCTCCCCCGCGGTGGACGAGGTGCTCGGCGTCATCGACCGGATGGGGTGTGCGGCGGGCAAGGAGTTCGAGGTCGAGACCTCGGTGCGAGAGGCCCTGGCCAACGCGATCCGCCACGGCTGCCGGCGCGATCCCGAGAAGAAGGTCCAGGTCTGTGTGGCCTGCGATGACACCCGGGGCATGCTGATCGTGGTCCGGGACCCCGGGCCGGGGTTCGACGTGGAGAGCATCCCCAGTCCGGTGGAAGGGGAGAACCTGTTCTCCCAGGGGGGGCGGGGCATCTTCCTCATCAACCAGCTCATGGACGAGGTTGCCTTCCACGAGGGCGGCACCGAGATCCGGATGCGCAAGCGGTGAAGAGGGATGGCATGAGAGCCGTCGTCGCGTGGGTCGTTCCCGACCTCGTCCGTCAGATTTCCCTCGCTCCGTGACCCCCACCGCTCGCCGGCGCGTCCTCGCCCTCGTCGCCCTCGTCGCCGGGGGCCTCGTGGCTGCGGTCGTCTGGTGGCTTCCCGGTCCCCGTGACACGGCGCCGTCGATCACCGCTCCCGCCCTGCGGTACGTGGGCGTCGATGGCTGCGCCCGCTGCCACGCGGAGGAGACCGAGCGGTGGCGGGGTTCGCACCACGACCTCGCCATGCAGGAGGCCACCGAGGCGACGGTACTCGGAGACTTCGAGGGTGCCGAGTTCACCTACAACGGCGTCACGTCCCGGTTCTTCCGGAAGGACGATGCCTTCTTCGTGAACACCGACGGACCCGACGGGGCACTCGCTGACTACGAGATCGACTACGTCTTCGGATTCACCCCCCTCCAGCAGTACCTGGTCCCGCTCCCGGACGGCCGCCACCAGGCCCTGGGTATCGCCTGGGACACCCGTCCCGCCGAGGACGGGGGGCAGCGCTGGTTCCACCTGTACCCCGGTGAAGGAGTCGATCACCGCGACGTGCTTCACTGGACGAAGCTCTCGCAGAGCTGGGACTCCCAGTGCGCGGAGTGCCACTCCACCAACCTCCGCAAGAACTACCGTCCCTGGGAGGACCGCTTCGGTACCACCTTCTCCGAGATCGACGTCTCCTGCGAGGCCTGTCACGGTCCCGGCTCCCGCCACGTCACCTGGGCCGAGGAGGCGGAGGCCCGCGGCCGCGAGGCCGAGGGGGACCCGGACCTGGTGGTGCGATTCGACGAGCGACGGGGCCGCAGCTGGAAGATGGACATGGAGCGGGGGATCGCCATTCCGAAGGAGGCGGCGGAGTTCCGCGTCGAGAACGAGATGTGCGCGCGGTGCCACGCGCGCCGGGGGCTGCTCACCGAGGACTATCTCCCGGGGCAGCTCCTGGCCCAGACCCACCATCCGGCCCTTCTCGAGGAGGGCCTCTACTACGCCGACGGGCAGATGGAAGACGAGGTCTACAACTGGGGCTCGTTCCTCCAGAGCAAGATGTACGCAAGGGGGATCACCTGCGCCGACTGCCACGACGCCCACTCGGCGAAGGTGAAGATATCCAACGACGACGTGTGCTCGTCGTGCCATCAGCCTGAGCGCTTCGCGACCCGGGAGCACCACTTCCACGATCCCGAGAGGGAAGGGGCGTCCTGCGTGGCCTGCCACATGCGCACCGAGACGTACATGGTCATCGACCCCCGCCACGACCACTCGCTGCGTGCTCCGCGCCCGGACCTCACCCTCTCCCTCGGTACGCCCAACGCGTGCAACGACTGCCACCGCGACAAATCCGCGCGCTGGTCCCAGCGGGCGGTGGAGCGGTGGTACCCGGAGGGCCAGTGGACGAAGCCGCACTTCGGCCAGGTGCTCGAGGCCGGCCGCACCCTCCAGCCCGGGGGCGAGGAGGCGCTCGTCGCCCTTGCCGGTGACGCCGAGCTGCCGGCCATCGTCCGGGCGACGGCGGTGACCCTTCTTCCGGGCTTTGCCGGGCCCGCCTCGCGGCGGGCCATCGAGCAGGCGGTGGGCGACCCCGAGCATCTCGTGCGCCTCGGCGCCGCCTCCGCCCTCGAGGTGTTCGAGCCCCGGGAGCGGCTGCGCGTGGGAGCGCAGTTACTCAACGACCCCGTCCGCGCGGTGCGAGTCGAGGCGGCGATGCCCCTGGCCGACGTGCCCCCGGAGGCGATGACCCGGGCGCAGCGTGTCGCCTTCGACCGTGTTCTCGGGGAGTTCATCGGGGCCCAGTGGGCAAACGCGGAGCGGCCGGAAGCCCACGTGAACCTGGGCCTGATGCACATGAAGCGAGGGGACCTCGAGGCCGCACGCCGGTCCTACGAAGCGGCCCTGCGCGTCGGCCCCTGGTTCGTGCCGGCCTACGCCAACCTCGCCGATCTCCTGCGCGTGCAGGACCGGGACGACGAAGGGGAGAGGGTGCTGCGGGAGGGGCTCGAGACTCAACCCGCGAGCGCGGCTCTGCATCACGCCCTCGGTCTCCTCCTCGTTCGTGAGAAGAGGCTCGACGAGGCGATCGCGGAGCTGCGCCGAGCGGCGGAGCTGGCCCCGGCCGATCCCCAGATCGCCTACGTCCTGGCCATCGGCCTCAACTCCACGGGAGAGACGGAGGAGGCCCTCGCCGTTCTGGAGGCCGCTCACGAGAGGAGCCCCGCCGTCCGGCCGCTGCTCGTGGCGCTGGTGACCCTCAACCGTGACCGCGGCGCGCTCGACGAGGCGCGGTCCTGGGCGCGCAAGCTCGTCGAGCTGTCGCCGGAGGACGGCGCGGCCCGGCGCCTCCTGGCCGAGCTGGGTGGATAGCCTCGTCCCGGCCGGGTGCGAACGAATCCAGGGAGGAGGAGGCCATGGCCGTCGATCCCGCGGCGACCCGCACCTGGGCCGAGCAGAACCGAGCGGCCTGGGACTTGGGGCGCCTCGTCGAGATGCACGAGGGGAAGCCGGTCCAGGTCGGCTACACCCTCACCCTCTACGCACGGGTACCCACCGAGATCCCGCCCTCACCCCAGAGGCGGGAGGCGGTGATCGACACCTGGGACCGGCTGCGCGAGATCGCGGACTCGCTGGTAGCGCAGGAGCCGGCGGGAACCGAGATCCTGGTGGGTCCCTACGACGCCGAAGAGCGCTTCCGACGAGAGAATGGCTTCACACCGGAGGTCTCGCTCGAGGCCCGGATCATCCACGCGAAGGACTACTTCGAACCCGTGGACGACGAGGCCCGTGAGCGGCTCCGTCCCCTCGAGGAGAGGCTGCGCGAGCTGGGCCTCCGCCCCGGGCACTGGTGACCCCAGGGTGGGTTCAGTACGCGCCGACGAGCTGCCGCCAGGGGTCGCCCTCGTACGGGCGAGGGAGGACCGCGCGACGCTGGGCCTGGACCTCCGCCTCGGCCGCTGCCCGTCCGCTGCAGTGGCCGGTCCTCAGGAACTGGAGCGCCTCGGCCAGGGAGCCCTCGCCGGGGTCGGCGATCTGACGGTTCAGATCGTCGGGGGCCGCGCAGTTCGCGGGAATGCCGTTGAAGTAGTCCGCCTCACCCTCGGCGTTCTCGGTGGCGAAGGCGACGGGGAAGAGGACCTTCTCGCAGAAGTCGAACCCGTACTGCCCGACCGGCTTGCCGAAGGTCCGGGCCCCGACCACGGTCACGTTCATGAACGGGCGAAGGCTGTTGATGACGAGCTCGCTCGCCGAGGCCGAGCTCCCGGTGGCGATGACCACGAGACGGGGCAGGTCGAGGGCGTTGGGCTTGCTCTCGAAGCTGACGGTCTCGTCGTTCGCCGTCTTCTTGTCGTTGTGACGGAACTTCACGAAGATCCGTCCGGCCGTTCCCTCGCCGCCGATCAGGCTCGCGAGGTGCTGGGCGACCGAGACCAGACCCCCGCCGTTGTAGCGCAGGTCGAGGACGAGGTCGGTGGCGCCGTCGGCCCGCAGCCGGTCGAAGGCCCGGTTCAGCGCCTCGGTGGAGGGCGTCACGAAGTTGCGGAAGAAGATGTAGCCCGCCCGGGAGCCCCCGTTGTCGAAGACCCGGGTCGCCGACACGGTGGGAATCGTCACCAGCCGCTTGGTGACCGTGGCCTCGCGCTCCGGGCCGCCCGGGCTGCGCCAGCCCAGGGTCAGGCTGAAGCCGATCTCTGCCGGACCGAGGGCGTCGTTCAGCTGGCCGCTCTGGAGAAGCGCGGCCACCGAGCGGCCGTCGATGGTCAGCATGTAGTCGCCACGGGCGAGGCCGGCGGCGGCCGCCGGCCCCCCGGGGAAGACCTGGCTCACCCGGAGCTCGGTGGTGCCCGTCTGCCGGAAGGAGAGCCCGATCCCGATGAACTGGCTGTCCGAGTAGAAGGCGTCGGTGGCCGCCTGGGAGCCGATGTAGCTGAACGACGAATCCCGGGGCAGGTACCGCACGGCCTGGAGATAGGCCTCCGGCGAGTCGAAACCGGCGGGGTCGGGGTCCGGGAGCTGCTGGTACCAGAGGTACCACTCCTGCAGCGTGTCGCGGACGAAGTTCACCTGACCGAGCGTCCCGCACTCACCGCCGGCGGTGGGCTCGGGGGTCGACGAGGTCGTCGGGCTCGAGGAGTCGCCTCCGCAGGCGGCGAGGGCGAGGATCAGGGCGAATGCCGGGGCACGGTTTCTCACGGACAGACCTCCGTCTCGACGTTAGCACAGCCCCGGTGCGCGGCGTTGTGCGCACCGTCAACCGGCCGTCAACGAATGTCACTCGCACCGGTACAATGCGGGTTCGGCCCGGCCGGCCGAGGAGGTGCCATGACCCCGAGCGAGCTCTGGAAGCACTACAAGGCGCTGCTGTTCGACGACCCCACTCTCGGGGTGCGGCTGGACCTGAGCCGCATGAACCTGGGGGCGCGCGCTCTGGAGGAGGGGGAGCCGGCCCTCCAGGCCGCCTATTCGGCCATGGACGCCCTCGAGGCCGGGGGGGTGGCCAACCCCGACGAGAGCCGCATGGTGGGACACTACTGGCTGCGGGCGCCCGAGCTCGCGCCGAACGCCGAGATCACGCGGGACATCCTGGAGACGCAGACGAGGATGCTGGAGTTCGCCGCACGTGTGCACGATGGCCGCGTGGCGCCCCCCCGAGCCGAGCGGTTTCGTCGACTGCTGGTGATCGGGATCGGGGGCTCGGCCCTGGGGCCGCAGCTCGTGGCCGACGCGCTGGGTGGCCCGGCCGATCCCCTCGCGCCCAGCTTCTTCGACAATACCGACCCCGACGGCTTCGACCGTGTCCTGGGAGGTCTGGGCGACACCCTCGCCGAGACCCTCGCCATCGTGATCTCCAAGTCGGGGGGCACGGCGGAGACGCGCAACGGCATGCTCGAGGCCACGGCGGCGTGGCGGGCGCAGGGGCTCGACTTCGGGGCCCAGGCCGTGGCCGTCACCCGCGACGGCAGCGCCCTCGACCAGCACTCGCGGGAGCACGCGTTCATCGATCGGTTCCCGATGTGGGACTGGGTGGGGGGCCGCACCTCCGAGACGAGCGCGGTGGGCCTCCTGCCCGCCGCCCTGCAGGGCCTCGACGTCCGGGCGCTCCTCGACGGGGCAGCGGCCATGGACGAGGCCACCCGGCGCCACGACACGCGCCGCAACCCGGCGGCGCTCCTGGCCTGGGCCTGGTACGCGGTGGGGGAGGGGAGGGGCTCGAAGGCGATGGTGGTGCTGCCCTACCGGGACCGCCTGCTGCTGTTCAGCCGCTACCTTCAGCAGCTCGTCATGGAGTCCATCGGCAAGGAAAGGGACCTCGAAGGCCGGGTCGTCCACCAGGGTCTGACGGTCTACGGGAACAAGGGATCGACCGACCAGCACGCGTTCGTGCAGCAGCTCCGGGACGGGACCGCCGACTTCTTCGTCACCTTCGTGCGCGTCCTGCGTGACCGCGAAGGCCCTGGCACGGAGGTGGCGCCGGGAGCCACGAGCGGCGACTTCCTCGACGGCTTCCTCCTGGGGACGCGGCAGGCGCTCCACGAGAGCGGCCGCCCCTCCCTCACCCTCACCCTCCCCGACATCTCCGCGCGAAGCCTGGGGATGCTCATCGCCCTCTACGAGAGGGCGGTGGGGCTCTACGCGAGCCTCATCGGCATCAACCCCTACCACCAGCCCGGAGTCGAGGCCGGGAAGAAGGCGGCGGCGAGCGTTCTCGATCTCCAGCGACGCGCTCTCGAGGTCCTGGCCGGGAAGGGAAGGGAGGGGTCAACCTGCGAGGAGCTGGCCGAGGCGATGGACGCCGCAGACGACGTGGAGACGGTCTTTCACATCCTCGAGCGCCTGGCCGCCAACCCGGAGCGGGGGGTGAGTCGGCGCCCCGGGAAGACCCCGTTCGACGCGGTGTACTCGGTGACGGAGCGCTGACCCGCGACGGTGCGGTGCAGACGGCCGCTGCTTGACCCCCATGGCCCCCACCGTCACACTGGCCCCTCGTCACGCAGCAGGGCCGTGGTGCGGTGGGACATGGGGTCAGGTCCTGTCGTCTTGCGTCGTGGCGACGTGAGGCATCACGATGCAAGATGCAAGACCTGACCCCTTTCCGTTGAGCCGGACGAATGGACTCCGATGAGAAGAGGCCTCGAAGCGCTGCTCCTTGCCCTGCTGCCGGTCGCGGCGGCGGCTCAGGTCGACCTCACCGACGTCGCCGCTCATCAGGGCCAGATCGTCGAGGCGGTCGAGATCGAGGGCCGCGAGGCCACCAGGGAGCACGTGGTCACCCGGGAGATCCACACCCGGGTCGGCGAGCCTCTCGACCGCGAGACGATCGAGGAGGACGTCCAGCGTCTCGAGAACCTCCAGGTCTTCTCGGAGATCGAGATCGAGGTCGAGGCGGGGAGGGAAGATCACGTCCGCGTCCGGTTCGTGGTCAGGGAGATGCCGCCCTGGATCCCGCTGGTGGCCTTGACCTACACTGAGCAGGACGGCTTCTCGGTCGGGCCGGGGATCACCGCGTTCAACCTGACGGGACGGGACATCGAGGTCTCGGGGAAGGCCTTCTTCGGTGGGACCACCCAGTTCCAGTTCTACGCGGACTGGCCCTGGATCACCGGCGACCACCGCCTCGGCGCGCGCCTCTGGGCGGCCCACCTCGACCGGTACGACACCCTGAACGAGTTCCAGGAGGAGAGCACCGAGTTCAGGCCCCGCGTCTCACGCTTCCTCGGTGAGAACGGCCGCCTGGCCGGGGAGCTCCAGCTCTTCAAGATGCGGTCCGATCAGCCGGGCGAGACCCTCTCGGCCACCAACGAGGATCTCCTGGTGGCTCTCGGAGTGACCCTGGGCTGGGACACGCGCAACTCCTGGACCAACCCCAGCGGAGGCTGGCAGAACGAGCTCGTCCTCAAGAAGACGGGCGGCTTCCTCGGCGGAGACGCCGACTTCTGGACCTTCATCGCCGATATCCGGCGGTGGCAGTCCACCTTCCCGCGCCAGAGGGTCCTCCTGAGCGGCTTGATGTCGCTCCAGAGCGGGACCGTCGGCGTCGACTTTCCCCAGTACCTCCTGTACCGCCTGGGAGGGGCCAACACCGTCCGCGGCTACGACGTCGAGAAGCTGGGCCGGGAGCTCTTCGGCCGGAACCAGATGATCGGGACCGTCGAGTACTCGTACGCCCTCGTCCCCAAGCGCCGTTTCGATATCTGGAAGTTCTCCTTCCGTCTCGGTCTGGAAGTCGCGGTGTTTGGCGACGTGGGCGTGGCTTGGAGCGAGGGCCGCGATCTCAACTCGAAGCGCACACGGGCCGGCCTGGGCAGCGGCCTCCGGGTCCTGATCCCGGGGGCCCAGATGTTCCGCCTCGACGTGGGGTGGAGTCCAGAGGGCGGATTCCGGTTCCACTTCGCGGGATCCACGAAGCCGGAGCGCCAGCGGGATCGCATTCGCTAGCGAGTCGGTCCCGCCGCCGACGCTGGGCGCGGCCCGGGCGCCCGACCACCCTCCCTCCCTGGGCCATAATGGGCGGGCTCCGGGGGGCGCCCCGGGGCACTCCAGCAGCGAGGTGGGACATGGGTGAGCGCAGCCGAGCCGGGAAGGGCACACCGGGCGACGACGTCCGCACCGGCCTGGGCGTCGACGCCCTCAAGCGAGCGTACGAGGAGAAGCTCCTCTACGTGCTCGGGCGCTTTCCCGATGTCGCCACCCCGAACGATCGCTACCTCGCCCTCGCCCTCGCCGTACGGGACCGCCTCATGGACCGATGGATGCGGAGCGGGGAGACCTACTACCGCTCGAGCGCCCGGACGGTGTGCTACCTCTCGGCGGAGTACCTCCTGGGTCCCCACCTCGGCAACAACCTGCTCAACCTGGGGATGCTGGACGAGGCGCGGCAGGCGGTGGAGGAGCTGGGTCTCGACCTCGACGTGCTCCTCGACCAGGAGGAGGAGCCCGGGCTCGGAAACGGGGGCCTGGGCCGCCTCGCCGCCTGCTACATGGACTCGCTGGCCACTCTGCAGGTGCCGGCCATCGGATACGGCATCCGCTACGAGTTCGGGATCTTCGACCAGGTGATCCGCGACGGTTGGCAGGTGGAGATCACCGACAAGTGGCTCCACCTGGGCAACCCCTGGGAGATCGCGCACCCCGAGATCGCCTTCGAGGTGGGACTCGGGGGATCGACCGAGTGGTACGAGGACGAGGCGGGGCGGGGGCGTGTCCGCTGGATCCCCGAGCGGGTGGTTCGGGGCGAGGCCTGCGACACCCCGATCCTCGGCTACCGCGTGGGCAACGCCAACCTCCTTCGCCTCTGGCGGGCGGAGGCCACCGAGTCGTTCGACTTCCAGGCCTTCAACGTGGGGGACTACTGGGGGGCCGTCGAGGAGAAGGTGCGCTCGGAGACCATCAGCAAGGTGCTCTACCCGAACGACGAGCCCGAGGCCGGCCAGCGCCTGCGCCTGGCCCAGCAGTACTTCTTCGTGTCCTGCTCGCTACAGGACATGATCCGCCTTCACCTCCAGACCGCCTCCGACGTGCGGGGCCTCGACGCGCACTTCGCGGCCCAGCTCAACGACACCCACCCCGCGGTGGCGGTGCCGGAGCTGATGCGGCTGCTCCTCGACGTCCACGGGCTGGGGTGGGAGGAGGCCTGGGAGATCACCCGGCGAACCTTCGCCTACACCAACCACACCCTCCTGCCCGAGGCGCTGGAGACGTGGTCGGTGGAGCTGTT
>JAJDNS010000156.1 GCA_022340585.1 Acidobacteriota bacterium
CCCCCACCCGTCACCGAGCTCAATCCCGAGATTCCGCGAGATCTGGCGAAGCTCTGCCGACGGTGCCTGGCGAAGGATCCCACGCGGCGCTATCAGACGGCCCTCGACCTGCGCAACGAGCTGGAGGACGTCCGGCAGGACATCGACTCCGGGATCCTCGAGGTCGCTCCGGCTCCCCGGCGGCACCGGGGGAGCTGGGGCATCGGCGTCGCCGCGGCAATGCTGGCGGCCGCGGGCGCCGTCGTCTTTCTGCGATGGGGGCACCCGGGCGAACGCCCCGCGCTGCAGATCCAACCCCTGACCAGCCTCGAGGGTATGGAGACTGACCCGACCTGGTCGCCGGACGGGAACTTCGTGGCCTTCAGTCACGCGGGGTCGGGCAGCCTGGACATCTACGTGATGTCCGCCGGCGGCGACGAGCCCATTCGCCGGACCGACGGTCCTGCCGACGAGAAGCGTCCCCGCTGGTCGCCCGACAACCGGCACATCGCCTTCGTCTCCGACCGCGGCGCCGACGCTTGGATCTACCTGATCCCGCCCCTGGGGGGGCCGGAGCGAGAGCTCGTGGACACCGGGCTGCAGCCTCACCTCGGCCGGGCCGAGCTGGGTGCGGTGCCCTGGTCACCCGACGGGCAGGAGCTTCTGTTCTCGCGCCGACAACCGAGCGGGGACATCGCCATCTGGAAGACCCACCTCGTGACGGGGGAGGAGACGCAGGTGACCAATCCGCCTCCGAACTGCGAGGATCTGGGCGCGACCTGGTCCTTCGACGGGAGCCAGGTGGCCTTCTGGCGCTCCGAGGACGGGCGCGGAAGCCTGTGGCTCATTCCCGCCCGGGGAGGTAAGACGCGCCCTCTACTCCGAGACGAGCACGACAACCGGGCGCCGGCCTGGTCGGCCGACGGGCGCCGGCTCGTGTTCGGCTCGGACCGAGCGGGTCCGGTTGGGCTGTGGGAGATCGAGGTGGCCTCGGGCCGACTGCAGCCGTTGATCCCGAACGTGACGCGGGCCAAGGAAGACGATCCGACGCCCGTGATTGGCCGCAATGGGAAGCTCGCCTACACCCAGAAGGAGCACGACGTGGATCTCTACTGGCGGGACGTCGCGAGCGGCCGGGAGCGGCAGCTGACCTCGGACACGGGAGACGACGAATCCGCGCGAGTGTCTCCGGACGGCATGAAGGTCGCCTATCACTCGAATCGCACCGGCAACAACGAGATCTGGTTGCTCGACCTGGCCACCGGCGAGGAGAGGGCGCTCACCAGCGATCCCGCCTCGGACCGGCTCCCCGACTGGTCTCCCGATGGCCAGGCGATCCTCTTCGTCTCGGACCGGGAGGGGCCCTCGCAGCTCTGGGCCATGAACCCGCAGGGGGGGGCCCTGCGCCGGCTCTCCGAGCAGGCCATCTCGGTCAGTCGGAGGCTGGGCTTTCCCCGGTGGTCGCCCGACGGCAGGCTCATCGGCTATCTCGCCCCCACCGACCGCGGTACGGCGCTCTGGGTGATGGAGGAGGACGGCACCAACGCCCGGCCGCTCGTGTTCGACGTGCTCCACTCCGAGTGGTACCAGGACAGCCGACGCGTCGTCTACTCACGCATGAGAGAGAACGGGAGCGAGCTGCGAGCCGCCGACCTCGAGTCGGGAGAAGAGGTGCTCCTGCTGGACGTTCCCCACCTCGAGCACCGGGTATCCCCTGATGGCCGGGCCGTGACCTATGGCGACGGCACCAGCCACATCAACCAGCAGCTCTTCCTCTTGCGTCTGGCCCCCCCGGATTCCCCGGGTGGACTGCCCCGCCCCCTGGGCGAGCCAGTTCAGCTCACCGAGGGCCGCGGTCTCTGGCACACGCACAACGGCGGCTGGTCACCGGACGGAGAGGCCATCGTCTACACCCGGGACACGGACAACCACGACATCTACGTCGTCGAGAACTACGAGTAGAGTCTCGGTCCGAGCCGCCGACGGTCTCTCGCGGAAGGCTCGCGCCGCCTTTGGTTCTGATCGCTGCTCCGGCTGTGGAAGAATGCCGCCTCATGTGGGAGGTCGGCGACCGCCTGACGCACCGCCACAACCCGGAGCTCGGAACCGGGCGGGTCGTCTCGGTCGAGCGCCGGTCCGTGCTCGTGGAGTTCGCCGGGGGAGTCACCCTGCGTCTGGCCAGCGACGGGGCCGCGCTGATCCGTCTCGCCGAGGGCGATTCGGGCCCGAGCGACGCGCGGGCCGACCTGGTGGAGCGCCTCGCCACCGGCGACGTGGATCCAGTCGAGGACCTGGCCCTCCGTCTCGATGCCCTGCATCTGGCGACGCTGCGCGAGGCCGGCGGGCTCGGCTCCTTCCTCGGCGGGCGCATCCGCCTCTTTCCCCACCAGCTCCACGCGGCCGAGCGGGCCGCCGCGGCCGATCCGGTGCGCTGGCTGCTGGCCGACGAGGTGGGCCTCGGCAAGACCATCGAGGCGTGCCTCGTCCTGAGCCACCTCGTGCGCACCGGGCGTGCGGCGCGCTGCCTGGTGGTGGCGCCGGAGACGCTGACCGTGCAGTGGCTGGGCGAGCTGTGGCGGAAGTACCACCAGGTGTTCGTGCTCCTCGACGACGAGCGCCTCGCCGACGTGGCCCGGGACCACGGCCCCGACTTCAGCCCCTTCGACGCCCACCGCCAGGCGGTGATCGCCCTCGAGACGCTGGTCGCCCGGCCGGTCCTGACCGCCCGGGCCGCGGAAGCCGGCATCGATCTCCTCGTCGTGGACGAGGCGCACCGGCTGCGGCGGGCGCCGGGGCACCCCGGCACCCCGGCCTGGCGGGCGGTGGCGCCGGTCGCGGCGGCGGCGGAGCATCTCCTGCTCCTCACCGCCATCCCCCTCGACGACGACGTGCACGGCTTCTTCCGCCTGCTCCAGATGCTCCGCCCCGGCGACTTCCCCGAGGACGAGACCTTCGAGGCCCGCCTGGACCGACCCGAGCCCCTGCCGCCCTGCACCAGCGCCACCAGGCGGGAGGACATCGGCGGTCTCCCCCCACGTGTGGGCGTGGCCGTGGACGCCGGGGACGGCTGGGCGGAGCGCCTGACCCTCGTCGAGACGGTGCGACAGGCCCCGGCCCCCCACGCCCTGGGCCGGCGGCGAAAGGCCGACCGGGTGCGGCGAGCCCTCGCTTCCGGGGCCTCGCTTCGCGCCGTCCTGGAGCGGAGCGAGGAGGAGCTCTGGCAGCAGGCCGGGAAGGCCGACAAGGTCGACCCGCGCCTCGCCTGGCTCGCCCGGCAAGCGCCGCTCTGGCGGGAGGCCGGCCAGAAGACGCTCCTGTTCGTCGCCCACCGCGAGACCCTCGAGTGGCTGCGGACCGAGCTCAGCCGCCGCGCCCAGGTGGCGACCGGGGTCTTCCACGAGGAGCTGTCCGCGGCCCGCCGCGACATCGAGGTGGCCCAGTTCCGACTGGCGGGCGGTCCGAGCGTCCTCGTCTCCACCGAGTGCGGCGGCGAGGGTCGCAACTTCGAGTTCTGTCACCGCCTCGTCCTCTTCGACCTGCCCTGGAACCCCCTCGTGGTCGAGCAGCGCATCGGCCGGCTCGACCGCATCGGGCGCCAGCGGCCGGTGGAGGTCGTCTACTTCCCCGCCCCCGAGGGAGTGGGCGGTGACGCTCCTCGCCTGTTCCAGGTGCTGGGCCTCTTCCGCGAGCCCCTCGCCGGACTCGAGCCGGAGCTGGCCCGGGTGGAGGCGGCGCTGGAGATGGCGGCCCTGTCTCCGTCGGGCACCCTCACCACGAGGCAGACCCGGGCGATCGTCGCCGGTGCCCATGCGGCGCAGACTCGCATCCGCGAGGCGGCGTGGCGGGAGATGCACCGCGAGCCCTATCGCCGGGAGATGGCCGAGACGATCCTTGCCCGGGTACCCCCGGATCTCGAATCCCTCACCGAGGAGGTGGTGGTGACCGCCTGCGAGCGCCTCTTCCTCCACGTCGAGCCGCACTCCGGTCACGTCTTCTCCGTCGAGCTCGGCAACCAGGCGCTGGTGGACAGCCTGCCCGGCGTCCCGGGAGGCACGAGCTTCCTCGGCACCTTCGACCGGGAGCAGGCGCTGGCCGACGAGCGGATCGACTTCTTTGCCGCCGGGCACCCGCTGGTCGAGGGCGTGCTCGCCCGCATCGAGGAGTCGCCGCGGGGGCGCGCGTCGGTGCTCCGTGTGGCGATGGGGCAGGAGAAGGGGCTCGCGCTCCTCGCGCTCTACCGGGACGGGCCGGCGTTCGAGGCGGTGGCGCTGGACGCCGGAGGTCGTCCCCGGCCCGACTGGGCCGAGGCCCTCACCCGGAGGCCTCTCCGCACGCGGCGGGTCCCCGCCGGCCTGGTGCACGAGCCCGGCTGGGGGCCAGCGGTGCGGCGGATGGCCGCGGGGCTCGACCCCGCACGACGCCCGGTCGCCCTGGCCGTGGTCGTCGTCGGCCCGTGAGGCTCGTGCCTCCCTATCTCTCGGACCTCAGGATCGACCGCCCGTAGCGGATCCGGGTGTTGACCACGCCCAGCTCGACCCGGCGGTTCTTGGCCCGGGCCTCGTCGGACGTTCCCTGCACCAGCGGGAGGGTCTTCCCGTGTCCCTCGACGCTGAGGATCTCCGGCGGCAGTCCGGCCTCGACGAGGTAGTCCCGCACCGCCTGGGCGCGGCGCTCGGAGAGCTTCTGGTTGTACTCCTGGGTTCCCACGTCGTCGGTGTGGCCGTGCACGGCGACCGTGTAGTCCCTCGAGGTGAGGAGAATGCCGGCGATGCGGCTGAGAAGCTCCTTGTCCTCCGGTCGCAGGTCCGCCTTGTCGAACTCGAACTTGAGGTAGTCGCTGCCGAGGTTCATCACGACGCCGAGGGCGGTCCGCCGTGTCTCCGCGACCTGGCCGAGGGCCTGCTCGAGACGGTTGACCTCGGCCTCGGCCTGCTTGCGGACGCGGGCCGCCTCGGCCTCGGCCCGCGCCGCCGCCTCGCGCGCGCTGGCGGCCTCGTCCCGGGCCGCGTCGGCCTCCTCGACGGCGTCGGCGGTCACGGACTCGGCGATCAGCCGGCCCTCCGCGGCCGTGCGCGCCACCGCCTCGGCGTTGTCGGCCCGGTCGAATGCCTGTCGGGACAGCTCCCCCGCCTCGCGGGAGCGGGCCCTCGCGTCGTCCGCCCGGGCCGCCAGGTCGGCGACCTTCCGGTCCACGGTGTCGAGGCGCTCCAGGATCCGGTACCCCACGAAGCCCACGCCAGCGACGAGGACGACGAGAAGGGCGAGGAGAACGAGGAAGGGAGTCCGGCTGGCGGGCCGGGGAGCCGGAACGCTCAAGAGGTTCGGGTCTTCAGACATGGCTCCAGACTAGGCCAAATCCGGAGTGACTTCACGTGACCGCGGACACCCTCCCTCCCAGGCGCTGCCCGGAAGGGAGGGTCCGGAGGCACGTCACAGCTGCGTCGACTCCTCCTTGCGATCCTCCTCGGGCACCTCGCCGTCCACCCGCAGCTCGTTGCTCACCTCGAACGAAGGGGTGCTGAGGGCGATGGTCCCGAGCACCGCCTTCTCCACCGGGCTGTTGACCCAGCCGGCCAGGGTGACGTGGCCCCGGTCGACGAGGATGCGGATCGGAGGATTGGACCGGTGCGCGTAGTGGACGAACCGCGCGTCGCCGTAGATGCGTCGGGCCAGCGAGGTCCTCAGATCGGAATCGAACCGGCTGAACGACTGGACCGCGATGTCGTTCTCGAGCGCGCGCACGCCGGTCACCCGAGCCACCCGGCTCTCGATCGAGCTCTTCTTCCAGGGCTGGACGACCGAACCCACGAGCCGCACCGCCCCGTCGCTCACCGCGAACTCGACATAGTCGAAGATGCCGTAGCGTGGCTCGCTCAGGATGGCCTTGCGCACCCCGTCGATGATCTCGCCGTCCTTCACCGGCTCCTCGATGCGGACGCGGATCTGGTTGTGGACGACCCGGGCCTCCTTGCGCGCCTGCTTCTCCGCCTCCCGGCTGGCGGGAAGGCTGGTGGCGACGCCGGTCAGGGTGACCTCACCATCGTGGACAGCGACCTGGACGTCGGCGGCCCGGGCGATGTCCTTCTTCTCGAAGCGGGCCTCGATGTCTCGCCGGATGGCCGCGTCGTCCGCGGCGAAGCCCAGCGTGCCCGTCAGCAGAACCGCGATGGCCGCCACGAAAGCAACACGGCAGGGACGATGGTTTCTCATCAAGACCTCCTTTGTGACCCCCGAGCCGGGGGGAGACCCAGACCCAGCTCTCAATATCAACGCCAGGTCTTCGAGATCGCTTCGCGTGACGGGGCTCCGGTGACGGGGTTTGACAGGGTTTGCCGGACCGAAACCCCGGTCACGTCTTGTGAAGCGGTGGGCCCCTTGTCCCCGGCGGAAAGCTGAACCAAGCTAGGGTCGAACGATGGCCACCGAGCGACTCCTTCTGCTGAAACGCCGGCCAGACCCCGTGGTCGTGTCCAACGTTGAGGACGACGACGACCAGAAGTGGGGACGCCGGAGGATCCGCTGTCCGCGGTGTGCGTGGGAGCCCGACCGCGACGACCTCTGGGCGTGTCTCTGCCTCCACTCCTGGAACACCTTCGACACCGGGGGCCGGTGCCCGGCCTGCGGTCGGCAGTGGACCGAGACCCAGTGCCTGCGGTGCAAGGGGTGGTCGCCCCACGCGGACTGGTACGGGGGAGAAGAGATCTGACACGCCGCCTCGCCCTCCTCGTGGCGCTGTCGCTCGGCGGGATGACCGCTCCCGCGGCGGCCCACAACTTCTCGTTCACCGACGTGACCCTCGAGCTCCACGGCGACGGGAGCTACACCGTGGACGTCACCTGCGACCTCGACGCCCTCGCCCTGGGCGTGGCGTCCACCGCCGACTCGGCGGCCCTCGCGGCGGAGATCGAAGCCATGGACGACGCGGCCCGGGCCGATCTCGTGGAGCGCCTCGAGGTCCTGCTGAAGCGCCGCCTCCGGGTGCGTTTCGACGGCGAGCCGGACGCCTTCGAGGTGAGCCTCCCCGCCCGCGGGCAGCCGTCGCCCGAGGGGCTCCCGCCCACGGCGCTGGGGCTCGTGGCCCGGCTCTCGGGGCAGGTGCCGGCGAACGCGAGCGAGGTCACGTTCTTCGCCTCGCGGGCGTTTCCCCCGGTGCGACTCACGGCCACCCGCGCGGGCGAGGCGACGGGACCCGTCGAGGTCCTGGCGCCGGGAGCAGAGAGCTGGCCCGTTCCCCTCGCCGGGCCACGGGTCACGCCCGGTCGCCTCGAGACCTTCCTCCGCTTCCTTGCCCTGGGCGTCACTCACATCCTGCCCTGGGGTCTCGACCACGTGCTCTTCGTGCTCGGCCTGGCGCTTCTCAGCCCACGCCTCGGTCCCCTGCTGGCGCAGGTCACGGCGTTCACCGTGGCCCACACCCTGACCCTGGCGCTGTCCAGCTACGGAGTGGTGCGGCTCTCTCCTCAGGTCGTCGAGCCGCTGATCGCTCTCTCGATCGTGTACGTGGCGGTGGAGAACGTGATCTCGCCGAAGCTCCGGGCCTCCCGGATCGTGCTCGTGTTCGCCTTCGGGCTGCTCCACGGGCTCGGGTTTGCCGGCGTCCTGGGAGAGATCGGACTCCCCGAGGGACAGCAGCTCAACGCGCTCCTCGCCTTCAACGTCGGGGTCGAGCTGGGCCAGCTCGGGGTGATCGCTGTTGCCACGCTCGCCGTGGGCGCGTGGGTGAAGCTGGGTGGCGACCGGAAGGCCCTCGTCCGGCCCGCTTCCGTGCTCATCGCGGCGGTGGGGCTGTATTGGCTGGTGCAGCGGCTGGTCGCCCCCTGAGGCGTGCGACCTGCCGGCACGCTGGAAGGGGCGACCCTCTCCCCACTGAGAAGGGCTGGGGGCCCGCCGTACACGCCAGGGTCCACGGACTCACCGGCAGGCTGCTCTTCGGCGCGGCCTGCGGCGAACGCGTGGTCCACAGTCTCAGCGCGGTCGACCCGGACGCCTCCCCCCGCCACGCGCTACAATGCCTCCACCGTTCCCCATGCCGAGCCCAGACGAGCCCGCGCCGTCCGAGCGTCGGAGTGCCCTCGAGAGGCTGCTCTCCGTCTTCACCCAGGTCAAGGCCGGGGAGGGCATCAGCGCGGTCCTGCTGACGCTGAACGTCTTCCTCCTCCTGACCGCCTACTACGTGATCAAGCCGCTGCGGGACTCGATGATCGGGGTCATGGAGGCGGGCCCCCAGTACAAGTCGTACCTGAGTGCGGTGATCGCGGTCGCGCTTCTCGGCGCTGTCCCTGCCTACGCGCGCTATGCGAAGCGCCTGCCCCGCAACCGGCTGGTGGTGGGCGTCACGCTGTTCTTCGTCTCGAACCTGGCCTTGTTCGCGCTCGCCATGTCGAGCCACACGCTCCGCGCGGCGCGTATTCCCCTCGGTCCGCTGGGTGCCATCCTGCCCACCTCGAGCGTGGAGCTGATGCCGGTAGTGTTCTTCGTCTGGGTCGGCCTGTTCAACATGATGGTCGTGGCCCAGTTCTGGGCCTTCGCCAACGACGTCTACACGGAGGAGCAGGGCCAGCGGCTCTTCGCCATGGTCGGGATCGGCGCCTCGAGTGGCGCGGCGCTGGGAGCGGGTGTCGTCAAGACGATGGCCAGACAGCTGGACACCGCCGAGCTGTTCGCCGTCAGCGCCATCCTTCTCTCCCTGTGTGCCCTTCTGACCCAGGTGGTCCACGTGCGCGAGACGCGCCGACCTGAGGGGGGGCGGCAGAAGGCCATCAAAGACCAGAACGCGGGCGACATCGGGGCTGCGACCGAAGCCGGGAAGAAGAGCGGCGAAGGGGCTTTCCAGATGGTCTGGAGGCACCGGTACCTGACCTACCTGGCCGCTTTCAGCGTGGTGTTCACGCTGGTGAACACCAACGGCGAGTACATGCGCGACGAGGCCATGAACCAGTGGGTCATGGGTGCCGTGGACGACCACGGTCCTTTCGAGAGCGGCGAGGCGCTCCACGACTTCAAGGAGGAGATGGGCAACGCGTTCACCGGCGACTTCTACTTCTACGTCAACCTCCTCGGTGCCCTGCTCCAGATGTTCGTCGTGTCCCGTCTGGTGAGGTACGCGGGTCTGGGACCGACGTTCTTCGTCCTCCCGGTCATCGCGGTCATGGGCGCGACGGCGATCGCGCTCGCCCCGGTGCTCGCCGTGGTCCGCATCAGCAAGATCGCGGAGAACGCCACCGACTACTCGATCAACAACACGACCCGTAACATGCTCTGGCTGCCCACCACAACGGAGATGAAGTACCAGGCCAAGCAGGCCGTGGACACCTTCTTCGTGCGCATGGGGGACGTGGGTTCGGCGGTGACGGTGGCGGTGCTGGCCGGCGTCCTGGGGCTGGGGATCCGGGCGTTCGCAGTGGCGAACCTCTTCCTGCTCGTCGGCTGGCTCTTCCTGGCCGCGGCCATCTTGAGGGAGCGGAAGGTCCTACGGGACTCGCAGGAGCACGACGAACGGAAGGAAGCCGCGGCAACCTAGGCGCCACGGTACCCCGGGATCTCGGCGCCTTCCCGGGGGCAGTCGGACTTGAAACCTCCACCCCGCGGGACTTAGGATGCTGAGAACCGACCCAACCCAAAGGGAGTCTCACACGATGACACGACGATCGATCGTCGGCGTCGCTCTGGCCGCGGTGGCGCTTGCGCTGGCCCTGGCGGTGCCCGCCGTTGCCGAGGACTGGCCGAACTGGCGTGGGCCGCACCGCGACGGCACCTCCGACGAGACCGGCCTCGTCTCGAGCTGGTCCCGGGACGGGGAGAACCTCATCTGGAAGGCGGATCTCACCACCCGCGTCACGCCCATCGTGTTCGACGGGCGCGCCTGCGTGAGCGGCCGTGTCGGAGAGGATCTGCTCCGGCAGGAGCTCGTGGCCTGCTTCGACGCGGGCACCGGGGAGAAGCTCTGGGAGCGGCGCTTCCCCGTCTACAACACCACCGTCCCCTTCTCCCGCGTGGGGTGGGCGAGCCTCGCCGGCGACCGCGAGACGGGGTACGTGTTCGCCCAGAACGTCGACGGGCAGTTCATCGCCTTCGACCGCGAGGGCGAGATCGTCTGGCAACGACGCCTCGGGGAGCAGTTCGGGCGGGCCTCCGGCTTCGGGGGCCGGACGCTCATCCCCGTCGTCGACGGTGACCGGGTGATCATCGGGATCGTGGGCGCCGGGTGGGGCGACACCGCGGCGCCGCGACAGCGCTACATGGCCTTCGACAAGCGAACCGGCAAGGTGCTCTGGGTTTCCAACGCAGGGCAGGTCATGTTCAAGGACGCGAACAACAACGGGAGCCCCACCGTGGCCACCATCGACGGCCGACGCGTCGTGGTGGGAGCGGGGGCCGACGGCTGGGTCCACGCCGTCGACGCGGGCACCGGCGAGCCGCTCTGGCGCTTCGACCTGAGCCTGCGCGGCCTCCAGGTGCCGGTCCTGGTGAAGGGAGACACCGTCTACGCCGCCCACAGCGAGGAGAACACCGACGCCCCGGGCGTGATGGGCCGGGTGGTGGCGCTCGACGGCACTGGCCGGGGAGACGTCACCAAGACCGCCGAGATCTGGCGGACCAACGGGCTCGGCGTCGGATTTGCCTCGCCCACCGCGGCCGGCGAGCGCCTCTATCTCCTCGGCAACTCGGCGGACCTCCACGCCCTCGACCTGAAGACCGGCGAGCCCCGGTGGACGCTCAACGTCGGGAACATCGGACGCGCCGCGCCCACCTTCGCGGACGGGAAGCTCTTCGTGACCGAGGAGAATGGCCACGTCTTCATCCTCGAGCCGGCGTTGGAGGAGGCTCGGGTCCTCGACGAGGAGTACATCGAGATGCCCGAGGGGCGCTTCGCGGAGATCTGGGGCTCGGTGGCCGTGGCCTACGGGCGCCTGTACTTCACGGCCGAGGACGGGCTGTACTGCGTGGGGCGCAAGGACGCCCCGTTCGAGGTCACCGCGAGCGCACCGGAGCCGGGACTCGATCCCCCGTCCGCCGACGCACGGCCGGCGGCGCTGCGCGTGGTGCCGGCGGAGGTCATCGGGACCGCCGGTGAGCCGGTGAGCTTCGAGGCCTGGCTGTTCGACGACAAGGGTCGATTCATCCGAAAGGACGAGGCCCGGTGGACGGTCGAGGGCCTCGACGGCTCGATCTCCGCCGAGGGGGTCCTCACCTCGCCGGCGGCCACGACGGCGGGCAAGGTCGAGGCGACGTTTGGCGATCTCACCGCCTCGGCCCAGGTCCGCCTCTTCGGGCCTCTTCCCTGGAGCTTCGACTTCGACGACGGGAAGGTCCCCCGTCACTGGATCGGCGCCGGTCGTCGCTTCAAGGTGGCCGAGCTCGGGGGCAGCCAGAGGCTCCAGAAGCCTCCGGTCGAACGGGGTCTCTCGCGGTCGTCGGTCTACATCGGCCCTCCCGACATGAAGGGCTACACCGTCGAGGCCGACCTCCTCGGGACGAAGAAGGGTCGGCGGATGCCTGACATGGGCGTCATCAACCAGGGATACACTCTCGACGTGATGGGCCGCCACCAGCGCCTGCAGATCCGGACGTGGGCCGCCCACCTGGAGAAGTCCGCCTCGGTGCCCTTCCCGGTCGAGGCCGACACCTGGTACCGTGCCAAGCTGCGCGTCGACGTCGACGGGACAAAGGGCACGGCGCGCGGCAAGGTCTGGAAGAAGGGTGAGCCCGAGCCCGGGGACTGGATGATCACCCTCGAGGACCCGATCGTGGTCCAGGAGGGCGCGCCGGGTATCTACGGCGACTCCCCCATCGACATCTACTACGACAACGTCACAGTGAAGGTGAACGAATGACCCGCACGCCAGTCGCTCTCGCCCTGCTTCTCGCCGGCGGCGTCTCCGTCGTCCTGCTCGCCGCCCCCGCCGCGGTCGAGCGGGGCATGTTCGGGGGAAGCTTCGCGCGCAACATGGTCTCCGACGAGACGGGGCTCCCCGCCGACTGGGACGTCAAGACCGGGAAGAACGTCAAGTGGTGGGCCGACGTGGGCTCCCAGGCCTACGCGGGGCCGGTCGTGACCGGGGGGAAGGTGTTCGTCGGGACCAACAACGACGGCCTGCGGGTCCCGGAAGAGCCCGACGACCGGGGCGTGGTGATGGCTTTTGACCAGGCGAACGGCGGCTTCCTGTGGCAGAAGAGCCACGAGAAGCTCGCCGCCGGCCGGGTCCACGACTGGCCACACCAGGGCATCTGCTCGACCCCGTTCGTCGAGGGAGACCATCTCTGGTACACCTCCAACCGGGCCACTCTCGTGTGCCTGAAGACGGACGGCTCCGTCACGTGGGAGTACGACATGATCGGGGAGCTCGACGTGTTCCCGCACAACCTGGCGGTGAGCTCCCCCCTGGTCGTGGACGGCATCCTCTACGCCACCACCGGCAACGGCGTCGACGAGGGCCACGTCAACGTCCCGGCGCCGATGGCCCCGAGCTTCGTCGCAATGAAGGCGGACTCCGGGGAGCTCCTCTGGGAGAGCAACCTGCCCGGCGAGAACATCCTCCACGGCACCTGGTCGAACCCGACCTACGGCGTCGTCCAGGGACGCGCGCAGGTGATCTTCCCGGGCGGTGACGGATGGGTCTACAGCTTCGAGCCGAAGACCGGGAAGCTCCTGTGGAAGTTCGATGCCAACCCCAAGGACTCCGAGTGGGTCCTGGGCGGGCGCGGGACCCGCAACAACCTGATCGCCACCCCGGTGATCTGGGAGGACAAGGTCTACATCGGCGTGGGCCAGGACCCCGAGCACGGGGAGGGCCTGGGAAACTTCTGGTGCATCGACGCCACCCTCGAGGGCGACGTCACCGAGAAGGGCATGGTCTGGCACCGCGGGGGGGAGGACTTCTACCGGACGATCTCCACCGTGGCGATCCACGACGGGATTCTCTACGAGTCCGACCTCTCGGGGTTCCTGTACGCCCTGGACGCTCGCACCGGCGAGCACTACTGGACTCACGACCTGCTGGCCGCGGTCTGGGGATCGCCCTTCGTGGCCGACGGGCGCGTCTACATCGGTGACGAGGACGGCGACGTGGCCATCCTCAAGGCCGGGAAGACCAAGGAGCTGATCGCGGAGCCCAACATGGGCGTCTCCGTCTACTCCACCCCGGTGGCCAGGGACGGGGTGCTCTACATCCTCGGGCGGAACCGGGTCTTTGCCCTCCAGGAGGGTGCCAGCGGTCCGCCCTCGACCCGCCGGCGAGCGGGCGAATAGGGACCGTTCATGCTGCAGAAGGGAGATCTGGCCCCGGACTTCCCCGTCGGCGACCGCACACTCCACCGGATGCTCGACGAGCGCAAGGTGGTGGTGTACTTCTTCCCGAAGACCTTCACCAAGGGCTGAACCCGGGAGGCCGGCGAGTTTCGTCGGCTGTACGAGACGATGGCGGAGGCCGACACGGATGTCGTCGGCGTCAACGGCGATCCGCAGGAGGCCAACGATCGCTTCCGCGAGAGCCTGGCCCTGCCGTTTCCTCTCGTGGGCGATCCGAAAGGAACGATCCTCAAGTCCTACGGGGTGCGCTGGCCCATCATCGGCATCGCCAAGCGGGTGACCTACGTGATCGGGAAGGACCGAACAGTCCTCTCGGCGTTTCGCAACGAGCGGGACATGACCGCCCACGCGGCCCAGGCCTGCGCTTTCGTGAGCAAGGTCACGGCAGGATGATCGGGCAGACCCTCGCTCACTACCGGGTCACCGCGGCCCTCGGGGCCGGGGGGATGGGCGAGGTCCACCGGGCCACCGACACCAAGGTGGCGATCAGGGTCCTCCCCCCGGAGGTTGCGGGTGATCCGGAGCGGCCGCCGCTCACCCTCAACTGGCCCGCCCTCGTCGAGTGAGCGACCCGGCGACGACCTGATGCCCCGGGCGCCCCGTTGGACGCGCCCAAGGCATTCGGGGTATCGTCGTTGCAGTCTCTATCTACAAGTGAGTGCGCGGACGATCCTGAAGCGGCAGGGCTCGCGGTCCAGTCCGAGCTCGCCACTCGGGACGTCCCGGGGGGAGGAAGCATGGTCAGGATGTTCGTGCGACACGAGGTCGCGGACTTCGACAAGTGGCTGAAGGCCTACCACGACTTCGACGGGGAGCGGGGCGGGCTCGGCGTCGTGGGGGAATCGGTGTGCCGCTCGGTGGTGAACGGCAACGACGTGACCGTGACCCACGACTTCGAGACCCTGGAGAAGGCCAAGGCCTTCATCGAATCGCCGCGGCTGCGCGAGGTGATGGAGGCGGCGGGCGTGACCAGCGCCCCCGACGCCTGGTTCACGAAGCCCGTCTGAAGGAGGAGACCCCATGAAGCCGCTCAGTCGAAACGTCGCCATGATCGGAGTCCTGGCCCTGGCCGGGTGCGCGGCCGAGGCGCCGCCCCCCGCGGAGCCGCCGGACACCCGCGCCGCCGACGCATCGACCATCCACGCCGCAGTGAAGGAGTGGTCGGCCGCGGCCGAGGCGAAGGACGCGGAGAAGTTCGCATCCTTCTACGCCGAGGACGGCGTCCTGCTGCTGGAGGCCGCGCCCGACGCCCGGGGGATGGCCGCCCTCCGAGAGGGCATCGCCGGGATGATGCAGGACCCCAACTTCGCCCTGTCCTTTGCCGCCGACGAGGTGGTGGTGGCGCGATCGGGAGACCTGGCCTACGAGACCGGCGCGTACACTCTCACCATGAGCGCCCCCGACGGAGAACCGGCGACCCAGAAGGGGCACTACGTCGACGTGTGGAAGAAGAACGACCAGGGCGAGTGGAAGGTCGCGGTGGACGCCCCCGTCTCGGACCCTCCCGAGGAGTAGCCTCGCCCTGATCGGCCAGACCCTCGCCCATTACCGCGTCACCGCCGCCATCGGCGCCGGCGGGATGGGCGAGGTCTATCGCGCCACCGACACGAAGCTCGGCCGCGAGGTGGCGATCAAGGCGCTCCCGGGAGAGGTGGCGGGGGATCCCGAACGCCTCGCCCGGTTTCGGCGCGAGGCGCAGCTGCTCGCCTCCCTCAACCACCCGAACGTGGCCGGCATCCACGGCCTCGAGGAGGCCGGGGGCCAGCCGTTTCTCGTCCTCGAGCTGGTGGAGGGCGAAGACCTCTCCGAGAGGCTGAAGCGGGGGCCGATCCCCGTGGACGAGGCGTTCGACCTGGCGGGCCAGATCGCGGAGGCCCTCGGGGCCGCGCACGAGCAGGGCATCGTCCACCGCGATCTCAAGCCCGCCAACGTGAAGCTCACCCCCGACGGGAAGGTGAAGGTCCTCGACTTCGGCCTCGCCAAGGCCTGGGCGGCGGAGAAGGCGTCCGGCTCGACGCCCGACCTGTCCCAGTCCCCCACCCTGGCCCACACCGGGACGGCAGCCGGCCTGATTCTCGGGACCGCGGCCTACATGTCGCCCGAGCAGGCACGGGGACGGCCGGCCGACAAACGGGCGGACATCTGGGCATTCGGGGTCGTGCTCTTCGAGATGCTGACCGGGAGCCGCCTGTTCGAGGGGGAGACCGCGTCGGACATCCTGGCCTCGGTCATCAAGGACGAGCCGGACTGGAGCGCGCTGCCGGCGGGGACGCCGCCCCGGGCGGTGGGCGTCCTCCGCCGCTGCCTGGCCAAGGACCCGGGGGCGCGTCTGCACGACGTGGCGGACGCGCGCCTCCTTCTCGAAGATGCGGCCGGTGAGGAGCCCGCGGTGGTGGCGGCGGCTCAGGCTCCCTCTCCCTGGCGCGAGCGCCTGGCCTGGCTGGCGGCGGTGGCGGCGGTGGGAGTCGCGGCGGCGGCGCTCCTGGGGCACCCCCAGGGTGGCGCCCGCGAGACCCCACTCACCCGCTTCGACGTAGCCCTCGCCACCGAGCAGCCGCTCGCCTTCGCCGATGTCCCGATCGTGGCGCTGTCGCCCGACGGCCGCACCCTGGCCTTTGCCGCCCTCGCCAGCGATTCGGGCCAGTCGATGATCCACCTCCGCGCCCTCGATCAGACCGAGCCCTGGACCGTGCCCGGGACGGAAGGGGGCAACAGCCCGTTCTTCTCGCCCGACGGGCTGTCCCTCGCCTTCTTCGGCGATGGCCGCTTGAAGAAGGTGCCGGTCGGGGGCGGAACGCCGGTGTCCCTCGCCGAGGCCCCGACGTGGCGCGGCGGGGTGTGGGCGGAGGACGGCTCCATCTTCTATTCCCCGGAGTACACGTCGGGCCTGTGGAAGGTCTCTTCCGCCGGGGGCGCGCCCGAGCTCGTGGTCGACGTCGACACGGAGAGCGGACAGCGCACCTACCGGTGGCCGGACGTCCTCCCGGGGGGCCGAACGGTCCTGTTCACCATCGGCACCCTGGACAGCCCCAACGACTTCAACGACGCCCAGATCGCCGCGTATTCCCTCGACGGCGGGGAGCTCCGGGTCCTGGTGGAGGGCGCCAGCATGGCCCGTTTCGTGCCGCCTCGGACGCTCGTCTACTCCCGCGGGGGGGTTCTGTACGCGGTCTCCTTCGCCCCCGACACGGTGGAGATCCTCGGGGAGCCGAGACCGGTCCTCGAGGGCGTCGGAGGGGACCCGAGCAGCGGCGCCGGCTACTTCGCGGTGGCGCGGAACGGGACCCTGGCCTACGTCCCCGGCGGCCTCGAGCAGGGCGGTGGGCACCTGGCCGTGCTCGACCGGCAGGGTCAGGCCCGTCGGCTGCCCCTCGGGCAGCAAGGCCTCCACCACCCGCGGTTCTCACCGGATGGGGCGCACCTGGCCTACGTGGTCGGGGTCGGGTCATCCGGCGCCGGCGGAGACGTCTGGGTCCACTCGCTCGCCACGGAGGGCCTGACCCGGCTCACCTTCGCCGGCCAGGCCGCGTACCCGCTGTGGACCCCGGACGGCCGCTCCCTCACCTACTACGACTCGACAGAGGGCGCCATCGTCCTGAAGTCGGCCGACGGCAGCGGCGCCGTTCACAGGTTCACCGCCGCCGACCCCACCCCCCTGCTGCCCGGATCGTGGACGCCAGACGGCCGCACCCTGGCCTACACGCGCCTGGGGCCTTCCACCGACATCTACTTCATAGAAGAGGGGGAGGAGCCCGGGCTCTTCGAGCAGGACGCCAGCGGGCCCGTGTTCTCTCCGGACGGGCGCTGGATCGCCTACGCGCAGCCCGCCAGCGGCAACTCGAACGTGTTCGTGAGGCCCGTCGGCGGAGAGGGAAAGTGGCAGGTGTCCACGGAGGTGGGGGGCTACCCCCGTTGGCGGGGCGACGGTCGCGAGCTCTACTACATCGCCCTCCGGGACGTGGGGCGGCCGGTGATGGCGGTCGAGGTCCGGCCGGGTGAGACCTTCCAGCCCGCCCCCCCCCGGCAGCTCTTTGGGGACATGCCGATCTTTCGCTACCTCACCTCGACCGCTCCCTTCGTGAACTGGGACGTGTCGCCGGCGGGCGACGCCTTCGTGTTCGTGGAGCTGGAGCACGACGAGACCGAGACCGCCCGGATCGAGGTGGCGCTGGGGTGGGCGCAGCAGCTCGAGGCCAAAGGGAGCGCACTCCCGAATCCGGGCGACTGAGCCCCCAGACGAGCCGAGCTCGCCTCGCAGTACGTCCCACCCGTAGGATCGAGCGCGCACGGGCCGAAGTCACAGTCGAGAGGCAAGGGAGTTTCAGGGGTCCTCCTGCCACCGCGATCGACTACACTGGCCGGGTATCTTCCCAAGGAGGCAGCGATGAACGGGCCCCTCGATCGACGGGAGTTTCTCAAGGCCTCGCTGGTGACCGCGGGCAGCGCGGCGGCGGCGCTCGGGGCCGCGGGGCGGCTGAGCGCGGACGGCTCGCCGGGCGAGTGGCGCAACCGGCAGGCGGGAATGAAGTACCGCCGCCTCGGACGCACCGGATTCATGGTGTCGGAGATCGTCCAGGGCGGCGACCCCATCACCCCGGACAATCGCCGGCACGTCGAGGTGGCCGTGGAGCGCGGTCTCAACTACCTCGACACGGCCCCGGTCTATGCGGGTGGAAAGAGCGAGCCGGGCTACGCCCAGGTCCTCCGGTCCGTCGGACGGGACCGCGTCTTCCTCACCACCAAGGTCAGCCCCCTGGGAGGGGCGCGGAACCAGGCCTACCAGGAGATCTTCGCGGGGCTGACGCGGGCCGAGCAGGAGTCGATCCTGAAGGAGGTCGCGGCGGACCTGCGGGAGCGCGACGCCACGCTCCCCTCCTACATGGGCAACTACTTCCAGGGCCAGCTCCAGGAGATCGAGACCGACGCCCTCTCCGATGCCCTGGAGCGTCGGTACCCCGGGAAGATCGACGCCCGGGCCACCTACGCCGAGACCATGGTCCGCTCGGTGGAGGAGAGCCTCCGCCGCCTGAAGACCGACCACGTCGACATCCTGATGTGCCCGCACGGCGCTTCCTCGTACGCGGAGACGCAGATCCCCGAGGTCCACGAGACCTTCGAGAAGCTCCGCCAGGAGGGCAAGGTGCGCGCCCTCGGGGTCTCGGCCCACAACGACCCGGCCGGCGTCCTGCGCGGCGCGATCGCGAGCGGCGTCTACTCCGCGGCCATGGTCGCCTACAACCTGGTGAACCACGCCCACGTCGCGCCCGCGCTGGAGGAGGCGAAGAAGGCGGACTTCGGGGTGATCGCCATGAAGGTGGCCCAGGCCATGTTCGAGCCCAACCGTGACGCGACGCCACGACCGGAGAGGGTCGCCCTGCTGGAGCGGACGGTCCCCGACGAGAGCCTCAACGTCTTCCAGAAGGCCTACCGGTTCGGCCTGTCCAACCCCCACCTGTCGGCCGTCATCTCCAACATGGTGGACGAGAAGCAGGTGAAGGAGAACCTGGCCGTCATCGAGGGCTCGTGAGGGCGGGTGGCGGACGCGAGAGCCTCGAGAGCGGATCGGGGACACGGAGAGTTCGGTCGGCTGATTCTACGAGGGCCCGCGTGCCGAAAGAGCCCGAAAGGTCTTTCCGTTTCCGCGATGCGGGGGATAATCGGGCCGACTCGTCGAGCTCGGAGGGTGCGGTGTCACTGTCACCGGGCACACGGCTGGGCCCCTACGAGATCCTCGAGCCCCTCGGGACGGGAACGTTGAAGATCAAGCGCCTTCTGGACTGAGCCATGGCAGATCAGAAGCAACGTTTCGTCATCTGCGTGCAAAGCGGGACCTACCGGGCCTCGCTGGAGCCTCGAAAGGTCTATCGGGCTCTTCGTGCCCATCGAGGTGCCCGAGGAAGCGGCTCCCGCCTTCACAGTGACGACCTGGCCCGAATAATTCACGAGAAGCAGGCAGAACAAGAGCCCCCGTGGGGTAGAAGGCGCTTGGATAGAGAGCCCACCCCACACGGAGGCTTTTGATTTCCCCGAAAAAACCACGACACAGCGTTGGCTGTTCAACAAGGAAGCGCTTCCAGGGGCCGTCGTGGCGCCCCGGTCCCCCGACAAGAGGCTGATACAATGGCAAATACGGAGAATGGGATGCCGTCCATGACCCTCGAGGAGCGCAGTCGCGAACGCCGGAAGCGCATGGTCGCCCACGTGGCGACGAGCTTCGAGGACGCCGAGGCGTGGGACCTGGACTTCTGGCAGAACCGGACCCCGGAGGAGCGCCTCTCCGCCCTCGTCGCGATTCGGCGCGATGTCGAGGTCGTGGAAGCGGCGCGGGGCGCCGGCCCTCCCGACGAAGGCTGAGCTTGGACACGGTCCAGGACTTCGAGGATCTCCTCGCGACCTTCGAGCACCACGAGGT